>NZ_JBSHBP010000068.1:0-42441 GCF_053612065.1 Streptomyces sp. NPDC054765 | reverse complement strand
GGGGATCGGAGGGGCGCCCCTGACGCGTAGCTGCGGCCCGCCACGGGACGGGCGGGCCGCTGCTGTCCTGCTCACGCTGCCTTTACGGCTCGAACTTTACGGCTCGAACTTGTACCCCAGACCGCGGACCGTGACGAGGTAGCGCGGTGCGCCCGGGTCGGGCTCGATCTTGGCGCGCAGCCGCTTGACGTGCACATCAAGGGTCTTGGTGTCGCCCACGTAGTCGGCGCCCCAGACCCGGTCGATGAGCTGCATACGGGTCAGCACGCGGCCCGCGTTGCGCAGCAGCATCTCCAGGAGGTCGAACTCCTTCAGGGGCAGATCGACCTTGCCGCCGGCGACCGTGACGACATGGCGGTCCACGTCCATCCGGACCGGGCCGGCCTCCAGGGCCTGCGGAGTGACCTCCTCCGGCTCGCCGCGGCGGCGCAGCACCGCGCGGATGCGGGCGACCAGTTCGCGGGAGGAGAAGGGCTTGGTGACGTAGTCGTCGGCCCCTATCTCCAGGCCGACGACCTTGTCGATCTCACTGTCCTTGGCGGTCACCATGATGACCGGGACATTGGAGCGGCCACGCAGCTGGCGGCAGACCTCGGTGCCGGGCAGGCCCGGCAGCATCAGGTCCAGCAGAACGAGGTCGGCGCCGTTGCGCTCGAACTCGTCCAGTCCGTCAGGGCCCGTAGCCGCGATGGCGACCTCGAAACCCTCCTTGCGGAGCATGTACGACAGTGCGTCGCTGAACGATTCCTCGTCCTCGACGACAAGCACTCGGGTCACGGAAGGACCTCCGGGGCTGGGTGAGCAGGGAGCGGATCGTTGAAGGTCTCGTACGGGCGGTCCTCGTCGTCGAGGCCCTCCGCGGAGAGGTCGGCGGGCCGTTCGCGGTCGCGTACGGCTCCGGCTTCCGGGAGACGCAGGGTGAAGGTGGAGCCCTGTCCCTCAGCGCTCCACACCGTGACCTCCCCGCCGTGCGAGGCGGCCACATGCTTGACGATGGCGAGGCCGAGGCCGGTCCCGCCGGTGGCGCGCGAGCGCGCCGGGTCCACACGGTAGAACCGCTCGAAGACGCGGTCCCGGTCCTTTTCGGATATCCCGATGCCCTGGTCGGTCACCGCGATCTCGATCAGGTCGCCACCGGGCGCGGAGACATGGCGCCCGGCGATCCCGACGCGGGTGCGTGCCGGGGAGTAGTTGACGGCGTTCTCGACGAGGTTGCCCAGGGCGGCCGCGAGCTGGCCGCGGTTTCCCCATACGTGCAGGTCAGCGGTGCCGCCCTCGTGTCGCCCGGCAACGCCCCGGGTGGCGGACCCGTCGGGCCCGCCGATGGAACTGGCCATGGTGATCTGCTTCGCGCCGGCCTGCTGGCGGCAGCGGTCCATCGCCTCGGCAACCAGCTCGTCGACCCGGACGGGCTCGGCGTCCTCCAGCGGGTTGTCGTTCTGCACCCGGGAGAGGTCGATGAGCTCCTGGACCAGGTTGGTCAGGCGGGTGGCCTCGTTCTGCATCCGGCCGGCGAAGCGCTCGACGGCCTCGGGGTCGTCACTGGCGTCCATCACTGCCTCGGAGAGCAGTGACAGGGCGCCGACGGGCGTCTTGAGCTCATGGCTGACGTTGGCCACGAAGTCACGGCGGACCGCCTCTATCCGGCGGGCCTCCGTGAGGTCCTCGACCAGCAGCAGGACGAGCCGGGAGCCGAGCGGGGCGACTCTGGCCGAGACCGCGAGGGCCTCGCCGCGACCGGTGCCGCGGCGCGGCAGATCCAGCTCGACCTGGCGTATCTCGCCGTCCCTGCGGGTGTCACGGGCCATCTGCATCATCGGCTCGACGGCGAGCTTGCCGCCGCGGACCAGCCCGAGGGCGTAGGCGGCGGAGCTGGCCTTGACGACGGCGTCGGCCTCGTCGAGGACCACTGCGGAGGAGCGGAGCACCGACAGCACGGTGTCGACCCCGGGCGGCAGCACGGCGTCCGTGTGCAGCGAGGTGCGGGTGGGTTTGGCCTGGTCGCGTTCGCTCCAGCGGAACGCCAGCATGGCGAAGACACCGGTACAGAGCCCGGCGATCGCAGCCACTGCGGCGACGGCCGCGTCCACGTTCATGACTCCAGGTTATGCGCCGGGTCGGACACTTCCCCAGCCGTCAGAGGCTCTGCTCGAACACCCGTCGCCCAGAGTTCACCGAGGCGTCGGTACCGGTTCACTCCGCAGGCCGGTACGCATCCTGCGGCTGCCCGCCGGATGTCCCTAGGGAAACCTCCGCGAGCGCCCTGCCACCGCGGCCCCCGGCCAGGTGAACCGCAGGGCAGCCCCCGGGGCCGTGGATGCGTCGCCCAGAGTTCACCTTCACGTCGGCAGTGGTTCACCCCCGGTGGCACCGCAGGTCGCGCGGTGCCCGCAGGGTGACGGTGCGGGCACCGAACCGGTTCCGCACCGACGCGCGGCCGGACACGCTGAGCGACCGCGGGGCGCCGGCCCCTTCGGAGCACCGGCACCACGGAGTACCGGCTCCGTGGGGCACCGCCCCTCACGGGTACGGACCGCGCGGGCACCGGCCGTGAGAGCGTGGGCGCAGGTCACCTGCACCCCGTTCCCCCTCCCGTCACCCCCACCCCCACACACGCACACGCCACACCACCACATCGATGCGAGAGAAGGTCACAGATGCGGGACGCGTACCACGAGGAGCTGGATTCGATCGGCGAGGGCCTGGTCGAGATGGCCCGGCTCGTCGGCTCCGCGATCGGGCGCGCCACCACGGCGATTCTCGACGCGGACCTCAAGCTGGCCGAGAACGTCATCGCCGCCGACGAGAAGGTCGACGACCTCCAGCGCGATCTGGAGGCCCGCGCGATCGCCCTGCTGGCGCGGCAGCAGCCGGTCGCCACCGACCTGCGGATCGTCGTCACCTCGCTGCGGATGAGCGCCGACCTGGAGCGCTCCGGCGACCTGGCCCAGCACGTGGCCAAGCTGGCCCGGCTGCGCTTCCCGGAGACGGCCGTTCCGCAGGATCTGCACGCCACCATCCTGGAGATGGGGCAGCTGGCGCAGCGCCTGATGGCGAAGGCCGCCGAGGTCATCATCACCAAGGACGTCGATCTCGCGCTGCAGCTGGAGCAGGACGACGACGCGATGGACATGCTGCACCGCACCCTCTTCCAGCACCTGATGGACGACCGCTGGAAGCACGGCATCGAGACTGCCGTGGACGTGACCCTGCTGGGCCGCTACTACGAGCGCTTCGCGGACCACGCGGTCTCCGTCGCCAAGCGGGTCGTCTACCTCGTGACCGGTGAGCACGCCGACGAGATCGCCCCGCCGGCGGCGGTGGACGGCGCGTAGCCACGGCGACGGGCGGAGGGCGCGAGTCCGCTCCCTGAGCCGCCGTGCGCCGTTGACGTGTGCCTCCGCGCGCCGTTGACGCGCCTCGTCACCCGGGCATGCAATGGGGCACCAGGTGACCCCTAGGAGGCAATTCATGGCACCCATGGCGGACTCCCCCAGCCCCGCGCAGGACGCCCCGACGACCGTCGAGCGTCCCCTGCTCCCTCTGCTCGGCGCCTGCGGCTGCGGCTCCGGCTGCAGCTGCGGCTGTCAGTCGGGCGGGCCGTGCCAGTGCGGCGGCAGCTGCTAGCGACCGTCACGGCACGACGCCACTCGGCACGACGCCACTACGGCACAGCGCCACAGCGGCCCCGACCGGTTGTTCTTCCGGCCGGGGCCGCTGCCACTTGATGCCCTTGTCGGCGATCATGTTCCGGTCACTGCCCGGACCGTCCTGCTCACGGGTCGGCGCTGCCTGCTCATCGGCCCCGGCCCTGCCGCGGAGCCGGGTCACATGCTGACCGACAGCGGATGGATCTCGTCCGCCTTATGGCCGGTGCGCTCGTGGATACGCTGCACGGCTCCCGCCGAGGGCGCTTCCGACAAACAGAAGACCTCGCCGGAGTCGGTGTCGGCCCAGGCAGCTTCGAAGGTGACACCTTCCTCGCTCTGAATGGCGAGATCGGCCTGGTGCGCCGCGTTGAGCTGGTCGGGCGTAAGCCCCTTCATACCGTGATGGATATCCATGAACTTGGGCATCACGCTCATCCTTCCGGTTGCAGATGAATACGGCCCCTCTTCCATGCTGCATCCACCGCCCCAGGCCGCATCCACAGACCCGGGCCGCAGCCCACGACGCACCCAATGCAAAGCCCCCCGCCGGCGGGAATCCGCCGACAGGGGGCTCTACACCGCTCCGTACGGAGCTGGGTGCTACTTCTTCTTGCCCTGGTTCTTCACTGCCTCGATGGCGGCCTTGGCGGCCTCCGGGTCGAGGTAGGTGCCGCCGGGGTTGACGGGGCGGAAGTCGGCGTCCAGCTCGTAGGCGAGCGGGATGCCGGTGGGGATGTTGAGGCCGGCGATGTCCTCGTCGGAGATGCCGTCGAGGTGCTTGACCAGGGCACGCAGCGAGTTGCCGTGGGCGGCGACCAGGACCGTCTTTCCGGCGCGGAGGTCCGGGACGATGCCGTCGAACCAGTACGGGAGCATACGGACGACGACGTCCTTGAGGCACTCCGTCTGCGGGCGCAGCTCCGGCGGGAGGCCGGCGTAGCGCGGGTCGGAGAACTGGGAGTACTCGGCGTCGCGGTCGAGCGCGGGCGGCGGGGTGTCGTACGAGCGGCGCCAGAGCATGAACTGCTCCTCGCCGAACTCGGCCAGTGTCTGCGCCTTGTCCTTGCCCTGCAGCGCACCGTAGTGGCGCTCGTTCAGCCGCCAGCTGCGGTGGACCGGGATCCAGTGCCGGTCGGCGGCCTCCAGGGCCAGCTGCGCCGTGCGGATGGCGCGCTTCTGGAGGGAGGTGTGCACCACATCGGGGAGCAGGCCGGCGTCCTCGAGCAGCTCTCCGCCGCGGACTGCCTCCTTCTCGCCCTTCTCGTTGAGATTGACGTCCACCCAGCCGGTGAACAGGTTCTTCGCGTTCCACTCGCTCTCGCCATGGCGAAGGAGGATCAGCTTGTACGGTGCGTCGGCCATGGCGTCGAGCGTAATCCAAGTCCGCACGGCGCCTTGCGCGGGTCCAGGACCTGGGCTTTCCGTCGCCGTTTGACGCTTCCTGCCAAATGAGTGGCGGCGGGGACCGACCGGTATGTAGGTGGCAATCGCGGCTGTCGCCACTTACCCGCCCGGCGCTCCGCGCTCACTGCTCACGCCTCAGCTGCGCCCGTGCTCCTACTCCGCGCCCACCGCTCACACCTCAGCGGCGCCCGGCCCGCCGCGCCGCCGGCTCCGCCATGCTCCTCATCGGTTCGGCCCTGCTCGCCGGCTACGGCTTCGGGCTGACCGCGCTGGCGGGCTCGGTCGCCATGTACGCGGTCGCCGTCGCCGTCTGGACCCTGGGCGAGATCATCAACTCCCCCACCCAGATGGGCCTGGTGGTACGCCTCTCCCCCCTCCACGGCCGTGGCCGCTACCAGGGCATGTACTCCCTGTCCTGGTCCGTCGCCTCCCTGACCGCCCCTCTGTCGGCGGCCTGGCGATCGACCACTACGGCGCCGACGCGCTGTGGGCCGGCTGCGCGGTCGTCGGCACGGTGGCCGCTCTGGGCTACGGGCTGCTGCTGCGGAGCCTGCCGGGGCGGACGGGGCCGGGGAGGGGGATGGGGATGGGGATGGGGGTGGGAACCGTGTCCGGGGAAGGGAAGGGGGCGGCCCGGGTGGCGGATACGGCGTCAGCTCCGGTGCCCGGAGCGCAGATCGGGGCACCGGCAGGTGCGGCCGAGCAGACGAGGGCGGGCAAGCCAGTGGCGTAAGGCACACGCCGTGGGCACGGCTACGCGGACGGACCCTGCGTCAGATGGGTGAAGGCGTCCAGGTTGCGGGTGGATTCGCCGCGGGATACCCGCCAGGCGTACTCCTTGCGGATGGCGGTGGCGAAGCCCATTTCCAGCAGGGTGTTGAAGCTGCCGTCGGCGTTCTCCAGGACCGTGCCGAGGATGCGGTCGAGCTCGTCGGGGGTGACGGCGGCCAGCGGGAGCTTGCCGACGAGGTAGATGTCGCCGAGCTTGTCGATCGCGTAACTGACGCCGTAGAGACGGGTGTTGCGTTCGAGGAGCCAGCGGTGCACGGCCTCGTGGTTCTCGTCGGGGTGGCGGACGACGAAGGCGTTGATGGACAGGGAGTGCCTGCCGACGATGAGTGAGCAGGTCGTGGAGAGCTTGCGGGTGCCGGGCAGCTTGATCACGTAGCTGCCGTCGGAGGGCGATTCCCATTCCAGCTCGGCGTCGGCCAGGGTCCGCTCGATCACGGCCTGCGCCGTCGGAACCGCCTCGGCCGTGGTGTTCCCGGCACCGCTCATCGCTCGCTCGTCACCCATGGAGGGATCGTAGGTGACGGCGGTGCTCCTGCATGGCGGCGGCGTAGACGTCGCCCGTCGCCGCGGCGGCGGTGTCCCAGCCGAAGGACTGGGCGTGGCGGGCGGCGTCGGTGCCCATACGGGTCGGCAGGGCCGGGTCCGCGACGAAGCGGCCGAGGGCGCGGGCGTAATCGGCCGGGTCGTGGCCGGCGACGAGGAAGCCGCTGACGCCGTCGCGTACGGCCACCGGCAGACCGCCGACCGCGGCCGCGACGACCGGGGTGCCGCAGGCCTGGGCCTCGATGGCGACCAAGCCGAAGGATTCGCTGTACGAGGGCATGACCAGCACGGATGCGGCGCGGTACCAGTCGGCGAGCTGTTCCTGGCCGACCGGCGGGCGGAACTGCACCAGGTCGGCGATGCCGAGCCGGGCGGCCAGCTTCTGCAGTCCCTCGGGCTTGGCCAGGCCGCTGCCGCTGGGCCCGCCGACCACGGGCACGACCAGGCGGGAACGCAGCGAGGGGTCCTCGGTCACCAGGGCGGCGGTGGCGCGCAGCAGGATGTCGGGGGCCTTCAGCGGCTGTATACGGCCGGCGAAGAGCGGAATGATCGCGTCCTGCGGCAGGCCGAGGCGGGCACGAGCGGCGGCCCGGCTGTCGGCGACCTCACCGCCGGCGGGCCGGAAGCGGTCGAGGTTGACGCCCGGGTGCACCACCGCGACCTTGCCGGGCTCGGCCTCGTAATGACGGACGAGCTCGTCCGCCTCCTCGGCCGTGTTGGCTATCAGGCGGTCCGCGGCACGGACGATCTGCGTTTCACCGATCACCCGGGCGGCCGGTTCGGGGGTGTCGCCCACGGCCAGCGCGGCGTTCTTGACCTTGGCCATGGTGTGCATGGCGTGCACCAGCGGCACACCCCAGCGCTCGGCGGCCAGCCAGCCGACATGGCCGGAGAGCCAGTAGTGGGAGTGCACCAGGTCGTAATAGCCGGGGCGGTGGCCGGCCCAGGCCTGCATCACGCCATGGGTAAAGGCGCACAGCTGGGCGGGCAGCTCCTCCTTGGCCAGGCCCTCGTACGGACCGGCGTCCACATGACGGACGAGGACGCCCGGGGCGAGCTCGACGGCGGGCGGGAGGGTGCCGGTGGTGGCACGGGTGAAGATCTCCACCTCGATGTTGATCGAGGCGAGCTTCTTGGCCAGCTCGACGATGTAGACGTTCATGCCGCCCGCGTCGCCCGTACCGGGCTGGTGCAGCGGGGAGGTGTGGACGCTGAGCATGGCCACCCGGCGCGGACGGCGCACGCTGCCGGGCCGTCGCAGCCGGGCCTGGCCCGGGAACTGGCCATGGGGCCGACTGCGGAGCCGGGACACGTGTGGGCTCACGTCGAGCTACCTCCTAGGCGGGGCGGGCGGCGCGCCTCCGACCCCCTCCAACAACAGACGCCGGCCATCCATTTCCGTCCGGCAGGCTCTGGCCGCACTTTGCCAAAGCGTGACCATGTAGGGGCCATGGCCGACGCGGCGGGGCGGCCTGCTTCCTCGGCGGGCGGCCTGTTCCCTCGGCGGGCGGCGGCTGTCCCGCGGCCTCGGCGGGCGGCTGTCCCGCGGTCACCCCATACCCTCGATGGCATGGTCCGCCGCCCTGCCGTCTCCGCCGCCACGCTGATACCCCCGCCGTCCCGGCCCGTCGGAAACGCCACCCGTGGGACCACCAACCCCAACCGGCTGCGCCGGATGGACCGCTGGATAGCGGCCGAACACGGCGCCGAGCTGCGCCGCACCGCCGACCCCGTGGCCGTCGACCTCGGCTACGGCGCCGCTCCCTGGACCGCGGTGGAGCTGCTGGGCCGGCTGCGTACGGTCCGCCCGGACGCCCGGGTCGTCGGCATAGAGATAGATCCGGCGCGGGTCGAGGCCGCCCGGCCGTACGAGCGGCCGGGGCTGGACTTCCTCCACGGCGGCTTCGAGGTGCCGCTGCCGGAAGGCCGGGGCAAACGGGCACCGGTCCTCATCCGGGCCGCGAATGTGCTGCGGCAGTACGACGAGGACGAGGTGGCCGCCGTGTGGCGGCGGCTGTGCGCGCGGCTGGCGCCAGGCGGACTGCTGGTCGAGGGCACCTGCGACGAGATCGGGCGGCGGCACGTCTGGGTGGCGCTGGGCCCCGAGGGGCCGCGCACGGTCACTTTCGCCGCCCGTCTCGGCTCCCTTCACACACCTTCTGACCTGGCGGAACGCCTCCCGAAAGCACTGATCCACCGCAATGTGCCGGGCGAGCCGGTGCATGCCTTCCTCCGGGACTTCGACCGCGCCTGGGCCACCGCCGCCCCGCTCGGCACCCTCGGCGCCCGCCAGCGGTGGCGCGCCGCCGTACAGGCCCTCGCCGCGGACTGGCCGCTGACCGGCGATCCGCGGCGCCGCCGCCAGGGGGAGGTCACGGTGCGGTGGGAGGCGCTTGCCCCCAGGGGTGGCGGTGCAGGGGGAAGCACTCGTCCGTAGGGACAGTGCGGTGCGACGACCTCGTCCCGGCCGCCGGCATCCGATGGAGTCGGAGATGGCGGGCGCGGGCGCACAGCGCTCCGGCATAAGCGTGCTGACCTGGGGGCCGCTCAGCGCCGGCCGGCTCTCCGGCCGCGGTCTCTCCGCCAGTTCGCGGGCCGGCCTGGAGAGCCAGAAGTTCGACCTGCCGGTCTCTCTCCTTCTGTCCCGCAATGCACCGCAGCGGCGACGACGTTCGGATTGCCCCGGAAAAGAATCGCTTCTTGATTGTTCCTTTCCATTCCCCGCAGCGCCTGGCTACCGCCGCCCGCTACGGGCAGGCAGCCTTGCCGGAATCGGGCACAAAGAAGCCCCTCACGCACGGTGAGGGGCTTCCGGTATATCCAAAAAATTCACTTGGTTTTTTGGTACGCCTCACGAATCTCAGCGGGCACCCGCCCGCGGTCGCTGACGTTGTAGCCGCTCGACTTGGCCCAGGCCCGGATCGCGGCAGTGTCCTCATTGCCGCCTGCCGCCGCCTTACGCGGCTTACGGGCCTTCCCGGTCTTGCGGCCGGCCTTCAAGAACGGCCCAACGGCTTCCAGCAGCTGGTCGTAGCTGTCCGGGCTCAAATCGATCTCGTAAGTCACACCGTCAAGAGAAAGAGTGTGCGTGGCGGCCTCGGTGGACTCTTCGCCCGTGAGGTCGTCCGTGAAGATGGTGATTACTTTCTGTGCCATGCAGGCAGTGTAAGCCCATGAAATAGGGTCACCGACCCTTTCCCCGGCCTGCTGGTGCGACGACCTGGTTGACGGGGAAAATCCTCCGAGCCGGCCCTCGTTGCAGCTGGTGGCGCTTCAGGGAGTTGCGCAGAATATTGAGAGACTTGAGGGGGACATGACCCATTTGCCCCTGACCCGGAATCCGGCAGGGGAGATGCCGGCCGGGGACAGGTGCGGCCCACACGGTGGGTGCCCGCCGCACCGTGGCGTGCGCACCGCACCGGCACGCGGACCGGCCGACGTAAGGCACGAGGACCGGTCATCGCAGGTAGGTCTGCTGCCACTCGATCGACGGCATGTTCAGCGCGGCCTCCGCAAGGGCCTGCGCCGATGCCGTCTTGAGGCTCGCCAAGCTGGTGTCAATCCAATTCTGAACGATGCTGCACCCCTGCTCGCGGTACTCGACGGCCTGTACGAGACATTCGAGTTTGTCGGCATCGTGGGCCACGACAACCTCGGTGGAGTCGCCGTTCTCGTACTCGTCGACGACGCGCTGAACTCCGGAGGTCACAGCGGGGTGAGCGGCAGATACCTGGTCGGCGGTGACCTTCTCGTTCGAAGCTGCTGTCAGGTAGCGCCGACCGATGTGCGGGATATCGCCGACACGGGTTTCCTGAGTGTCGTGGAACAGGCACATCAGGGCAACCTTCGCCGGGTCGGCGCCTTCCATCATTGCCAGCACCGCGCCAATGATGCCCACCCGGAACGAGTGCTCGGCGATGCTTTCGGGGTCTTTGACGCCGGCGATCCACCAGCCGGACCGCTTGGCCCGCTTGAGCATCCCCATCTCAAGGAGGTATCCCGCTGTGCCCCGTGCGTTGATCGTCTCGTCCGCCATGGTGACCTCCGGTGTCAGTGCTGGTGATCGCGTAGAACGTAATGCACGAAGCTCAGCTCGTGCCGGGATCGTGGGGAGATCAAGCCGTCGTCGAGCATCCTGGCGACGCGGTCGGCGAGCGTACGGGCGAGTGCGGGCGAGGCATGCGGCAGCCACGGGTGAGCCGTCAGCAGTGCCCACAGGGAATGGGCGTACAGGTCGGCATAGCCCGGCGACTCCTGGAAGCCCTGAGCCAGCCCTCGAAGGAGGGTTGCCGGGTCCCAGCCGGTCAGATCACGGTCAGACATGAAAGCGTCGTCGGCCTGGGGCTCCCTGAGGACACCCATCCAGTAGGCCCAATAGTTCAGGTTCGCAGCCTCTGCGGCATCGTCGTCCACAATCGACCCATCGATGAAGTCCAGCAGAGGCACGGGGTCGCCGCGGCGTGCAAGGGCGGTAGCGGCGGAACGGGCCTCCGCCCAACGCGGCGACCCTCCCCGTACAGCGACGAACCCCCGGCGGGCATGGAGGGCGTGCGCAGTCCAGGAGTTGGCCTCTGGGCTGCGGTCGTAGCTGGTGAGATACAGCGCCTGCCGGCGGAGGAGAGCGCGGCCGCCACCTGCTCCGGCAGCGGCTTCGACCACGTTCCGCAGATTCGCGAAAAAGACGCTCCGCTCTTGGGTCCCCATGAGCGGGGCTGCCGCTACTGGGCCGCGCCGGGAAGGAGATGGGCGGCGTAGCGCTGAGGGCGGAGCGCCGTCCACGGCCCAGGCGATCATGTGCCGTGGTTCGCCTGCGCGTCGGCGACGGCATCGCGAGCGGCACGTTCGGGCATCCGGTCGAATTCATGAAAGCCAGGGCGCAGCGCCGTCGGCCGATCGATCACAGCGAGTACGTCCCCGAGCGGGGAGTCGAAGCAGCCGACAAGTCCACCACGCCCCTCACCGAGGAGGAATTCGTCACGGGCCGTTTCTCGGCTCTGCCGTTCGCGCTGGGGCTCCGCGTCCCGCAGTGCGCGCAATCCGTCGCCGACAAGCGGCAGGGCGCGCGGCCGGTGTGGTTCTACGGCCTCACCGACAGGTCATGGGCGTGCGTCATGTTCCGGGATGGCGCCGAAGCGACAGTGTGGCAGTCGGGACCGCGCCGGCTGTGGGACGAGGTGGAGACTGCGTACCGCTGGTGGGTCGACAGCGGCCGCCCGGGACATGACCGGTTCGGCCTCACTGTGACCCCCGACGGCCAGCACGTCTGGCTCGACGAGCCGGACAACGCCTGGCCTCTGTGAGCGGTACTCGCTCTGCGGCCCGTGTCTTCCCGGCACGGGCCGTCCACGCCCCGCAGCCCGCCCCGCGCCTTCAGGCCAAGTGCAGGGCGGCGAGCAGGGCGGCCACGAGGGGACGGTCACGTTCCTGGGTGAGGCGGCTGCGGGCCTCGGCGGGCGACAGCCACACCATGCGGTCGACCTCGCTGTTCGGCGTGAAGGCGCCGGCGACTGCTTCTGCCGCCCAGTAACGGACCTGCTTGGGCTGGCCGTTGACGAGGTAGGAGGAGGTGGGCAGCGGGGCGCCGGGCCGGCACTCCATGCCGGTCTCCTCCGCCACCTCGCGCACGGCGCCGGCCAGCGCGTCCTCGCCGCGCTTCAGCTTGCCTTTGGGGTGGGACCAGTCGTCGTACTTGGGGCGGTGGACGAGCGCGATCTCCAGTCCGTCCTCGGACGCCGTGCGACGCCACAGGACACATCCCGCTGCTCGAATGGGCTTCTGAGGCACGGTCACATCATCACCCCGCTCTTCCGTTCCGGTGGCCGTGGCAGCCACACCCGGCCGAAGGCGAACCGGGCCGCCTCCACCTCGTGTCGCTGGTCGGCGTGCAGCACCCCGAGGGCGTACGCCGTGGCCGGGGCGATCCGGGGGGTGCGGGCCGCGGCGGCGGCTGCGGCGGCGGCCTCCGCGGCGTCGCGGTGCCACTCCAGCGCCCGGCCGCCCTCCGCCAGCCGGGGGTCGGGGTACTCCGGCGCGATCACTTCCCGGGCGTAGCGGCTCAGGCGTACCAGCATCCGAACCTGGTGCCAGGGGGCGTCCTGACGCTGGTCGGCGGCGAGCGCCGCGGCGTTGTACGGGTAGCCCGCGCGGGACAGCGGCAGCGTGGCGACCGCCTCCGCGAGCCGTCGGTGCGCCTGCTCGGCGAGCGGCGGCAGCGCCTCGGCGGCCGGCAGCTCGGTGGTCGTACGGGCCAACGGCGCCTCGGAGGCGAGTACCGCCACGGAGTCGGCGACGGCGTGGAAGCGGGAGGAGCCCAGGGCCTGCAGTGCGGCGGAGTGGGCGCGGGTGCGGGCCAGGGTGAGCTGGCGGTCCAGCAGTGCTCCGGCCCGCGCCGCGCCGGCCGACAGGGCGCCGTCGGGATCCGGGTCGGTGGAGGGAGTTGCGGAGGGAATTGATGATGCGGTTGCGGAGGGAGCTGCTGACGCGGTGGGGGACGCACCGGCGGTCGAGGCGGCCGGGCCGGTGGCGGAGCCCCTGGACGTACGGTCGCCCCGTTTGCCGCGGTCCGGCCGGCCCTGGCGGTCGCTCCGGTCGGCGCGGTCGAGGCGTTCGCCGCGGCCCGTCAGCCGCTGCAGTGCCGTCATCAGGCGCTCCCGGCGCGCCGCGAGCGCCTGCTCGCGCGCCAGTGTGCCGGACAACCAGCCCAGCTCGGAGCGGAGTTGGTCGGCCCAGGCCTCCTCGGTCAGCGGGCGGAAGGTGTACAGGGTGGCGCTGATCCGGCGGGCGGCGCGGCGCAGTTGCCAGGCGGCCTCGCCGGCGCCTTCCGCGTCCGAACCGCTCTCCCGGTGCAGGCGCAGGCTGCGCAGGAAGTCCGCCGACTGCTGGTGCAGATAGCCGGCGAGCACCTCCTCGGCCGTGCGGGCGGCGAGGGCGGTGCCGATGTCGCTGCCGGGGCCGGGGCCGAGGCCGAGGCCGGTGGCGTCGTCGGCGGTGGAGCCGTGGGTCATCGGCGGCCGGTACGAGGCGCCGTCCCGCCCGTAGGGGGCGCCGTCCGGCCCGTAGGGGGCGCCGTCCCGCCCGGATGTGCCGTCGTCCCTTCCGTACGGGCCGTCCACCACCGCGGAACGGGCTCCGGGCGCTCCGCCGGGCTCGTATCCGGTTCCGATGAGACCCGTCGGCCCTCCGGCCGGCTGGTCATGTCGCTGGGCCACGCCGGCGCCTCCGGGCGTCAATGAGCATTTCCTGTACGTTGCGCAGCGGCACGCCGTCCGCGTCCACCGCATGCCGGGTCCAGTCGCCGTCCGGACCCAGGTGCCAGGAGGACGTGCCGTGCGACACCCCCGTCTCCAGCAGCCGGTTGAGGGTGGCGCGGTGCGCGGGGTCGGTGACCCGTACCAGTGCCTCGATCCGGCGGTCCAGGTTCCGGTGCATCATATCGGCGCTGCCCAGCCAGACTTCGGGCTCGCCGCCGTTGCCGAAGGCGAAGACCCGGGAGTGTTCCAGGAAGCGGCCGAGGATGCTGCGGACGCGGACGTTTTCGCTCAGGCCGGGGACTCCTGGGCGCAGCGCGCAGATACCGCGTACCCAGATGTCGACCGGGACACCGGCCTGGGAGGCACGGTAGAGCGCGTCGATGACGGCCTCGTCGACCATCGAGTTGACCTTGATACGGACGTAGGCCGGCCGGCCCGCCCGCTGGTTCGCGATCTCCTTGTTGATGCGCTGTATCAGGCCGTCCCGCAGGGACTTGGGGGCGACCAGGAGACGGCGGTAGGTCTCGCGGCGGGAGTAGCCGGAGAGCCGGTTGAAGAGGTCGGAGAGGTCGGCGCCGACCTGCGGGTCGGCGGTCAGCAGCCCGAGGTCTTCGTAGAGCCGGGCCGTCTTGGGGTGGTAATTGCCGGTTCCCACATGGGAGTAGCGGCGCAGCATCTCGCCTTCCTGGCGGACGACGAGGGAGAGCTTGCAGTGCGTCTTGAGGCCGACCAGGCCGTAGACGACATGGCAGCCGGCCTCCTCCAGCTTGCGCGCCCACTTGATGTTGGCCTGTTCGTCGAAGCGGGCCTTGATCTCGACGAGGACGAGGACCTGTTTGCCGGACTCCGCGGCGTCTATGAGGGCGTCGACGATCGGGGAGTCGCCGGAGGTGCGGTAGAGCGTCTGCTTGATGGCGAGCACGTCCGGGTCGGCGGCGGCCTGCTCCAGGAACGCCTGCACGGAGGTGGAGAAGGAGTCGTAGGGGTGGTGGAGGAGGACGTCGCGGGCGCGCAGGGCGGCGAAGATGTCCGGCGCGGAGGCCGACTCCACCTCGGCGAGGTCACGGTGGGTGCCGGCGACGAACTTGGGGTACTTGAGCTCGGGCCGGTCCAGCGCTCCTATGCCGAAGAGGCCGGTCAGGTCCAGCGGGCCGGGCAGCGGATAGACCTCGGCGTCGGAGATCTTCAGCTCCTGGACGAGCAGATCGAGCACGGCCGGGTCGATGGACTCCTCGACCTCCAGGCGGACCGGCGGTCCGAAGCGCCGTCGCATCAGCTCCTTCTCCAGGGCCTGGAGAAGGTTCTCCGCGTCGTCCTCCTCGACCTCCAGGTCTTCGTTGCGGGTGACCCGGAACATGTGGTGCGCACGCACCTCCATGCCCGGGAACAGCTCCTCCAGGTGGGCGGCGATGACGTCCTCGATGGGGACGTAGCGCTGCGGGGAGGCCTCCAGGAAGCGGGAGAGCAACGGGGGCACCTTGACCCGCGCGAAGTGGTCGTGGCCGCTGACCGGGTTGCGTACGACGACGGCGAGGTTGAGCGAGAGGCCGGAGATGTACGGGAAGGGGTGCGCGGGGTCCACGGCCAGTGGGGTGAGCACCGGGAAGATCTGCTGACGGAAGAGGGTGAACAGGCGGGCCTGCTCCTTCTCGGTCAGCTCGGGCCAGCGGATCAGGTGAATGCCCTGGTCGGACAGCTCGGGGGCGATGTCCTGCTGGAAGCAGGCGGCGTGCCGGGCCATGAGTTCGCGCGAGCGGGTCCAGATGAGGTCCAGCACCTCGCGGGGCTGGAATCCGGACGCGGAGCGGGTGGCGACGCCGGTGGCTATCCGTCGCTTGAGTCCGGCCACCCGGACCATGAAGAACTCGTCCAGGTTGCTGGCGAAAATCGCCAGGAAGTTCGCCCGTTCGAGGAGGGGGGTGGCCGGGTCCTCGGCCAGTTCGAGCACCCGTTCGTTGAAGGCCAGCCAGCTGCGCTCGCGGTCCAGGAACCGGTCGCCGGGCAGCTCCTCGCCGTCCGCGCCGACCACGCCCTGGTCCTCATAGGCGTCGGGATCCGCATCCAGGTCGGGTTCCAGGCCGGGGACCGTGCCCCGGACCGCCTGCGGGCGGTGCGCGGCGATGGAGCCCACGGAAGGCTGTGCCGAGGGGCCCGCGGCCCGCGGGGGCTGCGGGGTCGGCCTCTCGGGCGGGACCTGTGCCTGAGCGCTGGGCTGCTGGTTCATGACCTTATTCTTCCGCGTCCGGGGGGTTCCAGGCGCGTCAGGAGAGGGCGGCGGCGCGAGATGGAGCCTCGGGTGGGGGGCGTTCGGCACAGCGGGCTGCATTCACCGATGCTCGCAAGCGACGTTGAATCGCCGGTAACGCGGATATGGCTGACAGGCAAGCGGGGTGCTACTCCCAGGCGTTTTCCGGGCCGGCCGGGGGCTGTTGCGGGAGCTGTTGCCGGGGCCGGGGGCCGTGTCCGCGCCCGGGGCGCCTTCTGGGGCGGTGTGGCCCGCGCCCCGGGGCCGGGCCCCGCTCGCGGGCCGTGTCCCCCTGTGCCTCCCCCGGGGGAGGCTTTGTCACACGTGTGGTCCCTCCCGGGGTGCGGACCCGCCACGCGGCCGGAGCCCGCCACGCGGCCGGGCCCGTCTCCCGGCCGGAGCCCGCCTCCCGGCTTTCCGCCTGTTGCGCGGCCCCCGCGGCCCCCGCCGCCACCGGGACCGCGTGTTTCAGCCCTGCCACCGCCCTCAGCCGTGCCTGCGCCCTCAGCCGTCCGTGCCGCCGCCCTCAGCCGTGCCGGCGCCGCATCACCCGGAAGGCGATCACGGTCAGTACCGCCGTCAGCGCCAGCACGATCCCGGACTCGATCCAGGCCAGCGGCCAGTGATGCGACACCGGGTGGTGGTCCATGTACTGGCCGGCCACACCGTGCTCGCGCAGACAGGTGTGATAGCCGGGGGAAGGCTTACACACTGAGGCGGGCACCCGGGCGCCCGAGCCGGTGTAGTTCCCGTGTCCCACGAGCCAGGCGTTGTCCGGCAGCTGAGCCGGCGGGTGCCCGTTCCCGGACTCGGTCGTCACGGTCGGCAGCAGATACGGCCTGAGCTGGGAGAGCGCAATCTGCACCGTCACCATGACGGCCAGGGTGACGCCCATCGACAGCACCGTGCGGCGCAGCTGCAGCCCGCTCAGTACGCCGACCGCCAGGGCCAGCAGGGAGTAAGCGACCGGAATCGGGCCCAGCGCCTGGTAGCCGGCGATGGAGTACCAGTAGGAGCCGGAGACCTCGTCGCCGCCGACCTGCCAGAGCCAGCCGAAGGCCAGCGAGAACGCCGTGGTGGCGGTGCACACAACCAACGCCGGCAGGGCGGTCTTCGCCGTGAGCCAGCGCAGCGGGCCGACCGACTGGGTCAGGACGAGCTGGTGGGTGCCGGCCTCCAGCTCACGGGCGATCAGCGGGGCACCGAGGAACAGGCCGATCAGCACCGGCAGCAACAGCAGCCCCACCTCCACGAGTTGCATGGAGGAGTGGTAGGTGTTGCGGAACTCGGTGACCGCCTCCTGGGTGTGCGCGCAGCGGGGGACAAGGGAGATCTGCGAACAGCCCGCGATGTGGTGGGCGTCGATGAACCCGGCCATCTGGCCGCGCAGCACCACGCACCAGACCGCGCCGGCGACGGCCGCGGCCAGCAGCACGCCGAAGACCAGCCGGTGCTGCCGCCACACCAGCCAGACGAGACCGCCCAGCAGCGGGCGGCCGCCCGCTTCCCTGGTCCCGCCCGGATCGCCCGCCGTGCCGTCGCCGTTCGTGCCGTGGCCGTTCGTGCCGTCGCCGTTCGTGCCATGGCCGTTCGTGCCGAGGTGTGCCGTGGTGGTCATGCCGCCGCTCCCTTGCCGCTGTGGTGGTCGTGCCGTGTGCTCTGTGCGCCGTCCGGCGGGCTTTCCCGGGCTGTGGGCCCGACGGGCCCGACGGGCCGCCCTGCCGGGCCGGGCGTTCCGTTGCGCGGTATGCCGGGGATTCCCGGCTTGTTGCCGGGCCGGCGGCGCCATCGCGCCGGGACCGGCTCCGCGCTCGGCGCGATCAGTGGAGGTGCGTCGGACGCACGGAGATGGGCCAGCAGGAGTTCCTCCAGGGACGGTTCCACGGTCTCCCAGGGCCCGGCGGCGACCGTGCCCTTCCGCCGTACGACGCTGGTGAAGTGACGCCCCGACGTCTGGGTGTCGATGACCGTGTGCGCCGCGATCTCGGGCGGCAGCGCCCCGTCCCGGCGCTCCCCCATCACCAGGGCGTGCGCCCCGATGAGGTCATCGATCTCGCCCGCGAGCCGCACCCGGCCGCCGCCCAGCAGCACCAGGTAGTCGCAGACCCCGTCCAGTTCGGCGAGCAGATCCGACGACAGCACGATGGTGGTGCCGTGTTCGGCGGCCTGGGCCAGCAGCAGCGCGGCGATCCGGTGCCGTACGAGCGGATCGATATCGGCCAACGGCTCGTCGAGCAGCAGGAGTTCGGGGCTCGTGGCGAAGGCGAGGGCGAGCCCGAGGCGGGTGCGCTGCCCGCCGGAGAGGGCGCCGGCCCGGACTTCGAGGGGCACTCCGCCCTCCCGGAGGATCCGCTCGGCGCACCGCTCGTTCCAGCGGCCGGGGTTGAGCTCGCGGCCCAGCCGCAGCGTCTCGGCGACCGTGAGCCGTGAGTAAAACGGCTTGCCCTGGGCCAGATGGGCGACCCGGGCACGGCCCGCGGCGGTGGCCGGGAGCACGCCGCCGATCCGTACGGCCCCTTCGCTGGGGCGGGTCAGACCGGAGACGAGCGAGAGCAGGGTGCTCTTTCCCGACCCGTTGGGCCCGACCAGCGCGCAGATACGGCCGGCCGGCAGCCGGAAGGTGCAGTCCCGCAGCACCCAGCGGCGACGGTACCGCCGGCCGAGGCCGATCGCCTCGACGGCGGTGCGCCCCGAGGCCCGGCCGGTCACCTCTTCCGTGGCCATCGGCCGCATCGCCTGCCCCCCTCCCGAGTCATTCCACTAATTAAGTAGTGAAAGGGTGGGGGAAGTGGGCTGCACCTGTCAACCTCGGCTGAGTACGCTGACCGCGTGTCCACACCCTCCACGCCCGCGGCACCGCCACTGCCGTACACCCCCGACTACCCGATACGCACCGCGCGGCTGGACCTGCGCCCCGTCACCCACGACGACTTCGCCGCGATACACGCCTACCAGCGCCGCCCCGAGGTCTGCCGCTATCTGTACTGGGGCCCCCTGGACGAGGCCGGGTCCCGGGCCTCCGTCGCCACCAAAGCCACCCGCACCACGCTGCGCGAGTCCGGCGACATCCTCCAGCTCGCCGTCGTCGTCCGCGATGGGGGCACCTCCCCTGCCCGTGAGGCAATGGGGGACGGTGTCCTGGTCGGCGATGTCACCTTCGTGTGGACCAGCCGCGAGCACCGCCAGGGCGGCATCGGCTATGTCTTCCACCCGGACCACGCCGGCCACGGCTACGCCACCGAGGCGAGCCGGGCACTGCTGAAACTGGGCTTCGAGGAGCTGCACCTGCACCGCATCCAGGCCGAGTTGGACGGGCGCAACACCGCGTCGGCCCGGCTGCTCGAACGGCTGGGGATGCGCCGGGAGGGCCATCTGCGGGAGAACGAGTTCCTCGACGGGGAGTGGACCGACGAGGTCGTCTACGCGATGCTGGCGCGCGAGTGGCGGGCGCAGCAGGCGGAGCGTACGCGGGAACCATGACCGGCGGGGCGGACCCTCGTGGGTCCGCCCCGCGTCATTCATCGTCCGGCCGGTCTCGCGTCGGGCCCCGTGTCCGGTCTCGCGTCGGGCCCCGCGTCGGGCCCCGCATCCGGTCTCGTCCCCGAACGCCCGCCCGGCCCCGCGTCGGGCCTCGTCCCTGAACGCCCGCCCGGCCTCCCGCCCGGTTTCGCCTCCGGACTTCCGTCCGGCTCCCCGCTGCCCGGTCTCACGTCTCCGAGCGGTACATCAGATCCGTCTCGTGCGTGGCGAAGCCCATCCGCTCGTACACGCTCACCGCCGCCGTGTTGTCCGCGTCCACGTACAGCATCGCCGTCGGCAGCCCCTGACCGGCCAGATGCCGCAGCCCGACCGAGGTCAGCGCCTTGCCCAGGCCGCCGCCCTGGGCGCCCGGCCGCACCCCGAGCACATAGACCTCACCGAGGCCCTCGTCGGCGTGCACCTTGGTCCAGTGGAAGCCGGTCAGCCGCCCGTCCTTCTCCGCCAGGAAGAAGCCCTTCGGATCGAACCACGCCTCGGCCTTGCGGTCGTCCAGATCGCGCTGGATCAGCGAGCCCTGCTCCGGGTGGTGGGCGAATGCCTCCGCGTTCACCTCCAGCCATGCCGCGTCATCGGTGCCCGGCTGGAAGGTCCGTACGGACACCCCGTCGGGGAGCACCGGCTCCGGCAGCTCCAGGTCCGTCAGCGAGCGCCGCATCTGCCGCAGTTCCCGGAACATCGTCAGCCCCAGGGTCTGGGCGAGGTGCCGGGCGGCCGGGTGCCCCCCGTGGGCCCAGACCCGCAGCCGCCGCCCGGACTGCTCCAGCAGCTCGCCGCCCAGCGCCCGGCCGTGCCCGCGGCCGCGGTGCCCCGGGTGCACCACCAGCTCGGCGGCCGGGGCCTCCACCGGATCGGTGTCCTCCAGCTGCCCGTACGCGACCAGCTCCTCGGCCTCGTCGCCCGCGTACACCAGCACATGGCGCACGCCCGCGCGCGCGCCTCCGCGCAGCTGCAGCCGCCCCTGCTCGGACACGGCGGGCTGCCCGTCCGTACGCGCGGCCCGTTCGATCAGCTCAAGGGCGGCCGTGGCTTCTTCCGGCGCGAGCTCGTCGACCACCTGGATCCGGCGGCCGGCCCGGCCCCTCTCCTGTGCAGCGTCAGTCATGTGTGAAGCGTACGGCCCTGCCGGGTTCCCGGACGGGCACCACCCGCGCTCCTCGCCCCTCCCCGGCAACCAGCTCGTCACCCGGCGACCCCTGTTGCGCTACGCGCGTCGACAATAAGCTGCCGTCCGCTCAGGACCATCCAGGAGGGGAACACATGCCAGCGACTCCGCAACGGCGCCGCACCGTAGGAAGATTGACGATCGGCGCCGCCGTACTGGCCGCCGCCTCGCTCGCCGCCACCGCCCTGCCGGCCGGCGCCGACAGCGGCCACGCCGCCCGCGCCGGCCGCGCCGGCCGCACCGTCGATGTGCAGCTGCTCTCCTTCAACGACTTCCACGGCAATCTCGAACCGCCGCAGGGCTCCTCCGGCACGGTCGAGGAGCTCCAGGCGGACGGCAGCAAGAAGACCCTCCCGGCGGGCGGCGTCGAATACCTCGCGCAGTCCCTGCGGACGGCCCGTAAGGGGCACCCCTACTCGGTCACCGCCGCGGCCGGCGACCTGGTCGGGGCCAGCCCGCTGCTGTCCGGGCTGTTCCACGACGAGCCGACCATCGAGGCCATGAACAAGCTGGGCCTCGACGTCACCTCCGTCGGCAACCATGAATTCGACGAGGGCCGGACCGAGTTGACCCGCCTCCAGAAGGGTGGCTGCCACCCGAAGGACGGCTGCTACGAGAAGGGCAAGAAGTTCCGGGGCGCCGGCTTCCCGTACCTGACCGCCAACGTCACGGACGAGAAGACCGGCAAGCCGCTGCTCGCGCCGTACACCGTCTGGAAGCACAAGGGTGTCAAGATCGGCTTCATCGGGGTGACGCTGGAGGGCACCCCGGACATCGTCAGCGCCAACGGCGTCAAGGGCCTGAAGTTCCACGACGAGGTCGAGACGATCAACAAGTACGCCAAGGTCCTCAACCGGCAGGGCGTGAAGGCGATCGTCGCGCTGATCCACGAAGGCGGCACGCCGGCCTCCACCTCGTACAACTATCACTGCGACAGCCCCGGCCCCGGAGGGGGGTCCCCCCGGGCGTCCAGCTCCGGGGGAGGCATCTCCGGACCGATCACCGAGATCGCCAAGCACGTCACGCCGCAGGTCGACGCGCTGGTCACCGGCCACACCCACCAGGCGTACGCCTGCACCATCCCGGACCCCTCCGGCCGGCCGCGCACCGTCACTTCCGCCGCGTCCTACGGCAAGCTCTACACCGACACCAGGCTGACCTACGACCGCCGCACCCAGGACATCGTGCGGACCGGCGTCAAGGCGCCCGGCGCGGTCAACCATGTCGTCGACCGCACCCAGCCCAAGGCCGCGGACATGACATCGCTGATCGCCCGCTGGAACAAGCTGGCCGCGCCGGTCGCGGCCCGTCCGGTCGGCCATATCGCCGCCGATATCGCGGGCCGCGGAGCCGGGGCCCCCGAGTCACCGCTCGGCGATGTCATCGCCGACGCCCAGCTGGAGGCCACCAAGGCCGCCGACAAGGGCGGCGCCCGGCTCGCCCTGATGAACCCCGGCGGCATCCGCTCCGACCTCGCCTTCAAGGCGTCCGGCCCGGAGGGAGACGGGGTGGTCACCTACGGGGAGGCGTTCACCGTCCAGCCCTTCACCAACATGATGAACGTCGTCGACCTCACCGGCGCCCAGCTCCTTACCGCACTCCAGCAGCAGGTCAGCGGCCCCAACGCGGCCTCCCCCAAGATCCTCCAGGTCTCCGACGGCCTGACCTACACCCTGGACATGACGAAGTCGGGCGCGGACCGCATCGTCAAGGACTCGGTGAAGCTGGACGGCGCCCCGCTCGACCCGGCCGGGACCTACCGCGTCGCGATGAACGAATTCCTGGCCGGCGGCGGTGACGGCTTCCCCGCCTTCAAGGACGCCAAGAACAAGTACGTCGGCCCCTCCGACCTGGATGCCTTCACCGGCTACCTCACCGCGCACTCCTCGGCGTCCGCCCCGCTCACCCCGCCGAAGGCGGACCGGATCACGGTCGTGAAGTAGGCCGCGGTAGCCGACCGGGGCTTCCTCTTGTCACCCAGTTGAGTCACCACACTCAGTCGGTCGCCACGAGAGGAAGTCCCTTTGGTTCGCCATGAAGTGGGAACGTTCACTGAGAGGGCTGCGCCAGGTGCGGCCGAGCCGTCTGACTGTTCTGTTGAGCCTGAGCGCGTCCGTGGCGGGGCATACCATCGAAGTACAGCCACTGAGCCGGAGCAACCCACCGAGGTGATCGTGAGCAACTGGGCCGACCTTACGACCGGTAAGCGCATCAAGAACCTACGGGGCTCCGATCTGACTCAGCAGGGCCTCGCAGAGGCTGCGGATGTCTCGCTCGCGCTGGTGCAGAAAGCCGAGCAGGATCGCGGCGAGCTGTCTGTCGGCTCACTGATCAAGCTCGCCGGCGCGCTCAAGACAGACGTTGCGGTAATCCTGGGCCAGCAGGCACCACGCCGAGGAATGGGCCGGGGCGACCGCGCTGCGCTGCGTCAACTGTCCGACGCCGTGCACGAAAGCGCGCTCGGAGAGTGGGAGGGCATCGACGAGCCGAGCACGCTCGACGAGCTGACCGAGGCACGCGACCTCGCATGGGCCGCCTACTGGGGAAGCGATACGGCGAAGGTGAGCGCCTTCGCGTCGAAAGTCCTCATGGAGGGTCAGGTTCGTTACGACAGCGCCGCAGGGGCCGAGCGTGAGCAACTGGCGTTGGTCCTGGCGAGTACGTACAGGGTTGCCGCATCCTGCGCGAACGGGTTCGGACAGCGGGACCTCGCATTGAGCGCGCTCACCTCTGCGAAATTCCTCGCGAAGGAAGCCGACGACCCGGTGATGACTGCGCTGCTTGAATCCACGCTTTCATGGATCTATCTCCGAGGCGCCAAGACATCTCGGGCTGTTGCTGTGGCCGAGCGTGCAGCACTGGCGATCGAGCCATCGTTCAGCAGGGCGTCGCGCCCCGAACTGGTCGCGTATGGGCGACTGATGATCTCTGCCGCTGTGGCGGCATCCCGGCGCGAGGACGAAAGCGCGGCCGATGACTACATTTCACAGGCCCACGCCGCGGGGGCGAGGCTCGGTCGCGACGTGAAACTGTACGGGACCAGCTTCGGCCCAACAGCAGCGAAAACGGAGACTGTGGGAATCCATGTTGCGTTGAAGAACTACGGACGGGCGCTCAAGCTCGCCAGTCAGCCCGACATGAAGAAGCTGCCCAAGAGCATGTCCAAGGTGGCGCGCAACCGCTACCAGCTCGACGTAGCCCTCGCGCAGTGCGCAGCCGGTCTCTACGACCAGGCCGGGGACACATTGATCGAGGTCGGACTCGACGCCCCGGAGTGGGTCAAGCATCAAGCGTTGCCCGGCGTCATCGGGAAGCGACTTGCGAAGGTTTCCACGGCGCGCATGCGGAACATCAGCGACCTGATCGGCGTGCCCCTGATCGCATAGCTCCTACGGAGCGTACGAGTCAGAGGCGGGAGGCATGACCCGGTCCTACGCCCTGTCACTTCACTATGCGTGATCGAATGCACACGATTGATGCATGGTCAGCAACGAGAACGCACACGGGCAAACGCCGACTGCGGTCCGCCGAACCGAGGGCTACCTGAAACGGCGTCAGGCACTCGCAGATGCTGCAACGGGCATTCCCGCAGGCGAAGTTGACGCACCGGCCGAGGCCGCGAAGTTCCATCGGTTCCGCTGTGTGGTCTACCTGTGCGGCGCACCCAACGCGAACATTGAGGTGCCTCGCAGAGAGTGCACCGCGTACGCCAAGGCGTTCGGGTGGGAGATCGCGGGCGTGGTCGAGGACCACGCGGGGTTGCTGCCGCCCGACGGCCGCGAGGGGCTGAGGCAGGCTGTCGACCGCATCAAGGGCGGTGAAGCCGGCGCGGTGCTCACGGCGTGGCGCTCGATGATCTCGCCTGTACCCCAGGAGTACGACCAGGTAACGCGCGAGATTGAGACGGCGGGCGGTTTCCTGCACGTCATGGACTCGGCGGGCGCAGAAGATGCGCTCACCCGCGGGGAAACGACGAAGTGATCTCCATTCCGCCGCCCACATGGCCCCGGGCGCCGAAGCGGCCCGCTCCGAGCCCAGGCTGCGCGCGCTGCCGCGAACTCGACGAGCAGCGCCAGCAGGCCGGCCGACAGCTCGACCGTAGCGCCGAAACGGACGGCAACGTGCTGCTGCGGCGGCACCTGCAACAGGTGCACACATGACCCCCGCCCCCTGCCCCGGTCGAAGCGTCGGGCTCCTCCCCGCCGACCCGGCTTCCTGCGGCAGGGGGCGGGCTCCACGTCTCGCTCATCCGGCAGTACCTCGTCGATCACGAGCGCAGGTCGAGCAGCAGCCGGCCCCCGTGCCGGCCCGGAAACACCGCACCGCACGCATCGCCGCGTAACCCCCTTCTCACGGAGGTGTGCCACAGACGGAACTCGGCAAGGTTGGTCGCCCAAGTGCCGCCGGGCGGGGCAATAAATCCGATACCAAAAGGAAGAACAGTACGTGGGCAAAAGCAAAGACACCGTCGACGCCGCCAAGGGACGTCAAGAACGCGACTCCAAGGCGGCTGGCGCAGAAGGCCCGCAGGAAAGGCAAGCGCAGGTGTCCTCGCCCCTTCATACGAAGGGCGGCAGGGAAAGTCGCTGGTATGGGCAGGACAACGACTAACCCACCGTCCTAAGAGGAATGAATTAGCCACCCCTTAAACGCCCGTCCGGCCGCTCCCAGTGGTAGGCGCAGAAAAGGTCCGCGGCCGGGCGGGCCCCAGGCGCCCATTACGGGGCAGGGTCGTAACGTCCACGAGCACCCCAGAGAAGTAGCACCCTCCGGGCCGTCCTCGGCCACACAGTCTCCCGCCCGACACGGGGCGGAGGCACCCGTCAGCCCAGTCGGGCGCACAACCCGCGAACCAACAGAAGGAGATACGTCGCCATGCCGCTTGCCGCTGAGCGCACCACCACCCCGGCCCCTGCCGGTCCGGCCAGCATTTCCGTTCGGCCGTTCGGCCTCACCAAGGCAGTGCCGGTCACCGTGTCCGACATCCCGCAGGGGCTGCCTGTACTCACTCTCTGCCCCGACCGGCAGATCAGCGTCACCGAGAACGGCACCCCGTTCATCCACAAGCCCTCGATGGCCACTGCACTTACCACCGTGCAGGAGACCCGCGAAGACCACCAGCCCGACACCAGCACCGAGAACGATTCCGACTGACGAACCGACCCCGAGTAAGGAGTGATTGACCCATGACGGTCCTGGTGCTGACTCGCGCCCTCGACGCGACGTCTGACCTGGTCATATCGGAGCTGTCCGACCGAGGCGTGCCCGTACACCGGCTCGACCCCGGCGACTTCTCCGACTGCCTCACCATGGGGGCCCACATCGGCCCCGATGTGAGCACATGGGCCGGCGTCCTGCGCGGTCGGCACCGGGGCCTGTCGCTCGACGACGTGCACGCCGTCTACTACCGCCCGCCCCTCCCCCTTCCGCCCGCACCCCGACATGACCGAACACGACACCCGATGGGCCAAATCCGAGGCACGCGCCGGGTTCGGGGGCTTACTCGCCGCCCTCGACTGCCTGTGGGTGAACCACCCCAGCCGCAACGCACACGCCGAACTCAGGCCCGTTGCTCTGGCCACCGCGGCGCGCTGCCGGCTGAACGTGCCCCGGACGCTCATCACGAACGATCCGGCCGAGGCACGCGAGTTCGTCGACTCGCTGCCCGGCAAGGTCGCCGCGTACAAGGGGCTCGGCCCCGGCGGGCCCACCAGTCAGGACGCCAACGCGCATGCGCTGTGGACCACACAGGTACGGGCCGACGAGATCGAGGACACGGTCAGCCTCACCGCTCACCAATTTCAGCAGTGGGTGCCGAAGGCGTACGAGGTGCGGTTGACCGCCGTCGGAGGCCGGCTGTTCGCCGCTGAGATCCACGCAGGGTCCGAAGCGGGCCGCATCGACTTCCGCACCGACTACGACAGCAACACCTATCACCCCTGCGACGTCCCCGAACCGGTAGCCGCCGGCATGGCCGCTCTGCTCGACGCTCTGCAACTGCGATACGCCGCGTGCGACTTCCTCGTTAACCAGGATGACGGCCGTTGGTATCTGGTCGACGTCAACCCGAACGGGCAATGGGGTTTCATCCCCGAACTCCGCAGCCCCATCACGCACGCCCTGGCCGATCTCCTCGGAGGAAAACGCCCATGACCACCGTCACCACGTCGGCCGACGAGCTGCGCCGCCGCATGGTCGAGCAGCTCTCCCACGATGGCGCCCTGCGCTCCACTGAGTGGCGTGCGGCATTCGACGCCGTCCCCCGTGAGCTGTTCGTGCCCAGCTTCACCACGCGCGCGGCCGGCGAACTGGTCACCTACAGCGTGGGCGACCCCGGATACCTCGAAGCTGTCTACTCCAATTCCTCACTGAACACGCAGTACGACGAGCACGGCACGGCGACCAGCTCATCAAGCCAACCGGCCATGATGGCGCTCATGGTCGAGGCCCTCGCGCCCGCCGGCGACACCCTGCCCGTGCTCGACCTCGGTACCGGCCCCGGGTACAACGCCGCCCTTCTCAGCCACCGGTACGGCTCGCAACGGGTCGTCTCCCGCGATGTCGACCCGGCCCTCGTGGACGCCGCCGGCAATCACCTCACCGCAGCCGGCTACACGCCTACCCTCACCGTCGGCGACGGGGCCGAGGGCTGCCCGGAGTACGCCCCGTACGGCGCTCTGATCGCCACGTACGGAACCGGGCGCATCCCGAACGCATGGCGCGTTCAGGTCGCTCGCGGCGGCAACATCGTCGCCAACGTCGGCAACGGCCTTATCTCTCTGACGCTCCGCGACCGCGGCCTCGCCGCCGGCCGCTTCCTGCCCACCATCGCCGCATTCATGACCGCCCGCGCCACTCCGGACAACGCGCCCGCCCCCGCGCGCGCCCACGCCGGCAAACTCGCCACCGCCACCGGCACCACGCAAGAGATCGAGCTGCCGGTCGGCCTCGACGAGGAAATGCCGCGTTTCCTTGGCTCTCTGGCACAGCCCGACGTAGCCGAGCTCTCCCTCGTCGTCGAGGGACAGAAGGTGTACGGCCTCGTACACCCCGCGTCGGAATCGTGGGCGCGCATCACGCCCGGCACTGACGGCACGGCACGTCTCGACGCCGACGGCCCCCGTGATCTGTGGACGGAGCGCGCGCCCTTGCTCGGTAAATGGGCCGAGACCGGCCGGCCGAGTGCCGATGCCTACAGCCTCACCGTCCACCCGGACGGACACCACGAACTCAGCCTCGGCGACTGGACATGGCCCCTGTCCGCCTAGACCTCATGCCACTGACTTAACGACGCTCGCACACCGTCGACCTGCAACGATGCCGCCGTTGTCCGGCTCAGTACGTCCGCAAAGTCAGTGGCATTGCGCCTGGACCGAACGCCCCCACCACATACAAGCGCCTCGGCGTCCGCCCCGCTCACCCCGCCGAAGGCAGACCGGATCACGGTCGTGAAGTAGGCCCGGCCGACGGTGCGAGCGGGCCGGTCGTGACCTGGCAGCGACGGCAACGGCCCGGCGGGGTCTCCCCTCCGGGCCGTTGCCGACTCCGGGGGGCTGTGAGTGGCTGTGAGTGGTGAGTGGCTGTGACCGGTGCCTTCCCTGCACTTCCTAGTTCAGTCCGGTGAGGAACTCGCCGAACAGGAGGTTCGCCGAGTCGGACGCGAACAGGCGCTCAAACTCCGCTCGGGCGAGGTGGCGTCGGAACTCACCCTGGTACGAAGCGTCCCCGGCGTTGTGCACCAAGTCGGTGAACCATGCCGCGAATGCCTGGTAATTCCACACGTGCCGCAGGCAATCCGACGAGTAGCTGTCGAGCAGACTCGCATCGTGGTCCTTGGCCTGGTGGTGAACGACAGCCTTCGCGAACACGTCGGCATCGTGCAGAGCCAGGTTCATTCCCTTCGCGCTCATCGGGGGGACGATATGCGCGGCGTCTCCGAGCAGGTACAGCCGGCCGTAGCTCATCGGGTCGTAGACCACGCTGCGAAGCGGCACCAGCTGCTTGCTGGATATCTGCCCCCGCACGGCCACAGGTTCTTGGAAGCGAGCCTCGATCTCATCCCAGATACGCTCGTCCGTCCACTCCGGGAGGGAACTGTCGAGCCGGCACTGCAGGTAGAAGCGGCTCGCCCGCGGACCACGCGCGAACTGTCCCGCGAACCCACGGGAATGGATCGCCATCATGGACTGATGGTTGGCGGGAACGTCCGCAAGGACAGTCAGCCACGCGTACCCGTACTCGTGGGTGTAACGCGTGAGGTGCCCGCTGGGGATGGCAGCCCTGCTGATACCGCGGTCGCCGTCACAGCCGGCGATGAATGCGCAGCTGATCGTCCTCGTCGTGCCGGCACTGTCGCGGTAACGGACGAAAGGTTGTTCCTCGCCGGCGAGGTTCTCCAATGAGACCTCGACGTCGAAACGAAGGTCTCCGCCGTCGCTCGTGAAAACGTCGATGAGGTTTCGGACAAGTACCTGCTGAGGGCAGAAACGTCCGTCACCGTTATCGTCCGCCTGGAACGTGAGAGGACGCGTCTCGCCGTCGATCCTGAAGTTCACCACCGGCTCGAAGGGGACACCGCCGAGCACCCTTTCTTCGAGTCCCCACTCCCGGAACATCCGTGCCGCACGGGTGTCGATGACGCCTGCTCGCTGCCGCTGCTCAACGTACTCACGACTGCGCTTCTCCAGGACGACGCAATCGATCCCGTTGCGCAGCAGGAAATTACCGAGCGTGAGTCCGGCAACTCCCGATCCCACGATCACTACCGTGGTGTTTTCGTCCGCTAAGGACATGGGGGAACTCCTTGCTGTGCTCTATGGTCGCGCCAACGCCACGACTTTTCGGTATCCGGCATCCGGTATCCGGCGCACGCCCTCGGCGCTCGGCGCTCGAAGGCATCGAACTTCCGTGGCACGGTGACGGCTTCGGGCTTGGTTGCCGCCGACCCGGTCGGCCGGTGCGCGCAGCAGGGGCGCCCCGATACCCTGAAACGAAGTCGACGCTACGCATAATACGTAGTGGCCACTACGGATCGCAAGGGGAAACCGATATGCGCCGAGACGGTGCCGCAAACCGAGAGCGCGTCCTGCTCGCCGCCGAGCAGGTGTTCGGCGCGAAGGGAGCGGCCGCCTCCACCGAGGAGATCGCCCGGCAGGCCCAGGTCAGCATCGCCACCGTGTTCCGGCACTTCCCCACCAAGCAGGACCTGATCGAAGCCACCGCCGTGCGCTACCTCGAAAAGCTGGCGGACGAGGCACGCCGGCTGAGCGACGACACCGACCCCGGGAAGGCATTCGCGTCGTTGGTGCGCACCCTTGTGTCGACCGGAGCCACCAAGATGACCCTCATGGATCTGCTGCCTCCCCACAGCCACGACGGCCATGGGCTGTCCCAGCCGGTCACCGCGGCGGTCGACGACTTCCATGGCACCGTCGGGCTGGCACTCGCACGCGCCCAGACCGCCGGGGCCGCCCGCCCGGACACCACCGTCGACGAAGTGTCCCTGCTGCTCCGCGCCCTCGCCCACGTGGCGACTCCTGACCAGGGTGAGGCTCTCGACCGGGCCGTGGGAATTGTCCTCGACGGCCTCGGCGTGCCGCACTGACACCACGTCACCAGGCGGGAACCCAGCGACCATGACCAAGCTCCACTTTCACAACAGGCGCTGGCGCGGAGATGCCATCTGCTCCCACGTCGCGTCCAGGACCTCCTTCGAGGAGATCGAGGAATTCCCGGCCGAACGGAACGGGAATTGGACTGGACTGGACTGAACTGGACTGGATAGCGGGCCTGTGAGTCATCGCATCGCTCGAAGCATCTCCGTTTGTCAGGCATCGCGCCGGGCCGCTGTCGCCTCACAAAGAAAACACAAAGTCCCCCTCTACGGTCACACACGAACAAAGGCACCTGGCGGACATCCGTTGTGATCACAACGCGTCGCGTCACGGGGTTGGCGGCCGGTAGGTCAATTGGGAGGCGAAGAGATGAGACTGATGGCGTGGAATCGCCGCAAGGCGTGGCCGGTGGGGATCGTCGCAGCCGTGGCACTGACCGCTTCGGCATGCGGGGGGTCAGCAAGTGGCAGCCGGCACGGGCAGTCGGCGCCGAGTTCGTCCGCCTCCGCGCCCTCGTCCGCCGCGAGCGGCAGCACATCAGGCGCGGGCAAGGCGTCGAACGTGTTTTACGACGGGTTCGAGCACGTCGGCGACAACGGCTGGAGGTCCGGCATCAATGACACGACCGACCCGCAACGCAAGAACTCCCTGTCCAAGATTGAACAGCAGTCGAACGGCCCGCTCCGGCAAGTGACCTCGCCGGTACGGGACGGCAGCCACGCATTGCAAGCCACGGTGCCGCACGCGCTGGGCAGCTTCCGCTCCGAGATCGCCCGACCCACGGTACCGATGGGCTCGGAATACTGGTACGGCTTCAGCATCTACCTGCCGCCCAACTGGCAGGTAGACAAGCAGGGCAACATCCTCGCGCAGTGGCACGCGATTCTCGGTCAGGCCAACAAGACCAAAGGCGACGGACAGGGCAGCCCCCCGGTCGCACTGTCCGTCCACGACGGTAACTGGGAGGTCAAAATGCACTGGAACACCCAGGGCAACACTTCCCAGGGCCCAGGATCCGGCCACCGGACCATCAAACTCGGGCACATCGAGACCGGCGTCTGGAACGACTTCGTGATGCACGCCAAGTGGTCCCACAGCAGCGACGGACTCGTCCAACTCTGGCAGAACGGACACCAGGTGGTGAACTACACCGGACCGGACGAGTACAACGACAAAGTGGGCCCATACTTCAAGATCGGCATCTACCACCCCGGCTGGAAGTCGTTCAAGGCCAGCTCTTACCACCAAGACACCGCTGCGACCCGGCCGATCACGGTATACGACGACGACATCCGGATCGCCCAAGCCCCCGCCACCTACAGTGACGTCGCACCCCGCTGAGCCCCTCGCCACCCTTCTTCCCGACCTGAGCGGCCCGAGGTGGGATGACCACCGTCTTTCCGTATGCCGGGCCGAATGAGTTGAATGAGCTGAATAAAGGGAATGGGGGGATGAGGGGAATGGAACGAGTAAGTGCGGTAAGACGGACAGCGCGGATACGGCGGACAGGGCGGACAGCGGTAGACGGGCCCTGACAAGGCGCGCACTGTCGCTCAGGTCACCAAGAGGTGTGACGGTAGTTCAGCTCTCCCCACAAGCGCGGCAATTTTTCCTCAAGACCGGCGGGACAACCTTCGCGTATCCGACTTACTGCCGGTACAACTTGCGTTCGAGGGTCCCGCCCGTGGTGGGATGGACGAATGCGAATCCCCACACGCATATCTACACCGTCACCCTCGCCCGTCATCCGGCCCCACTCCGCCACCGCCGTGACGGGCTCCGCGGACGACTCCACCGGCGACACCAGAAAGCTCGACACCGTCAATCCGTACGCCGACCTGGCAGCCCTCGCCGACCCCGAGCCGGAGCCCGAACCCGAGCCGGAACCCGGCTCGTTCGACGCCACCGGGGCGCCCCGCCGCCGCTCCTACCTCAACGAACGCGACGACAGCGACGACCCGCTGGGCCTGGGGCTGCGCTCGGACGACGAAGCGGACGGCGAGGCCTGGACGCCGCCGAACCACCGTCGCAAGAAGCGCGGCATCGGCCGCTTCGCCGCGATACCGATCACCCTGAAGCTGCTGGTCGCCGTCCTCGTCGGGACGGCTTTCCTCACGCTCTTCGACCGGTTCGCGGTGCTCTACGCACAGAACAAGGCCGCGGAAAAGGTGAAGGATGCCCTGCATCTGAACGCCACCCCGGAAGTCGACATCCAGGGATTCCCGTTCCTCACCCAGGTCATGAACAAGCGCATCGACCAGGTGAAAGTCACGATTCCCGACCTGGCTGCCAACCGGGTTTCCCTGGCGAAATTCGAGGCCACCGCCAACGACGTCCGCCTCGACGGCGATCTGCCCAGCTCCATCAAGGGCGCCACGATCCGCACTATGCACGGCAGCGTGCTGCTCGCCTTCGACGACATGAATCGCGAACTGGGCGCCTCCCAGGTGAAATTCAGCGAAATGGGATCCAACGCGGTCCGCGCGGTCGGCCAACTGCCGGTCGCCGGCCATGATTTGCGGGTACGGGCCGAGGCACACATCCGGCGGGCCGGCGACCGCGGTGTCTCCACCGACATCAGCCAGATGCGGCTGGACATCGGTGATATCGCCGTCTACCGCCCCGGCACCGGCACGGAAGAGGGCCTGCGGCTGACCCGCAAGACCGCCGCCGAGCTGAGCCGCCAGGCCGCCAAGGTCAAGGCGATGCTGAGCATCCCGGCGATCGCGGACCGGATCGGCATCCCCCATGCGTACATCCAGGACGCGCTGCGCAACGAGGAGAAGCTGCACCAGCTGACCGGGTCGCCGCGCTTCGTCCAGAAGCTGATGAAGGTCAATCTCGTCGACGTGGTGGCGGACCACCCCTGGCTGCTGCAGAAGGTCGGCATCGACCCGAAGATCCTCGGCACGCTGACCGGGCTCACCAAGCCGCAGCTCGCCGACCGGCTGTCGCTGTCCTTCCAGCTCCCCAAGACACCCGGAAACGTACGGCTGCGCCATATCTCCGTCGAGCGGGACGGCATCCGCGCCGACCTGTCGGGGTCGAACCTGCCGTTCGGGGACGCGGCGAAGAAGCAGACCGGCAAGTGACGTAGGCCGCGGAGAAGCGAGACACCGAGAAGCAAGGCCCGCAGCGGGGCGGCGGCGGCGTGGGGACGCCGCCGCTACTGCGGCCCCAGGGGCGGTTCCTGGGGCCTCGGCGGCTCCGGCGTCCCCGGCGGCATCCCCGGCGGCGGCGTCGCCGCACCCGGCAGCGTCAGCACCGCCTCCGTGCCGCCGACGTCCGCGGACCGCAGCCGTACGGCACCGCCCGCCTGCTCCGCCGTACGCGCCACGATCGACAGCCCCAGACCACTGCCCGGCAGACTGCGGGCGGACGGCGAGCGCCAGAACCGCTCGAAGACATGCGGCAGTTCGTCCTGCGGAATACCCGGGCCGTGATCGCGTACGGTCAGCTCGCCGCGCGTCAGCCGGACCTCGACGGTGCCGCCGGCCGGGCTGAACTTCACCGCGTTGTCCAGCAGATTCACCACCGCCCGCTCCAGCGCGGCCCGCTCGGCCCGTACGTACCAGGGCGCGAGGTCCGCCGCGATGGTCAGCGACGGGCCGCGCAGCCGGGCCCGCTCCAGCGCCGAGCCGACGATCTCGTGCAGCGCCACGACCTCGACGGCGCTCTGCCCCGGCGCCGGGGGCCGCGACAGCTCCTGCAGATCGCCGATCAGCGCCGCCAGCTCCCCCATCTGCGCCTTCACCGAGGTCAGCAGCGCCTCCTTGTCGGCGGCCGGGATCGACCGGCCGGACCGCTCGCTGCGCACCAGCAGGTCGATGTTGGTACGCAGCGAGGTCAGCGGCGTACGCAGCTCATGGCCCGCATCCGCGATCAGCTGCTGCTGCAGATCCCGGGAGGCGGCCAGCGCCGCGGTCATGGAGTTGAAGGAGCGGGACAGCCGGGCGATCTCGTCCTCGCCGTCGGCCGGGATGCGGATGGTGAGGTCCTGGGTGCGGGCGACATGTTCGACGGCGTCGGTGAGGCGGTCCACCGGCTTGAGGCCGGAGCGCGCGATGACCAGGCCGGTCGTGCCCGCGCCGATGACGCCCAGCCCCGCGACGGCCGCCAGCAGCAGCGCGAGGCGGTTCAGCGCGCTGTTGACCTCGGTCAGCGGGCGCGAGACGGACACTGCGAACTGTTCGCCCTGGATGCCGAGGTGCTTGGTCAGCACCCGGACGTCCGTGCCGTCGGTGGTGACGGCGTCGTGCAGGGTGTCGCGCTCCAGGCCCTGCGCCACCGCGACATCCGCGCGCTGCACCTGCACGGGCCGGGAGCTGGGCCCGGTGCACCGCGAGCCGTCGACCTGGACGATCTGGACGTTGTAGTACGAGGGCGGGGCGTTCTTGCTCTCGGTCGGTGCGGTGGGCCGGCAGTTCTCGTAGGTCAGCTGCAGATAGTCCGCGGGGACGCTGACGTTCTGCAGCGAGTTGTCCACCTCCTCGCGCAGCTGGGCCCGGGTGAGCAGCCAGCAGGCCAGCGCGGAGACCGCCACCGCCACCGCCACCGCGGCCGCGGTGAGCAGGGTCAGCCGCGAGCGCAACGGCAGCCGCGCGATCCAGGTGCCGGGCCGGCTCTGCGCGACGCCCGCGCCGTCCGTTGTGCGCACCGGGGCCGTCGCGGTCACTCCGCGCCGCCGTCCGCCCGCAGGACGTAGCCGACCCCCCGCACGGTGTGCACCAGCCGCGGTTCGCCGCCCGCCTCCGTCTTGCGGCGCAGATACATCACGTACACGTCCAGGGAGTTGGAGGTGGGTTCGAAGTCGAAGCCCCATACGGCCTTCAGGATCTGCTCGCGGGTGAGGACCTGCCGCGGATGGGCGAGGAACATCTCCAGCAGGGTGAATTCGGTACGGGTCAGCTCGACCTGCCGGCTGCCCCGGGTCACCTCGCGGGTCGCCAGGTCCATCCGCAGATCGGCGAAGCTCAGCGTCTCGCCCTCCTCGGGCTGTGCACCGGCCACCGCGGGGTAGGAGCTGCGGCGCAGCAGCGCGCGGATCCGGGCGAGCAGCTCGTCCAGCTCGAAGGGCTTGACGAGGTAGTCGTCGGCGCCGGCGTCCAGCCCCGTGACACGGTCGCCGACCGTGTCACGGGCGGTCAGCATCAGGATCGGCACCCGCACCCCGCTCGCCCGCAGCCTGCGGGCCGCGGTCAGCCCGTCCATCCGGGGCATCAGGACATCCAGCACGATCAGTTCGGGGTCGTAGGACGCGACCTTCTCGACCGCGTCCAGACCGTCGACCGCCTGCTCGGTCCGGTACCCCTCGAAGACCAGCGAGCGTTGCAGGGCCTCACGGACCGCGGGCTCGTCGTCGACGATCAGGATGCGGGCAGGATGGTCACCGTGCTCGGCGGGGCTCATGCGTGACTACCTCGGGTGGGATACGGAACGGCCGGTCCTCAGCCTTGCACGGCAGGAGCCGTGCGGGCGGTCAGACGCCGCTGTTGCTGCCACCGCTCCCGCCGCCGCGCAGCGAGTCGAGGTCGGCCTTGACGGTGTTGATCGGGATGGCGAAGCCGAGGCCGACGCTGCCCGCCGAGCTGCTCGATGCCGAACTCGGTGAGTACATCGCGGAGTTGATGCCGATGATCCGTCCCTGCATATCGATCAGGGCGCCCCCGGAGTTGCCCGGGTTGAGCGAGGCATCGGTCTGTATGGCCTTGTACGAGGTCTTCGACGAGCCGGTGTCGCCGTTGTAGTGGTTGCCGCCGAACTCGAAGGGCCAGCCACCGCCGTCCGGGCCGCCCTGGCCCTGATCCTGCCCCTGACCCTGATCCTGGCCCTGACCCTGGCCCTGGCCCTGGCCCTGCTCCTTGGGGACGGTGACGTCCCGGTTGAGCGCGGAGACGATTCCGCTGGTCACGGAGCCGGTGAGGCCCTCGGGCGAGCCGATCGCCACCACCTGGTCGCCGACCGCGATCTTGTCCGAGTCGCCGAGCGAGGCCGCGGTCAGGCCCTTGGCACCGCGCACCTTGACCAGCGCCAGGTCCTTGCCGGGGTCGGTGCCGGTGACCTTGGCCGTCTTCCGGCTGCCGTCGCTGAAGGTCACGGTCACCGTGTTCGCGCCGGCCACCACGTGATTGTTGGTCACGATCTCGCCGCCGCTGGTGACGACCACACCGGAGCCGGTGGACTCACCGCTGCCGGTCCGCGCCTTGATCTCCACGATCGCCGGGCTGACCGCCTTGGCGACCCCCGAGACGCCGCTGCCGCTGGTCTTGCCCGCGTTGACGAGCGGGGTGGTGGGGCCGTTCTGCTGCGACGGGGAGGTGGCACCGGCGATCAGTGCCGCGCTGCCACCGCCGATGAGACCGGAGGCGAGTGCCACTGCCGCGATCAGCGCGACCGGACGGCGGGCCCGGCGCCGTGGCTCGGGTGCGTACGGAGGCGGCGGGAACGCCTGCGCCCCGGCGCCCGGGACGCCTTGCGCACCCTGGCCCGCCTCGTGGCCGTGGTGCCGGCCGTAGTCGTCGCCGTATCCGTACGGCCCGTGCTGTGGCATCTCATCGCCGCTTCGGCGGTAGCTCTCGGTCATGCAGATGATGCTGCCGCCGGTCCATGAGAACGGTCTGAGAATGCCCTGAGAGACCCAACAGAACCTGGTATGCCCTAAATAAGGGCGCCGGGATCAGGGGCGCGGCCCGGCTCCCTCAGCCGCCGCAGCCACAGGACTGCCGCACCACCAGCCGCGACGGGAACAGCCGCAGCCGCTCCCGCCGGGAGCCGACCACCCGCAGCCCGTCGTCCAGCACCAGGTCCACCGCCGCCCGCGCCATCGCCTGGCGGTCCGAGGCGACCGTGGTCAGCGGCGGATCGGTCAGCGCGGCTTCCTTCACATCGTCGAAGCCCGCGACCGCCAACCCGCCCGGCACATCGATGCGCAGCTCGCGGGCGGCCCGCAGCACACCGATCGCCTGGTCGTCCGTCGCGCACATGATGGCCGGCGGCCGGTCCGGGCCCGCCAGCAGCTTCAACGCGACCTGGTAGGCGTCGTAACGGTTGTACGGCGCCTGGAAGTAGCGCCCGTCGGTGGGCTTCCCGGACTCCAGCATGGCCCGCCGCCAGCCCTCGACGTGGTCGGTGACCGGGTCGCCGGACTTCGGGGTCTCCTCCGTACCGCCGAGGAAGGCGACGTACGGATGGCCGTGCTCCAGCAGATGCCTCGTGGCCAGCTGTGCGCCCCAGATGTCGTCCGTCATCACCGCGACGTCGTCGATGGCGTCCGGCCGGCGGTGCAGCAGCACCACCCGGGCGTCCCAGGCGTCGATCTCGGCGGCGGCGTGCTCGCTGGGCCCCTGGCTGATCAGGATCAGCCCGGAGACCCGCATGCCGAGGAACGCGCGCAGATAGTGCACCTCGCGCTCGTCGAGGTAGTTGGCGTTGCCGACCAGGACCATCTTTCCGCGCTCGGCGGCGGCCTGTTCGACGGCGTGCGCCATCTCCGCGAAGAACGGCTGCCGGGTGTCCGGCACGATCAGGCCTATGAGGTCGGTACGGCGGGAGGCCATCGCCTGCGCGACGCGGTCCGGCCGGTAGCCGAGCTCCTTGATGGCGGCGAGCACCCGCTCGCGCGTGGCCGGGGCAACCGGCCGTGGTCCGTTGTTGATGACGTAACTGACAACGGCGGTGGACGTACCCGCCAGTCTTGCCACATCATCCCGCGTCACCTTGGCCACGCGCGGCAGTCTACGCGGGTGGTGCAAGGGGGTGTGCGGCAGTTCTCCGTGGGTTCACGGGCCTGCCGCACCTGCCCCTACCGGCGTACGGCCCGTACGCCGTGCGCGTCCGTGTCGGTGTCCGTGTCCGCGGTGACCGCCTTCCCGGAGCCGTCACCGCTTCCGGGGGCGCGGCGCTCGGCCGGCTCCGGGCCGGAGGAGGACTTCGCCGCCTTCGCCGCATCCTCCTTGGCCTTGGCCTTGGCCTCCGCCGCCCGCTCCGCCTTCTCCGGCGTCACGAAGCGGTAGCCGACGTTGCGGACCGTGCCGATCAGCGACTCGTGCTCGGGGCCGAGCTTGGCGCGCAGCCGGCGGACATGGACGTCGACCGTCCGCGTACCGCCGAAGTAGTCGTAGCCCCACACCTCCTGCAGGAGCTGGGCGCGGGTGAAGACCCGGCCCGGGTGCTGCGCCAGATACTTCAGCAGCTCGAACTCCTTGAAGGTCAGGTCCAGGACCCGCCCCTTCAGCTTCGCGCTGTAGGTCGCCTCGTCCACCGACAGATCGCCGTTGCGGATCTCCATCGGGCTGTCGTCGGTCGTGATCTGCTGGCGGCCCATCGCCAGCCGCAGCCGCGCCTCGACCTCGGCGGGGCCCGCGGTGTCCAGCAGGACGTCGTCAATGCCCCAGTCCGCGGTGACGGCGGCGAGTCCGCCCTCCGTCACCACCAGGACCAGCGGGCAGCCGGGTCCCGTGGACCGCAGCAGCTGGCACAGCGACCGTACGTGCGGAAGGTCGCGACGGCCGTCGATCAGTATGACGTCGGCCCCCGGGGTGTCGATGAGGGCCGGGCCCTCGGCGGGAGCCACTCGCACGCTGTGCAGCAGCAGGCCGAGCGCCGGGAGCACCTCCGTCGACGGCTGGAGTGCATTGGTCAGCAGCAGAAGAGAACTCACTTCCGACCACCTACCCGCATCTCCGGGTATTCCATCCTCTGCTGCTGCGTGCGGTCCTGCCTGCTTCGCTCGCCCATGACGTCTGGTTCCTCCTCGGTCCCTGCGACGGGGGCACCCCCCGGCCGCGGCCGGGGGAGTCTGCGGCACTGCTTCGTACGGTCCCTTCCGCCGCGCACCGCGTGGCGGAAAGCACAAAAGGACCCGGGGGCAACGCTGCCCGGATCCTTCTTGCCCAGCAGAATAGCTCACATGACTTCCGGACCCGAGGCCGATTTTGCAGCTTCTTGTGTTCCTTCGATCACTTCGAGTGGCCGACGGGTGTCCCTGTTGACCGCGGACGGGGTCCGGATCGAGGCCGCCCACACCCCCCGTCGGGCCCCATTTGGAGCCGCTGCCGGCACCCGGGCCGGCACTCCCGTCATCGTCCTCGCGCACGGCTTCTCCGGCGCGCTGGACCGCCCCGCATTTTCTCGCGCGGCCGCGGTATTTTCCCAGCATGCGGACGTGATCACGTTTTCTTTCCGTGGACATGGCGGTTCGGGCGGGCGGTCCACGGTCGGCGACCGCGAGGTCGAGGATCTGGCCGCCGCGGTCCGCTGGGCCCGCGCCCTGGGCCACCGCCGGGTCGCCACCGTCGGCTTCTCCATGGGCGGCTCGGTGGTGCTGCGGCACGCGGCGCTGCACGGCCGGGGGGAGCACGGGGAGCGCACGGGTGCGCACTCCGACACGGTCGTCTCGATCAGCGCGCCCGCCCGCTGGTACTACCGTGGCACCGCGTCGATGCGCCGCCTCCACTGGGTCGTCACCCGCCCCACCGGCCGCCTCGTCTCCCGCCTCGGGCTGCGCACCCGTATCCACCCCGAGGGCTGGGACCCGGTCCCGCTCTCCCCCACCGGCGCCGTCCCGCTGATCGCCCCCACCCCGCTCCTGCTGGTGCACGGCGACCAGGACCCGTACTTCCCGCTCGACCATCCGCGGATGCTGATGGCGGCCGCCGACCCGGCCACCACGGAACTGTGGATCGAGCGGGGCTTCGGGCACGCGGAGAACGCGGCGGGGCCGGAGCTGCTGGGGCGCATCGGGGAGTGGGTCACGGACCGCTCCCCGGCGTAGCGCACCGCCGGGGAGACCGGCAGCTCCTGGCCGCCCCGCGGCCTTCCCGCCGGGCCCCCCGGCCCTACTCCGTCTCCGCCACCGCCTCCGCGAACTGGGCCGCATACAGGCGGGCGTAGGCGCCGTCCGCCGCCACCGGGCGTGCATCTTGGAACTGGGGCGGCGTGCCGGGAGGGCCGTCTGTGCTTGATCAGGTGAGGAGCCTTGGCGGAACGACGCCACGCGCCCGCTCATACAGAGCCCGCGCGGTGACGTTCTTCAGGTGCGGACGAAGTCGGCTGAACATGATCCTGATCCGGTCGTCGGCGCGGCCGGACTGCACCATGGGGTAGTCGTCCAGGGCCTGGTGCCAGGTAGTGCAGGCGGCTTCCAGGTGGCCGACTTCCAGTTGCCGTTCCGCGAGCGTAGCCCTGTGCCGTACGCGAGCGCGGCGGTAGACGCTGAAGCGGACTTTATCCGACTGCTGCATCGCCTTGACGGCTCCGTGAATGTCACCCAGTTCGTAACGCACTTGGCTGATGTGGTAATTGAGCGCTGCCGGGTCATAGGAGCCGAATGCCTTCCCTCTTGATTCAGCCTTCTCCATGGCAACCTCGGCTTCCTGAAGGTGCATCAGCGCATTACTCCGCTCGCCAATTTGCGCAGCAGCGTGCGCCTGCTGCCCAGCGAGGAATGCACGCATTCGTGGACCTGCTTGCGGGGACGCGGCCGCAGCTGCGTCAGCCAACCGCACGGCCTTCATTCCATGCCCTAGGTCGACCGCCTGAACACTCATTCCACGCAGCGTCGTACAGTACGTCAAATGGTCCTCTGAAGCTCCGGCAAGCTCCAATGCCTTCATGTAGTACTGCTGAGCCAAGCCATGCAAACCCTCATCTACCGCCATATAGCCGGCGAGATAACACAAGTCGGAGGCGGCCGACATCATCGCTTTTCGAACGTGATCCGTAGCGTCAGCATGAAGATACGGGGCCACGCTATTCACCAGGAAAGTCGCAGCCATCGGCCGCGCATGACGCCCACCGAACTGGTCGTCCAAGTCCGAGATTCGCTCGGTCACGGCAATGACCATATCGACTTCGGAAATTCCTATGCGCCGTGTGGCTCCAGTCTGAATGCCTTCCATCCTGCCCGCCACGTCCGGCCAATTAGGCACAGCGAGCGCAACGGAAAACAGGCCGGCACCTATCACGCTTCGCCGTGACGGGTCCATGTCTTGCCTGCCAAGGTCGATGAGCCCTTCCACCGCACCCGGGGCAGCGTCGGCCTTAACGGCGGGCGACGGGAATCCCGCCTCCGCATGCGTGATCGGACGCAAGAGCTGCCGCGACAGTGCTTCAACAATCAAGGGGCGCACCGCGGGCTTCGGGATATGACCCCTAAGCCATTGATGAACGGACGGTTCCCGGTACTTCAGCGGAGTCCCACGCTCGGTGCCGATGCGGTTGACCTCCCGGGCGAACTGACGCAGCGTCCAGCCCGTCTCGCGAAACAGCTGCCCTAGGCCCCTATTTGGCTCCGGCGTCCTCACTCGCCTTCAACTCCCTCGGCAGGTAGCGCACTTAAAGCTCTTAAGTCCTGCTGCTGGTGCAACAGTACCGCTGCCTATAGCGGAGCGGTTGCCTAAAGCGAGAGCACATCAGCCGCCCGGTCGTAAGTGCCGGGCCTGGCACGAGAGATGAAGGACCCCCGCGACCGTGGCTGCGGCCCGGGGGCATGGCCACCAACCCCCTGGAGGTTGACGACATGCGCAAACATAGCGCCTGGATCTTCGAACTTCTGTTGCACTGGTTACTGCCCACGCGAGGGCGTCACCGGTCCACCGGCGCACCGCCCGCAGCGGGCCATGAGGACGCGCCGACGCTCGCGCTTCTCCGCGTCCCTGTCCAGCAGCCGGGGCTGCTGCGGGGTGAGGATGTTGCCCTGATCCGCCCGTACGTCCTCACGCCCGAGGAGCGGCAGGAACGGCGGTTGCAGCGCGGACGGCGGCGGACGCTGTGGCTCGCGGTGCACGGGTACGACGCGGGGCCGCGCTGGATTCACGGTGTGGAGGTGGTGGGCTGATGCCTCGCAACTGCCGCACCGTCCACCTGATGGACCCTCTGCCGGTACCGGAGCCCGAGCCGGTTGCCGGGTGCGACGTGTGCACCGCTTTGGCCGGTCAGCGCGCGGCGGCGGACGCCATCGGCGACAAGACGACGGTGATCGACTGCAACGTCGAGATGCGCCGCCACCCCCACCCGGAACGGGAGGGCCGATAACGACCGAGCCACGCACGGCTGTCCAGGCGCCGGCGGAGGCCTACGGCTGGTTGGGGGCGGGCGTGGGTGGTCCGGTGCTCCTCGTGGATCACATGGAAGGGGCCCTGTCAGTGGCCCGCCCCCACCCACGTTCACTTATCCACCCACGGGAGGTGACGGGCCGGAGGGGCCGGTGTGTGGGACGTAAAGCGAAGCAGTCCCACACACC
>NZ_JBSHBP010000067.1:0-43158 GCF_053612065.1 Streptomyces sp. NPDC054765 | reverse complement strand
CCACTCCGACCCGTCACCGCACCCCAACAGCCCCGCGCAGCGGACCCCGCCCGCCGCCAGGCGCAACGGCGAACAACCCCCACGGCGGGAAAGCCGACAACGTGGGAGGAACCGCCGGCCGCAACGGCGAACAACTCCCACGGCGGGAAAGCCAAAAACGTGGGGGGCCCAAGCCGATGCGCAGCGCCCCGTAGACTCGTCCCCCGTGGATACGACCCTTCAGGACCCGCTCGTGGGCCAGCTGCTCGACGGCCGCTACCGCGTCCAGGCGCGCATCGCCGCCGGCGGTATGGCCACGGTCTACCAGGCCATGGACACCCGGCTCGACCGCGTGCTCGCGCTGAAGGTGATGCACCCGGGGCTCGCCTCGGACGGGGCGTTTGTCGACCGCTTCATCCGGGAGGCGAAGTCCGTCGCGCGGCTGTCCCATCCGAATGTGGTGGGCGTCTTCGACCAGGGCACGGACGGTACGTACGTCTATCTGGCGATGGAGTACGTGGCCGGCTGCACGCTGCGCGATGTGCTGCGGGAGCGGGGCGCCCTGCAGCCGCGGGCCGCGCTGGACATCCTGGAGCCGATCCTGGCCGCTCTGGGGGCCGCGCACCGGGCCGGCCTGGTGCACCGCGACATGAAGCCGGAGAACGTCCTGATCGGCGACGACGGCCGGGTCAAGGTCGCCGACTTCGGCCTGGTGCGCGCGGTGGACACGAACACCACCGCCTCGACCGGCTCGGTCCTGGGCACCGTCTCCTACCTCGCCCCCGAGCAGCTGGAGCACGGCACCGCGGACGCCCGGGTCGATGTCTACGCCTGCGGGGTGGTGCTCTACGAGATGCTGACCGGCGGCAAGCCGCACACCGGCGGCACCGTGGCACAGGTCCTCTACCAGCATCTGCACGAGGACGTGCTGCCGCCGTCCGGGCTGGTGCCCGGTCTCGCGCCGCAGCTGGACGAGCTGGTCGCGCTGGCCTGCGCCCGCGATCCGCAGCAGCGTCCGCAGGACGCGGTGGCGCTGCTGTCCCGGGCCCAGGAGGCCCGTGCGCGGCTGACCGGCGTACAGCTGGACGCCGTGCCGCCGCAGGCCAGGGAGGTGCCCTCGGGCGGGCCGGGTGACGGCTCGGAGCGTACGGACGTGATACCCCGCGCCGACGGCGTACAGCTGCCGCTGCCGGGGGCCGGCGAAGGGGAGCTGAACCGCACCAGCCGGCTGGAGGTGCCGCCGGCCGAGCAGACCACGCGGCTGCGGCCGCAGCCCGCCGAGGCACCCCGTGGCGGGCTGCTCCAGCGGCGCCGGCTCGCCACCGTCATCGCGGCCGTCCTGCTGGTCCTCGGGGTCGGCACGGGCGTCTGGTACATCAACTCCGGCCAGTTCACCACCGTCCCCGCGGTGCTGGACATGCCGCAGGCCAAGGCCGAGAAGACGCTGCGGGACGACGGCCTGGGCGTGAAGGTGGTGCGCGGCTTCAGCTCGAACGTGCAGCGCGGGCATGTCATGAAGACGGATCCCGCGAACGGCAAGCGGATCCGTGGCACGGTCACCCTCACCATCTCCCGCGGCCCGGACATCGTCGCCGTCCCCGATCTGTCCGGCACCCCGGTCGCGGATGCCAGGCGCAAGCTGCGCGACCGCGGGCTGGTTCCGGGCACCGTGACCCGCGAGTTCAGCGACGAGGTCGCCAAGGGCTCGGTGATCCGTACGGACCCGGCCGCCGGCAGCAAGCGGCGGCCCGACACGGCGGTGGGGCTGACCGTCAGCCGTGGCACCGCGGTCGAGGTGCCCGGAGTGCTCGGCAACAACCGCGCGGATGCCGCCGCCACGCTGCGCGCGGCCGGTTTCCAGGTGCGCTTCGCCGATCAGCCGGTCTTCTCCGCCCAGGACAAGGGCACCGTCGCCCGGCAGAGCCCGGGTGAGGGCGGCAAGCTCGGCAAGGGCGACACGGTCACCCTCACGCTCTCCAAGGGGCCCGAGATGATCGCCGTCCCGGACGTGACCGGTAAGAACGTCGATGACGCCAAGAAGCAGCTGACGGACCTGGGCTTCCAGGTAGAGGTGAAGAAGCCGCTGCTGTTCCCGCAGGACACGGTCGACACCCAGTCCGTCGACCCGGGCAAGAAGGCGCCGAAGGGCGGCACGATCACCATCGAGCTCAAGGGCGCCCTGTAGCGCGGCGGGCGCTGCCCCACGGCTGCCGTCCGGCGGGCGTGGGGCACCTGGCACCCTGGGAGGGTGAGTACCTCCCCCGAGGGCGACGAGCAGCGCGCCCGTGCACGGAACCCCGTCGGCGGCCATGTGCCGGTGGCCGGCGGCCTGGCGAAGACCGGTATCCCCTACGCCCGCGAGATGGGCGACGAGGTCGTTCAGGTCTTCGTGGCCAATCCACGCGGCTGGGCGACGCTGCCCGGCAACCCCGAGCAGGACGAGGCGTTCCGGGCGGCCTGTGCCCTGCAGGGGATTCCGGCGTATGTCCATGCGCCGTATCTGATCAACTTCGGCTCGCACACCGAGGCGACCGTCGACAAGTCCGTGGCGTCGCTGCGCCACTCGCTGCGCCGCGGCCGGGAGATCGGCGCGCTCGGGGTGGTCGTCCATACCGGCTCGGCGACCGGCGGACGGCCGCGTGCGACGGCGATGGCGCAGGTCAGGGAGCGGATGCGGCCCTTGCTCGACGAATTGACGCATCCGGACGACCCCTGGCTGCTGCTGGAGCCGACGGCCGGGCAGGGGGCGTCACTGTGTGCGCGGGCCGAGGATCTCGGTCCGTACTTCGACGCACTGGACCGGCACCCCAAGCTGGGGATCTGCCTCGACACCTGCCATGCGTTCGCGGCCGGGCACGACATGGCGGCGCCGGGCGGGACCAAGGCGCTGCTGGACGAGGTGGTGGAGGTCGCCGGCGAGGGCCGGCTGAAGCTGATCCACGCCAATGACTCCAAGGATGTGGCCGGCGCCCACAAGGACAGGCACGAGAACATCGGCGCAGGTCACATCGGTGCGAAGCCCTTCGGCGAGCTGTTTCGCCACCCGGCTGCGGCAGGCGTGCCGCTGGTCGTCGAGACCCCGGGCGGCAAGGAGGGGCACGCGGCGGACGTGGCCCGGCTCAAGGAGCTGCGCGCGTACTGAGCCCGCGGGCCACGGGGCGGGCGGTCCGGCGGGGCCGTGGCCGGGGCCCGCGGGCCACGGCCACGGCCACGGCCGGGGACGGGGACGGAAGCCGCCGGCGGCGTACGGGATCAGAGTTCGGGGCCGTCCCCGGGCTCTTCCTGGTACGAGTAGCGCTGCTCCTGCCACGGGTCGCCCAGATTGTGGTAGCCGCGCTCTTCCCAGAAGCCCCGGCGGTCGGCTCGCATATATTCGATGCCGCGGACCCACTTGGGGCCTTTCCAGGCATACAGATGCGGCACGATCAAGCGCACCGGGAATCCGTGTTCCGCGGTGAGGAGCTCACCCGAGCGATGCGTGGCGAAGAGGCACTTCTCCGCGGCGAAATCCTCGATCCGCACATTCGAGCTGAAGCCGTACTCGGCCCACACCATGACATGGGTGACGTCGGGTGCCGGCGGCGCCAGTTCCATGATGGTCTGTGTCCGCACCCCACCCCATTCGGCTCCCAGCATGCTGAATTTCGTCACGCAGTGCATATCGGCGACGACGGTGGTGTACGGCAGCGCCGTGAATTCCTCGTGCGACCAGCAATGCTTGGCGTCGTCGGCGGTGGCGCCGAAAGCCCGGAACTCCCAGCGGTCGGCGCGGAACTTCGGCACCGGCCCGTAATGCGTCACCGGCCAGCCGCGCTGCAGCCGCTGGCCCGGAGGCAGCTGAGGAGGCTCCTCTTCGCGGCTTTCCGGCTGACCCATACCCTCCATGGTGTCAGACCGGAAGGGGTGACGATGACCAGGGATAGCGGGATTCGGGCAACTCGCACTAAGCGTGCACTTACTGGACGCCCCGCTCCGCGCGGTGCGAGGATGCGGCACCTGCCCAGTTTCTCGCGTGGAAGGAGCCCGCAGCCATGCAGGGCGACCCCGAGGTCATCGAATTCCTCAATGAGCAGCTGACCGCCGAGCTCACCGCGATCAACCAGTACTTCCTGCACGCCAAGATGCAGGAGAACTTCGGCTGGACGAAGCTCGCGAAGTACACCCGCTCAGAGTCCTTCGACGAGATGAAGCACGCAGAGATCCTGACCGACCGGATTCTCTTCCTCGAAGGTCTGCCGAATTACCAGCGGCTGTTCCATGTGCGGGTGGGCCAGACCGTCACCGAGATGTTCCAGGCCGACCGGCAGATCGAGGTCGAGGCCATCGACCGCCTCAAGCGCGGTATCGAGATCATGCGCAACAAGGGCGACATCACCTCGGCGAATATCTTCGAGGACATCCTGGCGGACGAAGAGCACCACATCGACTATCTCGACACCCAGCTGGAGCTGGTGGAGAAGCTCGGAGAGGCGCTCTACCTCGCCCAGGTCATCGAGCAGCCGAGCTGAGCGAGCGGCCGGATGCCCGCCCTCCGCCAGGTCCCGCACGGCAACGGGAGATCCCCGTCGCCCATGGGGGCTACGCGGCCTCCGAAAGCGCCGCGGGCCCCACTGCGTCCGCCTCCGCGCCCAGCGGCTCGGGCGCGCCACTGTCGATGAGATCCCGGCGGGGGCAGGCGCCCCGGCCGAGCAGTGCCTGGATGCGGCGGACACAGCCACCGCAGTCGGTGCCGGCCTTGCAGGCGGAGGCGATCTGACGGGGTGTGCAGGCGCCCGTGTCCGCGTGCTCACGGACCTGCCGCTCGGTGATCCCGAAGCAGGAGCAGACGTACACGCGGTTTCACCTTCCGTGGAGGCACCTCATCCCATCCGGCTGATCTTGAGTGAGGTAACCCTTACCTTACCTTCCTTGGCGGCGGGCGCACAACGCAGTGGGGCGCGGATCACAGGATCCGCGCCCCACCCTTGTCGTACCTCTGCCCGTCAGCGCAGGTCAGCGGCCCGCCGGCTCACTGATCGCGGTACATCTCCGCAACCAGGAAGGCCAGGTCGAGCGACTGGCTGCGGTTGAGCCGCGGGTCGCAGGCGGTCTCGTAGCGCTGGTGGAGGTCGTCGACGAAGATCTCGTCGCCGCCGCCCACGCACTCGGTGACATCGTCACCGGTCAGCTCGACGTGGATACCGCCCGGGTGGGTGCCGAGGCCCTTGTGGACCTCGAAGAAGCCCTTGACCTCGTCCAGCACGTCGTCGAAGCGCCGGGTCTTGTGACCGGAGGCCGCCTCGAAGGTGTTGCCGTGCATCGGGTCGCAGATCCAGGCGACCTGCGCGCCGGAGGCGGTGACCTTCTCGACCAGCTCGGGGAGTTTGTCGCGGACCTTGTCCGCTCCCATGCGGGTGATGAAGGTCAGCCGGCCCGGCTCCCGCTCCGGGTCGAGCCGCTCAATGAGCGCCAGCGCGTCCTCGGGCGTGGTCGTCGGGCCGAGCTTGACGCCGATGGGGTTGCGGATGCGCGAGGCGAACTCGATGTGGGCACCGTCGAGCTGACGGGTGCGCTCGCCGATCCAGAGCATGTGGCCGGAGACGTCGTAGAGGTTGCCGGTGCGTGAGTCGACCCGGGTCAGCGGGGACTCGTAGTCGAGGACCAGCGCCTCGTGGGAGGCGAAGAACTCGACGGTGCGGAACTCCTCCGGGTCCACCCCGCAGGCGTTCATGAAGTTCATCGCGCGGTCGATCTCGCGGGCCAGCGCCTCGTAGCGCTGTCCGGAGGGCGAGGACTTCACGAAGTCCTGGTTCCAGGCGTGCACCTGGCGCAGGTCGGCGTAGCCGCCGGTGGTGAAGGCGCGCACGAGGTTGAGGGTCGCCGCGGAGGCGTGGTACATCCGCTTCAGCCGCTCGGGGTCCGGGATACGGGCCGCCTCGGTGAACTCGAAGCCGTTGACGGAGTCGCCGCGGTAGGTCGGCAGCGTCACCCCGTCGCGGGTCTCGGTGGGCTTGGAGCGCGGCTTGCTGTACTGGCCGGCGATCCGGCCGACCTTGACCACCGGGACGGACCCGGCGTAGGTCAGCACGGCGCCCATCTGCAGGAGCGTCTTGAGCTTGTTGCGGATGTGCTCGGCGGATACGCCGTCGAAGGCCTCCGCGCAGTCGCCGCCCTGCAGCAGGAACGCCTCACCACGGGCGACTGCCCCCAGGCGCTCGCGCAGCTGGTCGCACTCGCCCGCGAAGACGAGCGGCGGATAGGACGCGAGCTCCGCGATCACATCGCGCAGAGCCTTTTGGTCCGGCCAGTCAGGCTGCTGCGCCGCGGGCAGGTCTCGCCAGGTGTGGCCACCGGCATGGGTTTCAGCGTTCACGGTCACAAGCCCCACATTACGGGGTCCCGCGCGGGTGTCCGTCCGCGCATCCGGACTGTGAGACGCACGGCACCCGGACGGTCCGGTAGGGTGCCCCTCATGTGCACGCGACCGGCAATGAACAGCAACTGGTGGTGGACCGCTCATCCGGCGGCCCACTGATTTCGCGCGCACCCCACACACTTCGCGAAGGCCGCCCGAGGGGCGGCCTTCAGCCTTTTGCGGCGGCCGTTCCTCCTCTTCCTGGAAGGAACCCCGCCATGCACCACGAGCCCCCCGCCCGCACCGGCGCCGCCGCACTCGTCCAGCGGCTGCTCGACCCCGCCTGCCCGCCCTTCGCCCTGCTGCACCGCCGCTCCCCCGGCCGGGAGGCGGCCTCCCCCACCGTCGAGGTGCTGATCGGTGAGGTCGACGAGGTCGGGCGGCTGGCCGACATCCCGCTGGGCGAGGGGGTGCCGGACGGGCCGGTGACCGATGCGCTCGCGCTGGTGCCGTTCCGGCAGATCCGCGAGCGCGGCTTCCGGGCCCATGACGACGGCACTCCGCTGGCGGTGCTGCGTCCGCGCGAGTGCGCCGAACTGCCGCTGGACGAGGTGCTGGCGGCGCTTCCCGGGCACCGGGTGCACGTGACGGACGGGGCATTCGATGTGGACGACGACGCCTATGCCGAGATCGTCGGGCGGGTGGTACGGGACGAGATCGGCACCGGCGAGGGCGCGAACTTCGTGATCCGCAGGACGTTCGAGGGCACGATCGAGGACTTCTCGGCCGCCGACGCCCTGGCGCTGTTCCGGCGGCTGCTGACCGGTGAGCGCGGTGCGTACTGGACGTACGTGGTGCACCGCCCCGGGGTGCGGACGCTGGTCGGCGCCAGCCCCGAGGTGCATGTCCGGATGACCGGCGGGCGGGAGCCGCTCCCGTCCGGGGACGGTGCGCGGGCGGCCGGCACGGTCGTGATGAACCCGATCAGCGGCACCTACCGCTACCCGGAGGGCGGCCCCACCGCCGAAAGCCTGCTGGCGTTCCTCGGCGACCGCAAGGAGGCCGAGGAACTGTCCATGGTGGTGGACGAGGAACTGAAGATGATGTGCACCGTCGGCGACCGGGGCGGGGTGGTGATCGGCCCCCGGCTCAAGGAGATGGCGCATCTCGCGCACACCGAGTACGAGCTGCGCGGCCGCTCCACCCTCGATGTGCGCGAGGTGCTCAAGGAGACGATGTTCGCGGCCACGGTCACCGGGTCGCCGGTGCAGAACGCCTGCCGGGTGATCGAGCGGTACGAGCCGGCGGGCCCGGACGGGCGGGGCCGCGGCTACTACGCGGGGGCGCTGGCGCTCATCGGCCGGGACGCGGGCGGCGCACAGACGCTGGACTCGCCGATCCTGATCCGAACCGCCGACATCGCCGCCGGCGGCCGGCTGCGGGTACCGGTCGGCGCCACTCTCGTCCGCGCCTCCGACCCCTACGGCGAGGTCGCCGAGACCCACGCCAAGGCCGCGGGGGTGCTGAGCGCGCTGGGCGTACGGCCGACGCCCGCGCGGCCGGCGGCCGGGGACCGGGAGCGGCTGGCCGACGACCCCCGGGTGCAGGCCGCGCTGGACGCCCGCCGGGCCGGCCTGGCGCCCTTCTGGCTGCGGCTGCAGACCACCGCACCGACCGCCGAGCTGAGCGGGCATGCGCTGGTGATCGACGCGGAGGACACCTTCACCGCGATGCTGGCGCATCTGCTGCGCACCTCGGGGCTGACCGTCACGGTGCGCCGTTTCGACGAGCCGGGGCTGCGCGAGGCCGCCCGTGCGCACCGGGGCCCGGTCGTGCTGGGCCCGGGGCCGGGCGACCCGTCGGACGCCGCCGACCCCAGGATGCGTTTTCTGCGGTCGCTGACCGCCGAGCTGGTCGCCGGGCACCGCGACGGCTTGCTGGGGGTGTGCCTGGGCCATGAACTGCTCGCCGCCGAGCTGGGGTTGGAGATCGTCCGCAAGGAGGTGCCCCACCAGGGCGCGCAGGAGCGGATCGACTTCTTCGGGCGCCCGGAGACGGTCGGCTTCTACAACACCTTCACGGCCCGCTGCGACGACACCACGGCGGCCGAACTCGCCATGCACCGCGTCGAGTTGAGCCGGGACGCGGACACCGGCGAGGTGCATGCGCTGCGCGGTCCGGGCTTTGCGGGGGTGCAGTTCCACCCCGAGTCGGTGCTGACCCTGGACGGCGCCTCGGTCACCGCCCAGTTGTTGGCAGCCGTCCTCGTGTGACCAGCATGTTCTCGTTGGTGCGGTGGGCCAGGTAGTCCTCGACATTGGCCACCGTGGCCTCGACGATCTGGCCGACCGCGTCCTCGGTGAAGTACGCCTGGTGCGAGGTGACCAGCACATTCCCGAAGGTCATCAGGCGGGCGAGGGTGTCGTCGTCGATGATGTCGAGGGACTTGTCGAAGAAGAAGAATCTGCCCTCCTCCTCGTAGACGTCCAGGCCGACGCCGGTGAGCCGGCCGGCCTTGAGCGTCTCGACGAGGGCCGCGGTGTCGATGAGCCCGCCGCGGCTGGAGTTGACGAGGACCGCGTCGTCCTTCATCGCGGCCAGCGCGGCGGCGTCGACGATCCGCCGGGTGGCGTCCACCAGCGGGACATGGAGGGTGATCAGGTCCGACTCGGCGAACAGCCGCTCCCGGGGGACGTACTTCATGCCGAGCGCGACGCAGCGCGGGTTCTCGGTGAGGTCCCAGCCCAGCAGGTTCATGCCGAAGCCATGGGCGATCCGGGTGAAGGCCTCGCCGATCTTGCCGGTGCCGAGCACCCCCGCCGTGCGCCCGCGCAGATCGCGGCCCATCAGGCCGTCCAGCCGGAAGTCGAAGTTACGGGTGCGGTTCGTGGCCCGGACGATCCGCCGGTTGACGGCCAGCGCGAGGGTCCAGGCGAATTCGGCCACCGCGTAGGGGGAGTAGAAGGAGACCCGGCCGACGCTCAGTCCGAGGTCGGCCGCGGCCTCCAGATCGATGTTGTTGAAGCCCGTGGAACGCTGGGCGATCATCTTCGTCCCGCCGGCCGCGAGGATCTGCAGGACGTCCGCGCCCAGATCGGCGTTGACGCCGGAGCTGACGATCTCGTAGCCGCGGGCGATGGGAGCGGTGTCGCGGTGGAGGAAGACCTCCAGGCTGCGGACCTGGTGACGGCCGGCGAAGGCCTTGTCCAGATACGGCCGCTCATCCGCCTGGACGCCGAAGGCGACGATCTCCACGAGCTCTCCCGGGTTCTCCCGCCGGTTCCGGTCTCCCGCCCGAGGGCAGGAGGCCGGATATGTCGCGTATGGCGAATATACGGCCCCTCGCCCGGCGGTGCCGCCCGGAGTGGGGGGACGGCGGCACACAGGGTGTGGGGGCGGCGTACGGACGGGAGCGGAAGGGCGGCCCGGCGGTCCGGTGGCCCGGCGGTCCGGCGGTCCGGCTCAGCCGAAGAACACACCGGCCTCGGTGTAGAGCGCCGGATCGACGGTCTTCAGCTTCGCGGTCGCCTCCGCGATCGGCACCCGGACGATGTCCGTGCCGCGCAGCGCGACCATCTTCCCGAAGTCGCCGTCACGCACCGCGTCGATGGCGTGCAGCCCGAAGCGGGTGGCCAGCCAGCGGTCGAAGGCGCTGGGCGTCCCGCCGCGCTGGGTGTGCCCGAGGACCGTCGTGCGTGCCTCCTTGCCCGTGCGTGCCTCGATCTCCTTGGCCAGCCACTCCCCCACACCCGAGAGCCGGACATGCCCGAAGGAGTCGGTGGAGTCGTCCTTGAGCACCATCTGACCGTCCTTGGGCATCGCCCCCTCGGCGACGACCACGATCGGGGCGTAGCGGACCTTGAAGCGGGAGTCGATCCACCGGCAGACCTGCTCGATGTCGAAGCGCTGCTCCGGGATGAGGATGACGTTCGCCCCGCCGGCGAGACCGGAGTGCAGGGCGATCCAGCCGGCGTGCCGGCCCATCACCTCGACGACCAGCACCCGCATATGGGATTCGGCGGTGGTGTGCAGCCGGTCGATGGCTTCGGTGGCGACGCCGACGGCGGTGTCGAAGCCGAAGGTGTAGTCCGTGGCCGACAGGTCGTTGTCGATGGTCTTGGGGACGCCGACACAGGGGATCGCATGCTCGCCGGAGAGCCGGGCGGCGACACCGAGGGTGTCCTCGCCGCCGATCGCGATCAGCGCCTCGACCTCCTCCTTGGCGAGCGTCTCCTTGATCCGGCGGACGCCGTCCTTCTCCTTGAAGGGGTTGGTCCGCGAGGAGCCGAGGATCGTGCCGCCACGGGGCAGGATGCCGCGTACCGCCGGGATGTCCAGCGCTACCGTGTCGCCTTCCAACGGCCCGCGCCAGCCGTCCCGGAAGCCGACGAATGCGTATCCGTACTCCTGGGTGCCCTTGCGTACGACGCCCCTGATGACTGCGTTCAGACCCGGGCAGTCGCCGCCGCCGGTCAGTACTCCGACCCGCATCGCTGCTTCACCTACATCCCGTCAGTGGCCGCGCACGGCCGTGTGTGAGCCGACCCCGGTCACGCTAATGGTGATCTGAGTCACTCCGGGATGGGACAAACGGTGATGTCCGTGATTTACCGGGGAGTTGCTGCGAGGCGTTCACCCGTACGAGCGGATGCGGCCGGGCGCGCGCCGGCCCGGCCGGTGAACGCGCCGGTCACTCCTCGTCGAGCCCGCGCTCGATCGCGTACCGCACCAGCTCGACGCGGTTGTGCAACTGGAGCTTGCCCAGGGTGTTCTGGACGTGGTTTTGCACCGTGCGGTGCGAGATGACCAGCCGCTCGGCGATCTGCTTGTACGAGAGTCCCTTGGCGACCAGGCGCAGCACCTCGGTCTCCCGGTCCGTCAACTGCGGTGCGCCGGGCTCGTCGGGCGTCACCGGGGCCGGTTCGGTCGCCAGCCTGCGGTACTCGCCGAGCACCAGACCGGCCAGGCCCGGGGTGAACACCGCATCGCCGGCGGCCGTGCGCCGCACCGCGTCCAGCAGTTCGTCCGTGCTCGCCGACTTCAGCAGATAGCCGGTCGCCCCGGACTTGACCGCCTCCAGGACATCGGCATGCTCACCGCTCGCGGACAGCACCAGCACCCGCAGCGCCGGATTGGCGCCGACCAGCTCCTTGCACACCGCCACGCCGGGCAGCCCCGGCAGATTGAGGTCCAGGACCAGCACCTCGGGCGCCGCGGCCTGCGCCCTGCGCACCGCCTGGAGGCCGTCCCCGGCCGTCGCCACCACCTCGCACCCGGCCTCCGCCAGATCCCGCGCGACCGCGTCCCGCCACATCGGGTGGTCATCGACCACCATGACCTTCAGCCCCTGCTCGCTCACGCTCCGGCCTTCCCCCGTTTTCCGCCCTCGGGCGCACCGCCCTTGGGGACCGTCAACTCCACTTCCGTGCCCTGACCGGGGACCGAGACCCACTCCGCGCTGCCGCCCAGGTCCCGCAGCCGGCCACGGATCGACAGGGCCACCCCCAAGCGGCCCTCGCGCTCGGCGTCCGCGAGCCGGCCCTCGGGGATGCCGGGGCCGTCGTCGCGGACCGTCACGATCACCGCGTGCGGTTCGTCCTCCACCAGGATCCAGGCGTGGGCCCCGGCCCCCGCATGCACCCGGACATTGTCCAACGCGGCACCGACCGCGGCCGTGAGCTCGGCGGCCGCGGCGGGCGGCAGCGTGACCGGGGCGCCCGGCTCGGAGAAGGTGACACCGGCGCCCGCGTACGGCGCGAGCAGCGCCCGGACATCGCACGGCCCGTCGGCGGACGGCGCCGTGGTGTCCTTCCGCATCCTCGCGCCCGCCGGGTGCGGCAGCTCGGGCGCCGCGCCACCGGGCCGCATCCCGGGCGGCGTGACCAGCCCCCCGGCGACCAGGGTCCGCAGCGCGACCTCCTGTTCACCGGCCATCCGGCCGAGTTCGCCCGCCGCTCCGCCGATCTCGGTGCCGCGCCGCTGCACCATCGCCAGCACCTGGAGCACACTGTCGTGGATATCGCGGGCCAGCCGCTCCCGTTCCCGGGTGGCGGCCTCGATCTGCAGGGCACGGGCGAGGGTGCGTTCGCTGGAGCGGGCCACCTCGACGACGTAGCCGAGGCCGACGCTGGCCACCCACACCAGCACCACGTTGTGGATGGTGTCGCGGGCCAGTTCCTGGCGCTCGACGAGATTGGCGACCGCCACGACGGTGGAGGCCACCGCGGCCCAGCGCCAGCCCCCCTTGATCGCAAAGCCCAGGACGGCACCTGCCGTCCAGATGGACGGCAGCGTCGGACCGCCGTCCATGATGCGGGCGTGGCTGTCTACCACCAGCGTGAGCAGGATGCCGCCGACCGCGAAGCCGAGGTCGGCGACCAGGAACTGCCGGGTGCAGCGCTCCGCCGAGGTGGTGCAGCGCCAGGTCAGCACCATCCAGACGGTGAGCGCGCCCATGTAGGCGGCGGCGCCCGGCGGATGGGCGTACTGCCGGTAGGAGAGCGCGACCAGGCACAGGGTGTAGACGAGGGTGAGGATCCGGTAGCCGGTGAGCGCCCGCCACAGCGGGAGTTCGACGGACATCCGCAGCACCTTCGGGGGGCGTTTGCCATGGCGCCGGGCGGCGGCCATGGCGGCGCCCACCGTCCGTATGTCCGTGCCCGTATCGGTGCCCGTATCCGTCATTGCCGTCCCCCTTGCCGGGCGCGCTCACGCCCGGTCTCGGCCCTGCCCGTCTATTCGGCGGCCGCCTTCTTGGCCTGCTCCGCCTCGGCCTTCTTCGTCGCCTCGGCCTTCGCCGCGTCGGCCAGCTGCCGCTTGGCCGCCGTCGCATAGATGTCGACGTACTCCTGGCCGGACAGCTTCATGATCTCGTACATGACCTCGTCGGTGACCGACCGCAGGATGAAGCGGTCGCTCTCCATGCCCTGGTAGCGGGTGAAGTCGAGCGGCTTGCCGATGCGGATGCCCGGCCGGATCATCTTGGGCACGATCTTGCCCGGCGGCTGCACCTTCTCGGTGTCGATCATCGCGACGGGGATGACCGGCGCCCCGGTGGCCAGCGCCACCCGTGCCAGCCCGCCCGGCTTACCGCGGTAGAGCCGGCCGTCCGGTGAGCGGGTGCCTTCCGGGTAGATGCCGAACAGCTCACCGCGCTCCAGCACCTCGATGCCGCTTTTGATCGCCGCCTCGCCCGCGCCCCGGCCGCCCGAGCGGTCCACCGGCAGCTGGCCCACGCCCTTGAAGAACGCGGCGGTCAGCTTGCCCTTCACTCCCGGAGAGGTGAAGTACTCGGACTTCGCGATGAAGGTGACCTTGCGGTCGAGTACCGCGGGCAGGAAGAAGGAGTCCGAGAAGGACAGGTGATTGCTCGCGAGGATCGCCGGGCCCGCGGCGGGAATGTTCTCGATGCCTTCCACCCAGGGCCTGAAGGCAAGCTTCAGCGATCCGCCGATGGAAAACTTCATTGCGCCGTAGATCAACCGACTGCCTCCTGTGTGTGACGCAAAGACCTTAACCTGCCCCGGTGGCGCACTCGCGCCGCGGCCGTCGCCGGACCTATCCGCCCGCCGTCACTTTGCGTACCCTGAGGTAACTCGCCAGCCCCCCTCATCGATCGGAGTTCCCCGGTGCCGCTCCTTCCCGGAGCCGAGCCGTTCCGCCGTGACGGCGGAGAGGTCGGCGTCCTTGTGTGCCACGGCTTCACCGGCTCCCCCCAGTCCGTACGCCCCTGGGCCGCATACCTGGCCGACCAGGGGCTCACGGTCAGTCTGCCGCTGCTGCCCGGTCACGGCACCCGCTGGCAGGATCTGCAGATCACGACCTGGCAGGACTGGTACGCGGAGGTCGACCGCGAGCTGCGGGCACTGACCGAGCGCTGCGCCACGGTCTTCGTCTGCGGCCTGTCGATGGGCGGCGCGCTGGCGCTGCGGCTGGCCGCCAAGCACGGCGACGCCATCAGCGGGGTGGCCGTGGTCAACCCCGCCAACAAGGTGCATGACGCCGCCGGACCGCTGCTGCCGGTGCTGCGTCATCTCGTACGGACCACCAAGGGGCTGGCGAGCGATATCGCCAAGCCCGGTTCCGAAGAGGTCGGCTACGACCGGGTGCCGCTGCACGCCGCGTATGCGGTGCGCCGGCTCTTCCAGCAGGTCGACTCCGAACTCCCCCGTGTCACCCAGCCGTTGCTGGTGATGACCAGTCCGCAGGACCATGTCGTCCCGCCGGCGGACTCCGAGCGCATCCTGAGCCGGGTGTCCTCGACGGACGTCCGGCAGACGCTGCTGGAGCGCAGCTACCACGTCGCCACGCTCGACCACGACGCGGAACGGATCTTCGAGGAGACCTTCGCCTTCATCACCCGGCTCGCGCCGCAGGCACGGGCGGACGCGGCTTCGGAGGGGACGGCGGCCAGTGGCGGAGCATAGCCCCCGCGACCCCCGGGACCCGCTGGACGAAGAGGCCGCCTGGGCCCAGATCGTGGCGGGCTACGGCGACCAGCCGTCGTTCCCCCCGGCAGACGGCGACGGCAAGGACGAGCCGGCCGGGGGTGACGGCGCGAAGGCCACGGAGGAGGACACGGCCGGGGACAGCAAGGGCGGGGCCGCCCGTCCGGGCAGCTTCGTCGTCTTCGCGCCCGGTGTCGGCCCCCGCAACTGGACCACCGCGGAGCCGTCCGACGACGACTTCGACGAGACCGACGAGGGCCACTTCACCCCGCCCGAGCCGCCCCCGCTGCCGCAGGCCGATGTCACCACCAAGTTCGCCTGGCTCGCGGTGATCGGCGGTCCGTTGCTGCTGGTGGCCATGATGCTGCTGCAGCAGCCGGTGACGTGGTGGATCACGGTCCTGGGCATCGGCGGCTTCCTCGGCGGTTTCGCCACCCTGGTGGCGCGGATGAAGAACGACGACGAGGACGACAACGACCTGCCGGGCAGCGGCGCGGTGGTGTGAGTCAGCCCGCGGCCGGCACCCGCAGTGCGGCCAGCACGGGCAGATGATCCGTCGCGGCCGTGAGGTCGCTCTCCCGCACTCCCGGCAGCCCGTGCGGGACTCCGCAGCCGAGGACCGTCACGCCCTTCGTGGTGAAGATCGCGTCGATCCGCTGGTGCGGGTCGTGGGGCGTGGAGGTGAGCTCCCCGCCCCAGGGGGCGGCTGCCCAGGCATCGGTCAGCTCCCCCGCCAGCCGCCCGAAGGCACGGCCCTGGGGCCGCTCGTTGAGGTCACCCCCGGCGACGGCGTACGGCACGTCCAGGGCGGCCAGCCGCTCCAGCAACAGCCCGGCCTGCTCGGTGCGCTCCCCGGCGGCGAGGCTGAGATGGCAGCTGAGGACACCGAGCCGGGCCCCGCCGATCCGGACCACGGCGGTGGCGAAGCCGCGCTGGTGCCGTCCGGGGGTGCGGGGCAGCAGCACGTCCTCCGTGCGCTCCACATGGGCACGCAGGCTGGACAGGATCATCGGGCCCGCGGCCGTGCCGCCACCGGTGACGTACACCAGACCGGCCGCGCGGGCCAGCTTCTCGGCGGCCTTGCGCCAGCGGAAGAACCGCGGCGCCTCCTGGACCAGCACCAGATCGGGGGCACAGGCCCGCACGACCCGGGCCAGCGCCGCGCGGTCGTCGCGCATCGAGCGGATGTTGTAGCTGAGCACCCGGATCACGGCCGTTCCGTCGGGCTCGGTACGGGAGTCGGGAAGCGGCATCAAGGCGGCGGGTCCTCTCACCGGGATCGTCACGCGGGCCAAGATAGAGCACCGTCCGCCGCATCCCCTCGGGGACGCGACGGACGGTGTCGTACGAAGGAGCGGGCGTGGCAGGCCCCCGGGCCGCTCAGCCCTGGCGCGCCAGGTCGGCCGCGCCGACCAGACCGGCCTTGCCGCCGAGCTGGGCGGCGAGCACCTGGGCGTGCGGCCGCCACTGGTTGCCGACCAGCCAGCGGCGGAATGACTTGCGGATCGGGCCCAGGACGAGTTCGCCCTCGTCCGAGACACCGCCGCCGACGATGAAGGCCGACGGGTCGAAGAGCGAGGCGAGGTCGGCCAGGCCGGCGCCGGCCCAGCGGGCCAGTTCGCGGAACGAGTCGATGGCCACCGGGTCGCCCTGGCGGGCGGCCTCGCTGACGTGCCGGCCCTCGATGCCCTCGGAGGTGCCGTCGCCGAGCCCGAGCAGGATCTCGGCGTTCTCGGGGGTGGCGAAGGCGCGCTGGCGGGCGTAGCGCAGCAGGGCGCGGCCGGAGGCGTACTGCTCCCAGCAGCCCTGGCTGCCGCAGCCGCACAGCAGGCCGTCGGGCACGACCCGGATGTGGCCGAACTCGGCGGCGACGCCGAAACGGCCGCGGCGCAGCTTGTTGCCGATGATGATGCCGCCGCCCAGGCCCGTACCGAGGGTGATGCAGATGACGTCGCTGTGGCCCTGGCCGGCGCCGAACCGGTACTCGCCCCAGGCCGCGGCGTTGGCGTCGTTCTCGACCACCACGGGGAGGCCTACGCGCTGCTCGACCTTGTCCTTGAGGGGTTCGTGGCGCCAGTCGATGTTCGGGGCGAACAGGACCGTGGCCCGCTTCTCGTCGACATAGCCGGCCGCGCCGATGCCGACGGCCTCGACATGGTGGCCGGCCCCGACGGTACGCACCGCGTCCGCGATCGCCTCGGTCAGCGCGTCGGTGGCATGCGGAGTCGGAACCTTGCACGTCTCAAGGATCGAGCCCTCTTCGTCGACCACGCCGGCCGCGATCTTCGTGCCGCCGATGTCGACGCCGATGGTGAGTCCCATGTGTCCCTCAGTTTTTCGCTCGAACCCCGCCAGGACCCACCGTACCGGAGCAGGGGTGGCGCCCGTGTTCTTCACGTGGCGGACCCGGGCGGCCGCCCCGGTGGTGCGGGGCCCGGGGCTCAGTCGAGGTCGATGCGCTCCGTGCCGGCGGGGCCGTCGTCGTCGCGGGGATCGTCGTCGCGGCGGGCGGCGGGCCCGTCGTCGAGGTCGTCGCGGGTCCAGCGGCGCTCGCCGCTCTCGACGGCGGAGCGGTAGGCGGCGAGCAGCTCGGAGCCGGCCGCGGCGAGGTGGTCGAAGAGGTCGGGGTTGCGCTCGATGACCGGCTCGACGGCGGCCTTGGCCTGCTTGAACAGCTGGCTGACGGCACCCTGCGCGGCGATGCCGCCCAGCGCGCCGGGCAGCTGGATGCCGGCGAGCTTGTCGGTCACCGCGTCGGCGAGCTTGCGCAGCTCCTCCGCGGCGCTGCCCGGCTGCGGACCGTGAGCGGCGCGGTGCCGGGCCTTCTCGGCCGCGAGATCCTCGGCGCAGGCGGTCGCCCAGGCGTCGGCATCGGGCTCGGCCCTGCGGTCGGCGGGGCGCTCGGTGGCATCACTCATGAGGAACTCCGTGACTCCTGCGGCGAGGCGGTACGGCGAAGGGGTGCGGGACGGGCACGCCGGAACGGGGCCCACTCCCGACGGTACCCGAAGGGTGCTGCCGCGTTCAGTCGCTCTTGGGCCACAGGTCCGGATCGGGCGTGAAGCGGATCTCCAGGGCGCCGTCGCGCAGTCCGGCGCCGGAGACGGTGCAGCGGCGCAGCGCGGAGGGGAGCGTACGGATCCGCCGGAAGCGGCCGACGGTGACCACGATCTCGTCGCCGCGGCGCACCAGGCCGAGGCCCCTTCGTTCGGCGCCGGGCAGCGGCACCCGCCAGACGAGGATGCCGTCGGTGGCCAGCCGGTCCTCGACGGTCCAGGGGTCGGGGCGGTCCGCGTCGACGGGTCCCTCCGCGTCGATCCCGCCGGCCGGCCCGTCGAGCAACTCGTCGAGCTCGTCGACGCCCTGCGGGTCGCGGCCCAGGTGCGGCACCTCGTGGACGGGGACGTCGGGGAACTCCTCGCGCAGCGCCTTGAGGGCGGTCTGCTGGCTGCCGGAGAGCGCGGCGAGGAACGGGTCCGCCGAGCCGGTGGGCAGCAGCCGGTTGACGACCACGCCGTCGGTGCGCCGGCCGTGCAGCGCGAGTCCGGCGCGGAGGGTGCGCAGGGTGGCGACGGCGACCGGGCCGGCGTCGGTGACCAGGCGTACGGACGTGCCGGGGTCGTCGATCGTCCGCTGGACGGCGGCGAGTTCGCTCTCCCAGCGCTCGGCGGCGTCGTAGAGCTTCTGGGCCGGCATCGGGACGCCGGCGAGCTGGGCCAGCACCGGGCGCAGCGCGCGGGACGCCTGGCGCTCGGGCGGCAGCAGACGGCGCAGATAGCGGCGCACCTGGGCCGGCAGGGCGAGCAGCCTGATCGTTTCGGCTGCCGAGGGCATGTCGACGACGACCATGTCCCAGTCGCCCGAGGCGTGTTCGGCGCGCAGGGCGTGCAGCAGCGCGAAGTCCTCGGAGCCGGGGAGTTCGGTGAGTTCGTCCTCGTCGAGGGGGCTGGCGCCGAGCAGGTCGAAGGCCGCGCCGGCCCGCTCCTGGAAGGCGAGGAACTCCTGCCGGAAGCGGTCGCCGGCGTCGATCCGCAGGGCGTGCAGCCCCGGCGCTATCGGGGTGGGTGTGCCGGCGCCGAGGGACGTGCCCAGCACCGTTTCGGGAGCGCTGCTCCCGGTGGTGAGCAGAAGGGCCCGCGCGCCCCGACGGGCTCCGGCCAGGGCCGTGGCGGCGGCGAGCGTGGTGCGGCCCGCGCCGCCCGGACCGGTGACGAGGACGAGGCGCACGCTCAGAGCTTCTTGGCCTCGTCGGCGGAACCGGCCTCGTCGGCCGACCCGGCCGCGTCGGCGGGCCCGGCGTCGTGGCCGCTCTCCACGCGCTTCTTCAGCCCGGCCAGCGCACGGTCGATGATGACCTTCTCGGCCTTGCGCTTGATCATGCCGAGCATCGGGATCTTGACGTCGACGGTGAGCTGGTACGTCACCTCGGTGCGGGCGCCGCCGCCGAGCGCGGCGAGGCGGTAGGAGCCGTCGAGGGCGCGCAGCATCTGGGACTTGACCAGGGACCAGCTGACCTCGTTGTCGCCGGTCCAGCTGTAGGCGAGGGTGTGGTCGTCCTTGATCGCGCCGGCGTCCAGCAGCAGGCGCACCTGCGCGGCGCGGCCGCGGTCGTCCTTGGCGAGCACCTCTGCCTCTTTGACCTCGCCGGTCCATTCCGGATAGCGGTCGAAGTCGGCGATCACTCCCATCACCTCGGCGGGTGCCGCCTCGATCGTGATGCTCGAGCTGGTGTGTTCGGCCATCGCCGTGACTCCTCCATGCCGATTCATGCCGGTCCGCCGACTTCCCCGGGCTCTCAGCTCCGCCCCCGCTCTCGGCTTCGCCCGAGCGGGGGCACCCCCATGAGCCGGGGAGACCCCATTACGCGGTGTCTGTGCTGCTACAGGCTCTGAGGCTACCGCGCGGAAACCTGCGGGCGGACACCAGCAGGCCCGGTACGACGGGCCCGGACGTCCGCGGGCCGCTCGCCACCCGGCTCACGACCGGAGGAGTCCGGGCTCACCACTCCATGACATAGGGGGTCCCGGTCGCATTGAAATGGCCGACATTGATGCATTCCGTGCCGTCGATCCGGGTCCGCCGGGCAAGCGGCTGGTGCACATGGCCGAAGAGGGCGTAGCGCGGCCGGGTGGTGCGGATGGCGTGCAGCAGGGCCGCGCTGCCGCGCTCGAAGCGGCGGGCGACGGTGTCGTAGCAGAGCTCGGGGACGTCGGGCGGGATATGGGTGCACAGCACGTCCACCTCGCCGACCGCCTCGACCTTGGCGGCGTACTCCTCGTCGCTGATCTCGTACGGGGTGGACATCTGTGTCGTCAGCCCGCCGCCGACGAACCCGAAGACCCGGCCGCCGAGCTCCACCCGCTGGCCGTCCAGAACGGTGGTGCCGGGGCCGGCGTACTCGGACCACAGACGCGGGATGTCGACGTTGCCGTAGGTGGCGTACGTGGGGGTGGGGAAGGCCGCGAAGAGTTCGGCGTACTGCTTGCGGACCGCGCCCTCGATGACCGACTCGCGGCTCACGCCCGTGCGGTCGAGCTCGGCCCACAGTCCGCGGCCCAGTGCGCGGGCCTCCTCGAAGCGGCGGGCGGTGCGCAGTTCGACCAGCGCGTCGGCGTTCGCGACGCCGAAGAGGTCGGGGAAGATGCCACGCGAATGGTCGGCGTAATCGAGGAAGAGGACCAGGTCACCCAGGCAGAGCAGGGCGTCGGCCCCGGCTCCGGCCGCCGCCAGGTCCCGGCTGTTGCCGTGTACGTCACTGACCACATGCACGCGCATGGCGTCACCCTAGATCTCCCGGCCGGGCACCGGGAGGGGGCCCGGGACCTGGGGTTACTTTCGGGTCGCCGACCCGCTGGTCTAGTCTGCGCGGGACAGTCCCCATGGCGCGTCCCGTCGCGTGTGACGCATCGAACATCTACCTTTCCCCTCTATCCCCAACGCAATACCCATGGGTAACGTCCGGGCAGTCCAACCTCCCCCCTGCATGATCATGGACCGCCGCCGGTGTACACACAGCGTCGTGGCGCCGGCGCTTTTGAGGAGCAGCAGTCTTGCGCGAGTTCAGCCTTCCGGCCCTGTACGAGGTCCCCGCGGACGGCAATCTGACGGATCTTATCCGCCGAAATGCCGCGCAGCACCCGGATGTTGCCGTCATGGGACGCAAGGTGAACGGGGTGTGGCAGGACGTCACCGCCGCCACCTTCCTCGCCGAGGTGCGCGCCGCCGCCAAGGGTCTGATCGCTTCCGGAGTCCAGCCCGGTGACCGGGTCGGCCTGATGTCGCGCACGCGCTACGAATGGACGCTGCTGGACTTCGCCATCTGGAGCGCCGGCGCCATCACCGTCCCGGTGTACGAGACCAGTTCGGCCGAGCAGATCCAGTGGATCCTCGGCGACTCCGGCGCGGTGGCCTGCCTGGTGGAGTCCCCCGCCCACGAGGCGACCGTCGAGTCGGTCCGCGACCGGCTGCCGGACCTGGAGAACATCTGGCAGATCGAGCGGGACGCCATCGCCCGGCTGCGGGCCGCGGGCGCCGCCGTCACCGACGCGGAGGTGGATGCGCGCAGTGCGCTCGCCGATGCGGACGCGCCGGCCACCATCATCTACACCTCCGGCACCACCGGCCGCCCCAAGGGCTGTGTGCTCAGCCACCGCAGCTTCTTCGCGGAGTGCGGCAACATCGTCGAGCGACAGCGGCCGCTGTTCCGTACCGGCGACTCCTCGGTGCTGCTCTTCCTCCCCATCGCGCACGTCTTCGGCCGGCTGGTGCAGATCGCCGCGGTGATGGCCCCCATCAAGCTGGGCCACGCCCCCGACATCAAGAACCTCACCGAGGACCTCGCCTCCTTCCAGCCGACGCTGGTCCTGGGCGTGCCCCGGGTCTTCGAGAAGGTCTACAACTCGGCGCGGGCCAAGGCGCAGGCCGACGGCAAGGGCAAGGTCTTCGACAAGGCGGCGGACACCGCGATCGCCTACAGCCGCGCGCTGGACACCCCCCAGGGCCCGGCGTTCGGCCTGAAGGTGAAGTACAAGGTCTTCGACCGGCTGGTCTACAGCAAGCTGCGCGCCGTCCTCGGCGGCCGCGCCACGCACGCCATCTCCGGCGGCGCGCCGCTCGGTGAGCGCCTCGGCCACTTCTACCGCGGCATCGGCTTCACCGCCCTGGAGGGCTACGGCCTGACCGAGTCCTGTGCGGCGACCGCCTTCAACCCCTGGGACCGGCAGAAGATCGGCACGGTCGGCCAGCCACTGCCCGGCTCGGTGGTGCGGATCGCCGACGACGGCGAGGTGCTGCTGCACGGCGAGCACCTCTTCACCGAGTACTGGAACAACCCGTCGGCCACCAAGGAGGCGCTGTCCGACGGCTGGTTCCACACCGGCGACATCGGCACCCTCGACGAGGACGGCTACCTCGCCATCACCGGCCGCAAGAAGGAAATCCTGGTCACCGCGGGCGGCAAGAACGTCGCCCCCGCCGTGATCGAGGACCGTATCCGGGCACACGCCCTGATCGCCGAGTGCATGGTCGTCGGCGACGGCCGGCCGTTCATCGGCGCGCTGGTCACCCTCGACGAGGAGTTCCTGCCGCGCTGGGCCGAGGAGCACGGCCACCCGGCCGACGTGACGCCGTCCCGGATCGCCGATGACCCGGAGCTGCTGGCCGCCGTCCAGCGCGCCGTCGACGACGGCAACGCCGCGGTCTCCAAGGCCGAGTCGGTGCGCAAGTTCCGTATCCTGCCGACCCAGTTCACCGAGGAGTCGGGCCATGTCACCCCGTCGCTGAAGCTCAAGCGGAACGTGGTGGCGAAGGACTTCGCGGAGGATATCGAGACGCTCTACCGCGCGTAGCGGGCTCCGGCCCGCGCCGGGGCCGGACCGCCGGCGCCGGACCGCTGCCGCCCGAATCCGGCGTCGTGGCCGCTCGCCACGGCGGCGGTTTGCCGTGGCGGGAAGCGGAACCGCCGCACGCCGTTCCGTCGTTCCTACAGCAGCTCCCTCGTGCCTACAGCGGTTCCTTCAGCCGTTCCGTCGTTCCTACAGCTGTTCCGTCATTCCTACAGCAGTTCCTTCAGCCGTTCCGCGAGCAGGTCCCAGCGCCACTTCTCCGCCACCCAGGCGCGGCCGCGTTCGCCCATGGCGCGGCGCAGGGCGGGGTCCTGGAGCAGGGCCACGATGCGCTCGGCGGTGGGGGCCGGGGAGCCGCCGGGGACGACCCAGCCCGTCTCGCCGTCCAGGACGGCGTCGGGGGCGCCGCCCGAGTCGCCCGCCACCACCGGGAGTCCGGTGGCGGAGGCCTCCAGGTAGACGATGCCGAGACCCTCGACGTCGAGCCCGCCGCGGCGGGTGCGGCAGGGCATCGCAAAGACATCGCCGGCGCCGAAATGGGCCGGCAGCTCCTCCCACGGGACCGCGCCGGTGAAGCGCACCGAGTCCCCTACGCCCTTCTCCAGGGCCAGCGCGTGCAGTTCCTTCTCGTACGGGCCGCCGCCGACGATCAGCAGGACGGCGTCGGGCACCGCCGACACGATGGCCGGCATCGCCTCGATCAGGGTGTCCTGGCCCTTGCGCGGGACGAGCCGCGAGACGCACACCACCACCGGCCGGCCGGTGAGCCCGAGCGCGGCCCGTACGGCGTCGCCCCCCGAACCGGGGTGGAAGGTCTTCTCGTCGACGCCGGGCGGGAGCTGCACCATCCGCCGGGCGGCCGCCTCGGTGAGCGCGCCGGCGATCCGCGAGCGGGTGTACTCGCCGAGGTAGGTGAGCGTGTCGGTGCCCTCGCCGATCCGGCGCAGCAGCCGGCGGGCGGCCGGCAGCTGGGCCCAGCCCGCCTCGTGGCCGTGCGTGGTCGCCACGATGCGGCGCGCACCGGCCGAGCGGAGTGCGGGCGCCATCAGCCCGAGGGGGGCCGCCGCGCCGAACCATACGGACGAGCAGCCGTGTTCGCGCAGCAGCCCGGTGGCCCGCCGGGTCACCCGCGGGGTGGGCAGCAGCATCGTCGTACGGTCCCGGACCACCGGGAACGGCTGTTCGGCGTCGAAGGCGGCGGTGGCCGCGAGACCTTCCGCGCCGCGTTTCCAGGTCGAGGCGTAGACGACGACCTGGGAGGGCTCCAGGCGCAGCGCCATGCTGTGCAGGAAGGCCTGGATGCCGCCGGGCCGGGGCGGGAAGTCGTTCGTGACGATCAAGGTCTTGTGCACGATGGTCTCTCGGCGGTCGGTCTCGGCGGTTCGGGCCCGACAGTACCGGGCGGCGGGCGGCCGGGGGCTGCCCGCCCCGCCCCGCCCGTCTCTCGTCTACGGTCGTGACCAGCCACGACCGCCGTCATGCAGGCAGCACGAGCGGGACGCGGTGGGCAGGGAACAGTGTCCCCGGGGCCGCGGACGGCGCCGGCGGACGACGACCGGGGAACGGCGAGGTGACCATGAGCAGCATCGGCAGGGCACGCGGGGTAGGGCTCCCGGTCGCGGTCTGGGCCGTGACCCGGGCCGTGGTCCTGCTGTGCGTCCTGAGGGTGCTGGTGCTGCCGGGTCCGGATGTCGCCACCGATGTCTCGGTGATCTACCACGGCTGGTTCGAGGTCCTGAAGACCGGCACCTTCCCGCTGGACGACGTGACCTGGCAGTACCCGCCGGCCGCCGCGCTCGCGATCCTCTCCCCCGGTCTGCTGCCGTTCCTGGACTACGCCCCGGCATTCTTCACCCTGGTCCTGCTCACGGACGCGGCGGCGCTGGCGCTCTTCCTGCGGGCCGGCCGGCGGCCGGGCCACCGCCCGGCGGGGGCCTGGGTGTGGATCGCGGGCGTGGCGCTGCTGGGCCCGACCGCGTACGCCCGCTATGACCTGATGGTCGTCGCGGTCGCCGCCGCCGCGCTGTTCGCGGCCGCCCGCCGGCCGCGGGTGGCGGGTGCGCTGGTCGCCTTCGGCGCGCTGCTGAAGGTCTGGCCCGTACTGCTGCTGACGGGGGCGGCGGTGCGCGGCCGCCGGGCACGCGCCCTGTGGTGGAGCGCGGCCGGCACCGCGGCCGGGCTGACCCTGTTCTTCGTGGCCGCCGCACCGGGCGCACTGGCCTTCCTCACCTTCCAGCGCGACCGCGGTACGGAGGTCGAGTCACTCGGCGCGCTGGTCTTCCATGTCGCCCGCCACTACGGCTGGGACGGGCAGGTGCTGCTGCACTACGGCTCGCTGGAGTTCCTCGGGCCGGGCGTCCCGTTCGTCAGCACCCTGGCGCTCACCCTGAGCCTCGCCGCCGCGGGCTGGCTGTTCCTGTGGCGGGTGCGCGCCCGGGAGCTGGGCCCCGCGACGCTGTGTGACGCCGCCTTCACCGCCACCCTGCTCCTCACGACCACCAGCCGGGTGATCAGCCCGCAGTACATGCTCTGGCTGGTGGGGCTCGCCGCGGTGTGCACGACCCTGCGGGCCGGCCGGCAGACGCTGCCGGCGGTGCTGGTGCTGCTCGCCACGGGGCTCACCCTGCTGGAGTTCCCCGTCTGGTTCGCGCATGTCGTGGCGAGCGATCCGCAGGCCGTCGCGGTGCTGGCCGTACGCAACGGGCTGCTGGTGGCCGCGTCGCTGCTCGCCTGCCGCCGGCTGTGGGTCTCGACGCGCGGCACCGGGCGCGGACACAGCGGGCCCGTCGCCGCGGTGAGCGCACGCCGGCCGGCCGAGACCGCCGCCGCTGCCGGGCAGCTGACCGGCCCCGCCCCGCAGGCACCGGCCGACGGGCCGCCGCCCCCGGGCCGGTGAGCCGTCATGTCCCACCGCCGCGGGGCGCCGCCCCGCGTACGGGACACCGGCACGCCCGCGCAGCCCCGCCGGCCGGCGGGCACCCGCCCACGCCTCACCGCCGCAGCTGCGCCCGCACATAAGCCCGCCACTGCCGGGTGAACTCCGCGAGCCCGACGCCCAGTTGGGAGCGTAGTGCGCCGTCCGTCCGGTCGGCGCGGGCGGCCGGCCGGTGCCCGGCGCCGGCCGCCTGTGAGGTGGGCCGGGAGCCCGCGGCGGCCGCCGTGGCCGCCTCCATCGGTGCCCCCGTGCTCACCGACGAGGTGCGTATCGCGCCCTTGCCCGCCGCCCGGTAGAAGGCGATCAGCTTGGCCTCGCCCCACTTGCCGGCGATCATCCGGCAGGCCAGCCAGCTGCCCTCGTATGCCTTGGCCAGCCGGTCCGCGCCGGCCGTGAAGCCGAAGTCCTCGTCGGTGGGCAGACGGGCGGGGACCTTGCCCCGGGCGACGGCACGGGTGAGTTCGGGGGCGGTGGTGGTGGGCCTGCGGCGGCTGCCGCGGTAGGCGACCCAGTCGGCAAAGCCCTCCGAGAGCCACAGCGGGGTCGCCACCGTGGTGACCGCGCGGGTGGCGACATGGGTGGTCTCGTGGGTGAGGACCACCCTGCGGCCCAGGTCGTTGAGCTCCTCGTAGGCGTCGGGGTTGATGATCACGCGGTCCGCCGGCGCGGCCGTCGAGACGCCCGCCTCACCGGTGGTGACCGCCGCGATCCCGGCATAGCCGGAGGCGTCGTCGCTGCCCATCAGCTGCGCCATCCGCTCGACCGAGTCCGGCGCCTCCACCACGACCTTCCGGGACCACTTCCCCTTCCAGGCGGCGGAGACCGCGGGCACCGCCTGGTCGACCCGGTGCGCCAGGTCCGTCAGCCGCGCCAGATGCGCGGCGCCGCCCAGGACCAGGCTGTACCGGCCGCGGACCAGCCGCACCGGACCCTGGTCCCACAGCTGGCGGGTGCCGCTCTTGCCCGCCGCCGCGCCGTCGCTGTCGGAGGAGATCAGCCAGCGGCCGTCGCGCCGGGTCAAGGTCAGGTACTGGACGGCGTGCACGGGCGAGGTGTCGTAACCCTGGAAGCGGTAGCGCAGCCGCACCTTCACGGCCAGGTGCGCGCCGCTCTCGCCGGCCGGGAGCGGGAAAGCGCCGGCCGAGTCGAGGTCGTAGTGCCAGTCGGCCAGCGGCATGCCTGACAGCCGGGCGAACATCGTGCGCTGACGGTCCCGGTAACCGGTGGCCCGCGGGTCGACGGAGGCGAGGAAGCCCGCCGGGTCCCGCCGCTGGACGGCCCACGCACGGGCGTCGAGCATCCGCTGGACGTCCGGGAAGCGGGCCGGTGTGGAGGTCGTGGGCGCACAGCCGGCCAGCGGGGCGAGCAGCGCGAGGAGCAGGGCCGCGCAGCCCGCCGCCCCGGCCCGCGACGGCCGTCGTCCCGCCCACTGGTGTGACATGCGGACGATCGTAGATCCGGCCCGGCCGGGGCAAAAACGCTGCGCCCGGCCTCAGGGCCGGGTGATCGACGAGATCGGCATCATCCCGACGGGGTCGTAGCGGACCCGGGCGCCGGGATAGGGCGCGTGGACCACCTGACCGTTGCCGACGTACATCCCGACATGGCTGGCGTCCGAGCGGTAGATGACCAGGTCACCGGGTTGTGCCTGGCGGAGCGGCACCTGCCGGCCGGCGCCGCGCTGGGCCTGTGAGGTGCGCGGGAGGGAGACGCCGGCCCGGCCGTAGGCCCATTGGGTGAGTCCGGAGCAGTCGAAGGCCGAGGGCCCGTTGCCTCCCCAGGTGTAGGGGGAGCCGACGGCGGCGCGCACCGCAGCGACGGCCGCCGCGGCCCGCCCGGAGGCCGGTACGGCTCCCCGCAGGTCCGGGACCGCCTCATGGCGCCCGTCGCTCCTGGAGGCCCGTGCGTAGGCCTTCCTGGCGTCCTTGGGGAGCGCGTTCAGCAGCCGCCGGGCCGCGGCCAGCTTGCGCTGGACGTCCTTCTTGTGGCGCGCGACCTCCTTGCGGCCGGCCTCCAGCTCCGCCAGCTTCCCGGCGGTCTCCCTGCGCTGCTGCTCCAGGGAGCGCTGCGCGGCCCGCAGACCGCGCAGCCGGCCGGCCTGGCTGATGCCGAGCCGGTCGAGGACGGAGGCCTTCTCCAGGAAGCTGTCGGGCCGTTCGGACAGCATCAGCTCGACGGTGGGGTCCATCCCGCCGGCCCGGTACTGGGCGGCCGCCAGCGCGCCCAGCCTGCCGCGCATCCGGTTGACCCGCTCCTGGGTGCGCGCGGTGCGGTCCTGGAGGGCGGCCGCCTGGTCCCGCAGCTTCTTGGTCCGTGCGTCCGCGCCGTTGAACTTCTCGGTGGCCCGCTCCGCCTGCTCGTAGAGGTGGTCGACCCGCGCCGTCGCCGCGTGGCGGTCGGCGGCCGTGTGGCTGACGGGGGCGGCGGGGTCGGCGGAGGCCGCCGGTGCCGACAGCGCGGCGGCCGCGGTCGCCAGGGCGGCCGAGACCACGGTGACCCCGGCGAGGGTGGTCTGGCCGTGCCGCGAGGTACGGCGGTGGGACACCACGAGAGCCGAACTCCTTCCGATGGGGGTCCCCCCTGTTCGAGCGCAGCCGAGAGCTTGGGGGAAGCCCCTGCCGCCCCGGGAGGGCGGTCGGTGAACCGGATGCTGCGAGGGCAGACAGTAACGGCGCCGGTGCGATCCGGCCAAAGACGCCCTTTCGGGCACAAAAAGCCGCCCCGTCGGTGACTGTGCAGGTCACCGACGGGGCGGCAGGTCAGCGGCCGGAGCCGCAATTCGCCCGTTCGGACGGCAGGTTGAGAGGGTGGTGAGGCTTTTCAGACCCGCACGCCGAAGGCGAACGGCATGTTGCCGATCGGCTCGTAGCGCACGGCCGCGCCGGGCTTCGGCGCGTGCAGCACCATGCCGTTGCCGGCGTAGAGGCCGATGTGGTGCAGGTCGCTGTAGAAGAGCACCAGGTCGCCGGGCTTGAGGGCGCTCTGTGAGCCGATGCGGGTACCGGCGTTGGCCTGCTGCTGGGAGGTGCGCGGCAGCGACTGGCCGGCCTGCGCGTAGGCCCACGACGTCAGACCCGAGCAGTCGAAGGACGACGGACCGGTGGCGCCCCAGACGTACGGCGAACCTATCTTGGACTGGGCGGCGGCCAGGGCGGCCGCGCCGCGCTGCGAAGCGGGCACGTCACCGCCGAGGTTGACCCGCTCGTTGCTGCGGTTGGCGCGGTTCTCGTCGGCCTGCATGGCCGCCCGCTCCTTGGCCGTCAGGGTGTTGAGCAGCTCCTGCGCCTTGGCCAGCTTGCCCTTGATCTCGTCCTTCTTGTCACCGAGCGCCTTGCGGGTCTCGGAGAGGTCCTTGATCTTGCTCGCGGCCTCTTCGCGCTCCTGGGCGAGCCGGCGCTGCTTGTCCGCGATGGTCTTCAGCTGCTCGGCCTGCTTGCCGCTCAACTGGTCGAGCGTGGCGGCCTTTTCGAGGTAGGTGTCCGGGTTGCCGGAGAGGAACAGCTGGACCGAGGGGTCGATGCTGCCGCTGCGGTACTGGCCGGAGGCCACCGCACCCAGGCCCTTGCGCAGCTGGTTGAGGTCCCCCTGGCCACGGGCGACCTTGTCCTGGAGGTCGTCGACCTCCTTCTGGAGCTTGTCCTGCTGCTCCTTGACCCCGTCGTACTTCTCGGTGGCCTGCTCCGCCTGCGAGTAGAGCTTGTCGACCTCGGACTTGACGTCCTTCTTCGACTGGTGAGGGGCGGCCTGGGCGGCCTGGGACGAAAGGGCGACGGCCGCCGCGGCGGTGGCGGTGAGCATGGTCACGCGAGTACGGCTCGGCTGCTTGGGTCGACGGTGGGACGCCACGGGGGCGAGCTCCTTCTTCCTCCAGCCGCCTACCGGGAAGTGGGGGGGGTGAGACCCCGGCTCCGCGTGAACGCCGCGGACTCGGCGGTTCCTTCACGGTTCATCCCGGTTGGATGATCATCTGCATGAAGGTTCGGGCCTGACCTTAGTAACCGAGCTGTGATCGCTTCAAATCCTCAGAGGAAAAATCTGCGCCACGAGCCCCATCCTTTACCAACATCGCACAGGCAGTAAGCGTCAATTGACACTCAGAGACGAATCGCCACCGATTTCCCGCCCGCCCGCGGCCCCGGCAGGGCGGCACGTCAGGTCCGGGCAAGTCTTTTGAGGAGCAAGGCCGATGCGACCGGCCGCGCTCCGGCCTTCGCCACACCGTCGGCCACTTCCCGGTCCGTGGAGACCACGACGACCGGACGGCCGGGCGGTTCGGCCCGAACCAGCTGACGAATCAACTCATCGGCCGTTACGCCCGGTTTGCTGAAAAGGACCCGGACTCCGCGCGGCGGGGCGAGCAGCACCGGCGCCGCCAGCTCCGCCCCGTCGAAGACACAGGTCATCTCCGCACCGGTCTGCGCCGCCAGCACCGCGAGACCGCCTAGCAGCCGCAGCCGCTGCTTGTCGAGCGGCATGGTCGGATAGCCGGTTTTGGTGACGTTGTAGCCGTCCACCACCAAATGCGCCTGCGGCAGGGCCAGAAGCTGGTCGAGCAGCGCCGGGTCCATCTCCGACAGCGCGCGTGTCGCGATGTCCTTGGGCGTCATCCGGCCCGGCGCAACCGCCTCGACGGTGTCCGCGGGGTGGACGCTCGCGGGCGGCAGAGCCAGCTCCCGGCGCAGCCCCTGCGCCGCGTCCAGGACCGTGTCCAGCAGCAGCCGCAGCCGCATGTCCTCGACACTGCGGCCCTCGCGGGCGGAACGCCGGCTGGTCTCCAGCGCCGTTTCGGCCTCCGCGATCCGGGCCTTGAGCCGGCGCACCTCGCTGTCCGCGGTGGCCTTCTCGGTGGCCGCCCGGTCCCGGACCTCCGCCATCGCGGCCTCGGCCTTGCGCACCGCGGCCTCACCGCGCTTGACATCGCTCAGCGCGCTGCGCAGCTTGCGCCGCAGCGACTCGTTCTCCTTGCGGACCGCGTCCAGGTCCACCCGGATCCGGTCGGCCTCCGTACGGGCCTCGCCACGCGCCTGCGTCAGCTCCTCGCGCAGCCTGGCCAGCTCCCGTTCGGCCTCCTCGCCGGCCCGCTCGGCGCGCGCCCGCTGCGCCTCCTCACCGGCCGCCGCGACGAGTTTGACCCAGCCCTCGGGACGCAGCACATAGGCGGCCGCGGCGACATCGAGCGGATCGGCGGCCGCGGGCGGGGTGCCGTGCTCCAGCGCCCCGACGAGCTCCGGCTGCGCCTCGCGCAGCTTGCCCGCGATCCGCTGCCGGAAGACCGCATCGCTCTCCAGCGCCGCGGCCATCGCATTTCCGGCGAATTTGGCCCGACGAGTCGGGGTGAACCGGGCGTACTGCCGCAGCGGAGGCGGGAGTTCGGCGAGGGTCAGCGCGCCGAAGGACTCCGCGGTGAGCGCCACCACACGACGCCGTACGCCCTCGGGCAGCGGACGGTCGAGCACTTCGTCGGCCGCACCTTCGGGTGCGTCGTCACGCTGTGCCCCCGGCTCCCCTTCTGGACGGTCCACCACGGCTGCATCGCTCCGATCTCAGGCGTTCGCGCCCGGACGGTCGACCAGTTCGATCTGGTCGACCGCGTTGCACCAGCGGCAGCGCACGGACTCGATGCTCTCACTGAGGACCTCGCGCTCCTCCACCGTGGGCGCCCCGGCCAGGTCCAGGTGGACGTACTCCACGACCTTGGACCGGCGGGTCACATCGAACCGCGTGAGGTTGCCGCACAGCGTGCAGCGCCACCGGGTTCCGTCCGTCGGCAGGGGAACAGCCATCGTGTCGTCCTCTTTCGTGCTCATCGGTCTCGTGCTGCTGCGTGGTTCACGCGGTGCGCCGTCGGATCGCGGAAGTACGCAAAGTACTGCCTGCAACCCTACGGCCTGACGGGGGGCCGGTGCGGGCCCGCCCGGGTGCCGGGACGCGGCGAGGCGCTCTGTCCCGATTGCCCGCATTGAGTCATGATCACCTCATGACGGCGCCGGCCCCCTCACCCCGTTCTCCCCGCTCGTCCGGTCTCCTCCCCCGCCCTCCGCGCTCCACCCGGTCGCCGGCCGCGGTGTTCTCGCGGATGACGAATGTGCTGATCGGCCTGTGCTGTGCGGTCTTCGTGATCGGCCCGGCCTCCGGTCTGAACCGGATATACGGCAGCGGCGAGGCCCTGCTGAAGGCGCAGACCGCGTACTTCGAGCGGTGGGGGGTGATCCCGCTGGATCTGTGGAGCGGTTCGCCACGGGCGCTGATCACCCCGCTCACCGCGTTGTTCGTGCACGGCAGCTGGCTGCACCTGCTCGGCAACATGCTGTTTCTGTACGTCTTCGGCGGGATGGCCGAGGCGCGCATGGGCCGGCTGCCGTTCGCCGCCTTCTACCTCATCATCGGATACCTGGCGCTGCTCGGCTACGCGGCCGCACACGCCGCCTCGGGCCAGACGCTGGTGGGCGCCTCCGGCTCGATCTCCGGCATCCTGGGCGCCTTCCTCTTCCTGTTCCCCACGGCCCGGGTCACCAGCGTCTTCCCGTTCCTGTTCTTCCTGCCGCTGCGCTTTCCCGCCTGGATCGTGCTGCTCTTCTGGTTCTTCCTGCAGTGGCACGCCGCGCAGGACGACCCCCGCGGCCCCGGTGTCGCCTACCTCGCCCATGTCGTCGGCTTCGCGCTCGGCTTCCTGTACGCCTGGGCCCGCTACCGGAGGGATAGTGTGGGGGCCACCAGGGGAGATGACCGGGTGACCGAGAAAGAGAGCCAGCCGTGATCACGTCGATCGTGCTCATCAAGACCAACGTGGACCAGATCCCGGAGATCGCCGAGAAGATCGCCGCGCTGGAAGGGGTCAGCGAGGTCTACTCGGTCACCGGGGCCCACGACCTGATCGCGATGGTGCGGGTGGCCGCCCACGATGACCTCGCGGAGGTCATCCCCGGCCGGATCAGCAAGGTGCCGGGCGTCACGGCCACGGAGACGCATATCGCGTTCCGCACGTACTCCCAGCACGACCTCGAGGCGGCCTTTGCGATTGGGCTCGACGCGTAGCCCTTTTTCTTCCCACGTTTTTGGCTTTCCCGCCGTGGGGGTTTGTCGCCGTTGCGCCTGCGGCGGGCCGGGTCCGCTGCGCGGGGCTGTGGGTGCGGTGACGGGCCGGAGGGGTCTGGTGTGGGGACTGCTTCGCTTTACGTCCCCACACCAGACCCCTCCGGCCCGTCCCCTCCCGTGAGTGGATAAGTGAACGAAAGTGGGGGCGGGCCACCGATAGGACCCCTTCCATGTGATCCACGAGGAGCACCAGACCACCCACGTGCACCCCCACCAACCTTCCTCCCCACCCACTCCGACCCGTCACCGCACCCCAACAGCCCCGCGCAGCGGACCCCGCCCGCCGCCAGGCGCAACGGCGAACAACCCCCACGGCGGGAAAGCCAAAAACGTGGGAATCACCCCGCGCTACGCGCGGGAACGCAACGGCCGTCCTCAGTGTGGTAGTTCCAGCGTGCGCCGTTCGCCACCAGTTCCTTGACGGCCCGCACAAAACGTTCGACGTGTTCGTCGGGGGTGCCGGCGCCGAAGCTGACCCGGATGGCGTTCAGTGACCTCTCGCCGGGCGCCGCCTCCGGGGCGCCGCACTCCCCCGGGTCCTGCGGCTCGCTGCCCAGCAGGGTCCGGACGAGCGGGTGCGCGCAGAACAGTCCGTCGCGGACGCCGATGCCGTACTCCGCCGACAGCGCCGCGGCGAAGTGCGAACTGTTCCAGCCCTCGACGACGAAGGAGAGGACGCCCACGCGTGCCGCGCCCTCGCCGAAGAGCGAGAGCACGTTCACCTCGGGCACCTCGGACAGGCCTTCCCGGACCCGGGCGATCAGCGCCTGCTCGCGGGCGGCCAGGCCCTCGAATCCGGCCTCGGTCAGCGCCTGGCAGGCCGAGGCGATCGCGTAGGCGCCGATGACGTTCGGCGAACCGGCCTCGTGCCGGGCGGCGGTGGTGTGCCACTCGACGTCCACACCGCCGTCGGTCCGCCGGGAGACCTTGCGGCTGGCGCCGCCGCCGGCCAGATACGGGGCGGCGTCCTGCAGCCAGTCGGCGCGGCCGGCCAGCACTCCGGCGCCGAACGGCGCGTACAGCTTGTGCCCGGAGAAGGCGACCCAGTCGACGCCCAGGTCCGCGATGTCCACGGGGTGGTGCGGGACGAGCTGCGCGGCGTCCAGCACGATCCGCGCGCCGTGCGCATGCGCGGCGGCCGCCAGCTCCCGCACCGGCCACAGCTCACCGGTCACGTTCGACGCCCCGGTCACACAGACCAGCGCCGGCCCGTACGGCTCTCCCCCGGCTACCGCTGCGGGTGCCCCCGGTCCGGCCAGCGCCTTCTCCAGGATGTCCACCGCCTGCTGCGGGGTGCGCGGGGCATCGAGGTACGTCACCGCGACGTCCGCGCGCTGCTCCCATGGCAGCAGCGAGGCATGATGCTCGGTCTCGAAGACGAACACCCGGGTGCCCGCCGGGAGTGCGGAGGCCAGCAGGTTCAGCGAGTCGGTGGTGGAACGGGTGAAGACGACCTGGTCCTCGGCCCCGCAGCCGAGGAACTCCGCGATCGTCCGGCGGCTGTTCTCGAAGAGGTCGGTGGACAGCTGCGAGAGGTACCCGGCACCGCGGTGCACGCTGCCGTAGTACGGGGCGTAGGCCGCCACGTCGTCCCAGACCCGCTGCAGCGCGGGCGCGCTGGCGGCGTAGTCCAGCGCGGCGTAGTCGACCTCGCCGCCGGTCACGAGCGGGACCCGGACGTCCCGGCCGAGAACCGGCAGCGGGGCACACACGGAACGGTCGACGGCAACGGCGGAAACAGACATGGCGAACTCCCGTAAGAGGTAAGCGAATTCGCTGCGGACGGGGCGCGGACATGCGCCGCTCGGCATCGCAGCGGAAAAGGAAAAAGGGATGCGGAAAAGGGGCCGTCGAGCCCTATCGCATTCGCTGATTCACGGAAGTTCTCCCTCGGGGACCAGGATCCCTGGCGAGGGATCCGCGCTTGCCGCAGACCTCGCTGCCTGCGGCCTGGTCATCACCCGGGGCACCCCGCCACGGAAGGAGGGTTGCCGGACAGCGGGCCGGGGCCTGCATCGCTGTCACTCGTGACCTGCGCAGAATCATGCCACACGGGCACCCGCGCGCAAGCCCCGGTCCGCATACCGGACCGGGGCTTGCGTCACACGCTGCGTCACCGCGCGCTCAGCTGTTGCTGGCGGTCACCCAGCGCTCCAGTGCCTGCCGGGCCGCCCCGGAGTCGATCGAGGCGGCGGCCTTGTCGATACCGGCCCGGAGCTGTTCCGCCAGCGAGGTGTCGGCGGGCTCCAGCGCGACCAGCGCCGCCGCGGAGTTCAGCAGCACCGCGTCGCGCACCGGGCCGGTCTCCCCGTCCAGCACCCGGCGGGCCACCTCCGCGTTGTACGAGGCATCCGCACCGCGCAGCGCCTCCACCGGCACCAGCGGGATTCCGACGTCCCGCGGGTCGAAGGACTCCTCGCGCACGGTGCCGTCCCGGACGATCCAGACCCGGGAGGTCGCGGTCGTGGTCAGCTCGTCCAGGCCGTCGTCGCCGCGGAAGACCAGCGCGGAGGAGCCGCGCTCGGCGAGCACCCCGGCCAGGATCGGCGCCATCCGGGCGTCCGCGACGCCGGTCGCCTGGGCGCGGACCCGCGCCGGGTTGGTCAGCGGCCCCAGCACGTTGAAGGTGGTCCGGATGCCGAGCTGGCCGCGGGCATTGGCGACGTGCCGCAGCGAGGGGTGGAACTTCACCGCGAAGCAGAAGGTGATGCCCGCTTCCCGGGCGACCTCGGTGACCCGCTGCGGGCTGAGGTCGAGATTGACGCCGAGTTTCTCCAGCACATCGGAAGCACCGCTGGCGGAGGACGCCGCGCGGTTGCCGTGCTTGACGACCCTGGCGCCGGTGCCGGCCACGACGATCGAGGACATCGTGGAGATATTGACGGTCTTGGCGCCGTCGCCGCCGGTGCCGACGATGTCCACGCTCGGTCCGGGCACCTCGATCAGCCGGGCGTGCGCGTACATCGTGCGCACCAGTCCGGAGATCTCCGCGACGGTCTCGCCCTTGGCCCGCAGCGCCACCGCGAAGCCGGCGATCTGGGCGTCGCCGGCCTCGCCCCGCATGATCTTGTCCATCGCCCATGCGGTGTCGTCCGCGGTGAGGTCACGACCGTCGAGCAGGGCGTTGAGGACGCCCGGCCAGGTGTGGGCCGCCACGCTGTCGCCGCCGACCGGGGTCACAACGTTCATGGTCCACACTCCTGGTTTCTCTCCTGCTTGTGCCGCCACCCTATCGAGCCCCGGGCATGCCGGAGGGCCCCGTCCGGATGGGGTATCCCCTGCTCGAAGCGGAGTCGAGCGGATGGGGAAGGACGGGGCCCTCTGGGTGGCGTACTGGCTACGGTGCGCTACGAGGCGCCGCGGTGATCAGTGGTGGCCGTGGCCGCTGGTGATCTCCTTGTACTCCTCGGCCGTGGGCTTGGCGATGACGTTGTCCTCGCCGTAGTAGCTCTTGGAGAGCTTGGCCCGCAGCTTCTGTGCACGCGAGAGCTTGCGCTCCACGCCGTTCTCGTCGACCGCCGGGCCGAGTTCGAGCGGCGCGGGCTGCTCGTGCTGGGTGAGGACGTGCAGCTGCTCCTGGTCGAGCGGCTCGTGGACCTCGATGAACTCACCGTGCGGCAGGCGCTTGATGATGCCGGACTCGCGTCCGTGCAGCACCTTGTCCTTGTCCCGCCGCTGCAGACCCAGGCAGATCCGCCTGGTGGCGATGAAGGACAGCACCGGAAGGACGAAGAAGCCGATCCGGACGAACCAGGTGAGCGAGTTGAGCGACAGGTGGAAGTGGGTGGCCCACAGGTCGTTGCCGCCACCGATCAGCATCACGAAGTACGCGACCAGCCAGGCCACACCGAAGCCGGTGCGGGTGGGCACATTGCGCGGGCGGTCCAGGATGTGGTGCTCACGCTTGTCGCCGCGGACCCAGGACTCGACGAACGGGTAGACCGCGATGACGGCGAGGACCAGCGGGAAGATCAGGATCGGGATCAGCACGCCCAGGTTGAGGGTGTGGCCCCAGAAGTTCCACTCCCAGCCCGGCATGACACGCACCAGACCCTCGGCGAAGCCCATGTACCAGTCGGGCTGAGCGCCGGTGGACACCTGGTCGGGCCGGTAGGGGCCGATGGCCCAGACCGGGTTGATGCTGGCGATCGCGGCGATCGCGGCGATCACACCGAAGACCAGGAAGAAGAAGCCTCCGGCCTTGGCCATGTAGACCGGCAGCAGCGGCATGCCCACGACGTTGTTGTTGGTCTTGCCGGCACCCGGAAACTGGGTGTGCTTGTGGTAGAAGACCAGGATCAGGTGCGCCACCAGCAGGCCGAGCATGATGCCCGGCAGCAGGAGCACGTGGACCGTGAAGAACCTCGGGATGATGTCGTGCCCGGGGAACTCGCCGCCGAAGATGAACATCTGCAGGTACGAACCGACCAGCGGCATCGCCAGGATGACGCCCTCGATGAACCGCACACCGGTACCGGAGAGCAGGTCGTCGGGGAGCGAGTAGCCGGTGAAGCCGGTGAACATGCCCAGCACGAACAGCAGGAAGCCGAACAGCCAGTTGACCTCGCGCGGCTTGCGGAAGGCGCCGGTGAAGAACACCCGCATCATGTGGACCATCATCGCGGCCAGGAACACCAGCGCGGCCCAGTGGTGGATCTGGCGGATCAGCAGACCACCACGCACGTCGAAGCTGATGTCCAGCGTCGACTCGAAGGCCTGCGTCATCCGGATCCCCTGCATGGGCACATAGGAACCGTGATAGGTCACCTCGGCCATGCTCGGGTGGAAGAACAGCGTCAGATAGACACCGGTCAGGATGATGATGATGAAGCTGTAGAGCGCGACCTCACCCAGCATGAAGGACCAGTGGTCCGGGAAGATCTTGCGCATGTTGGACTTGGCGAGGCTGTAGATGCCCAGCCGGCCGTCCGCCCAGTCCGCGATCCGCTCGCCCCGCGGCGCCTGGCCACGGCGTGTGGTGGTCGCGGTTGTCTCGTTACTCATCCGCGCTCCCAGAAGCTCGGGCCGACGGGCTCCTCGAAGCCGTTTGCGGCCTCCAGGAAGCCGTCCTTCTCCGTGATGTGCAGCTGCGGCAGGGCGTGCCCGGCGGGACCGAAGATCACCCGACCGCCGTCAGAGAGGTCGAACGTCGACTGGTGGCAGGGGCAGAGCACGTGGTGCGTCTGCTGCTCGTACAGGCTGATCGGGCAGCCCACGTGGGTGCAGATCTTCGAGTACGCCACGATGCCCTCGTGCGACCAGGAGAGTTCGTGCTTGTCCTTGATGTTCTGCGGCTGGATCCGCACGAGCATCAGGGCGTCCTTGGCGATCTTCTCCGCGAACTCCTCGTCGTCCTCCTCCAGGCCCTCGGGCTTGGCGAACGTCAGGGAGCCGACCGCGATGTCCTCGGGACGCAGCGGGAGGTTGGTCGACTGGTTGACCAGGCGGACGCCCTTCTTCCAGTTCGTCGTGCGCAGCTTGGTCCCGGGCAGCGGCCCGAGGTCACGCAGCAGGACGACACCGGAGAGCGGCACCAGGGCCAGCGCACCGAACATCGTGTTGCGGATCAGCTTGCGGCGGCCGAGCTGGGACTCCTTCGCACCCGCCGCGAAGTCCGCCATGACCTTGGCCTTGACCTCAGGGGCGGCCTCGATCGGGTGGCGGTCGTCGGCGACCTCCTCGTCCGACATCAGCGTGCGGGCCCAGTGGACCGCACCGGCGCCGATGCAGAAGAGCGCGGCACCGAGCGTCAGACCGAGCGCGAAGTTCAGCGCGCTGATGTGACCGATCGGCCAGATGTAGACGATCTTGTCGATCGGGATCGCCACGTACGAGGCGATGAAGGCGACCGTGGCCACCATCGACACCACGAACAGCAGCGCCACGGTGCGCTCGGAGCGCCGGGCGGCCCGCTCGTCGATGTCCTGGGCACGGTGCTCGTGGGGCGGCAGGCCCGGGTCGGCGAACGGGTTCTCCGCCGTGGCCACCGCACCTTCGTGAGCGGTCTCCCGCTCACCGGGAAGAATTTCTTCTGGCACGTCTTCGTGTCGTCCAGTCTCGCTCATGACTTCTTGGCCTTCGTAGTCCGGGCTGCGACCCAGATGGCGACCGCGATCAGCGCGCCCAGGCCGAAGATGTAGCCGAAGAGACCCTCACTGACCGGACCGAGACCGCCGAGGTCGAGGCCGCCGGGGCTCTCGGAATCATCGCCGTTGACGGCGCCGAGATACGCGATGATGTCCTTCTTGTTCTCCTTCGACAGCGAGCCGTCGCCGAAGGAGGGCATGTTCTGCGGGCCGGTCACCATGGCCTCGTAGATGTGCTTCGGGTCCACACCCTCGAGCGTCGGTGCGAACTTGCCGTTGGTCAGGGCGCCGCCCTTGCCGGTGAAGTTGTGGCACTGCGCACAGTTGGTGCGGAACAGCTCGCCGCCCTTGCCGATGTCGGCGCCGGCGGAGCTGTACTGCTCCTTGGACGGCACGCTCGGGCCGGGGCCCAGCGACGCGACGTACGCCGCGAGCTGGTCGGTCTGGGCGTTGTTGTAGATGTTCTTCTTCCGCGGCACCTGGGCGCCGGGCTGCTGGGCCGGCATACGGCCGGTACCCACCTGGAAGTCCACGGCTGCGGCGCCGACGCCGACCAGGCTCGGGCCGTCGGAGGTGCCCTGACCGCCGGTGCCGTGGCAGCTGGCGCAGCCCACGGCGAAGAGCTTCTTGCCCTCCTTGACGGCAAGGGACTGGGCGGTGTCATCGGCCTGAGCCTTGTCCGCCGGCGCGAACGCGGCGTACAGCCCCCCAGTGACCGCCAGCGCGAAGAGTAGGACGACGAGCGCCGCCAGCGGATGGCGCCGTCGTGCGGAGAGCTTTTTCACGGATTACCCCGGTGTCAGGATCTTCTGCGTCGATGCTTTGGCTATGTCTGTCGGATATGCGGGCCCGGCAATCAGGCCCGATACCGGTTACCGGATCAGGTAGATCGTGGCGAAGAGGCCGATCCAGACGACATCGACGAAGTGCCAGTAGTAGGACACGACGATGGCCGCGGTGGCCTGTGTGTGGGTGAACCTCTTGGCCGCGTACGTCCTGCCCAGGACCAGCAGGAAGGCGATCAGACCGCCCGTCACGTGCAGTCCGTGGAAGCCGGTGGTCAGGTAGAACACCGAGCCGTACGGGCCGGACGAGAGCGACAGGCCCTCGTGCTTGACCAGCTCCGTGTACTCGAAGACCTGACCACCGATGAAGATCGCACCCATGATGAAGGTGACCATGAACCAGGCGCGGAGCTTCTTGACGTCGCCACGCTCGGCTGCGAAAACGCCGAGCTGGCAGGTCAGAGAGCTGAGCACCAGGATCGTGGTGTTGGTCGCGGAGAACGGAAGATTCAGCGCACTGGCGGATTCCTTCCAATACGCGGATCCGGTCACCGATCGGAGGGTGAAGTACATCGCGAAGAGGGCCGCGAAGAACATCAGCTCGGAACTCAGCCAGATGATGGTTCCGACGCTGGTGAGGTTCGGCCGATTGACCGACGGGTGCGCGTGCCCGGTTTCTACTGTCGTTGCTGTCGCCACGACCGACATTATGTCGGTCGCTTATCCCGCCCTCACCCCGGGGGGTGCCGTTCGGTGTGTCAAGGGCGTATGCCCTGCTCGTACGGCCCATTTCAGCGCTCGCTCGAAGGAGGGACGCACCGGCCCCGCCGCGGCCCGCCGGACCCCGCCGGCCCCCCGCCCTGACGGCCCGTCGGGCAGATCTTGGATCCGGCCAACCCCTCCTGCGGACACCCGCCGCGGGAGTAGCATCCGCCCCACCGATGCTGTGCCGCTACAACGCGTGGAGGAACGATGCAGGCGACTGCCACGGTGCTGGTCTACAGCGACAACGCCCACACCCGCGAGCAGGTCCGGCTGGCGGCCGGACGGCGCCCCGCCGCCGATGCCCCGCAGATCGAGATCCTGGAGTGCGCCACCGCACCGGCCGTCCTCGAAGCCCTGGCGCAGGGCGGCATCGACGTCTGCGTGCTGGACGGCGAGACCGCGCCCGCGGGCGGCATGGGCGTCTGCCGGCAGATCAAGGACGAGATCTTCCGGTGTCCGCCGGTACTGCTGCTGATCGGCCGCCCCCAGGACGCCTGGCTGGCGACCTGGAGCCGTGCGGACGCCGCCGTGACGCATCCGCTGGACCCGGTGGCCTTCGCGGACGCCCTGGCCGGCCTGCTGCGCCGCAAGCACCTCGTACAGGCCTGAGCGGCCCGCTGGGCGGCGCTCAGAATTCCGGGCGCAGCCGGGCGTCGTCGGCGGGGTTCTGGGCGCGCGCGGCCGCTCCTGTGGTCCCGGCGGCCTTGCCCTTGAGCGCGCTGCCGTCGCGCCACTCCTGCCAGGGCATGTTCCAGTCGCCGAAGCCGTTGTCGAACGGCGTCATGGTCTCTCCGCCGCTGTTGACGACCTTGACGATGTCGCCGACCCGTACGGTGTTGAAGAACCACTGGGCGTTGCTGGTGGACATGCCCGTACAGCCGTGGCTGACGTTCGCCGCGCCCTGCGATCCGACGGACCAGGGCGCGGCGTGGACGTACTCCCCGCTCCAGGTCACCCGGGTGGCCCAGTAGACCGGCAGATCGTAGGAGTCCGAGCTCCCGGCGGCGATGCCGACGGTCGAGCTGCGCATCCGTACGAAGCTCTCCTTGCCGAGGACGACCTTGACGCCGTTGCGGGTGGAGAAGCCGGGCTTGCCGGTGGTCACGGGGATGGTGTTGATCGACTCACCGTTGCGCAGCACGGTCATGTGGTGCGCCGCGGCGTCGGTGATGGCTTCCACCCGGTCGCCGGTGGTGAGCTTCACAGGCTTGGAGGACCCTCCGTAGATCCCCTTGGCGACCTTCAGGCCGGCCAGGTTGCTGTGCACCGAGATGGTGGCGTGCGCGGGCCAGTACTCCTTCGGGCGGAAGTGCAGTTTCTTGTCGTCCACCCAGTGCCAGGAGCCTTCGACCCGCGGCATCGAGTCCACCCTCAGGGCGCTCTCGACGACCGCACGGGCCTTGGGGTCCTTGACCGGCTGGCTCAGCTCGGCGGTGACCGGCTGGCCGACGCCGTACTCGCCGGCCTTCGGGCCGAAGGCGGCGGTCAACTGGCCCTCGGCGCCCGCGGTGTTGACCACGAGCGTCTTGCGGCCGGGCGAACCGTCCTCCTCCTCGGTGCTCACCCGCACCGTGTAGCGGCTGCCGGCGGCGAGGGGCGCCGTGGTGCGCCAGTGCCTGCCGTCGGCGCTCAGCTCGCCGCGGACGAAGCGGCCGGTGGTGTCGAGGGCGGTCACGTCCGTGATCCGCGCTTCGTCCCCCTTGACGGAGATTTCCAGCGGCTTGTCGGGGTCCGCCTTCTTGCTGCCGTCCGGGGTGTTGGCCGAGATCTGGTCGGCCGCGTCGTAGGGGTTGGCGGAGAGCGCTTCCGAATCCGAGCCCCCGCACGCGGTGGCGCTCACCGCAAGGGGCACGAGCAGGAGGCCGCAGCTCAGCACCGTCCGGGTTCGAGGTCTGTGACTCATGCCCCAAAAATATGAAGAATCACCTGTCCCAGCGCGCTGGAGGACTGCAAACGGGTCTGCTCCCGGCCGCCAAAAGAGGCGGGCCCGGACACCTGTTGAGGTGTCCGGGCCCGCCGCACGGCAGAGGTGCCGTGGTTACTGCGTGCGGTTCTCGCCGCGGTAGTACTCGAAGACCCAGCCGAAGAGGCCGACGAAAATCACCGGGAGGGAGAAGTAGAGCAGCCACCAGCCGAAGACGACGCCCAGGAAGGCGAGCGCGCCACCGACCGCCAAGGACAGCGGCTGCCAGCTGTGCGGGCTGAAGAAGCCCAGCTCACCGGCGTCGTCCGAGACCTCGGCGTTCTCGTTGTCCTGGGCACCCGCGTCGACCCGCCGGGCCGTGAAGGCCAGGTAGTAGCCGACCATGATGCACAGGCCGAAGGCGAGGAACAGTGCGGTGGTGCCCGCGGGCTCCTTCGACCAGACGCCATAGACGATCGCCATGACGAGGATGAAGACGGCGAGCCAGATGAACATCTTGCCCTGGATCTTCACTTGCCCGCCTCCTTGCCGCCGGCGAGGGCCTTGTCGTGCTCGGTGCCGCGGCCGTTGTGCAGCGCGTCAAGAGCTGCGATCTCCGGGTGGTGCAGGTCGAATGCCGGGGATTCGGAGCGAATACGCGGCAGGGTGAGGAAGTTGTGCCGCGGGGGCGGGCAGGACGTCGCCCACTCCAGCGAACGGCCGTAGCCCCACGGGTCGTCGACCTCGATCTTTTCGCCGTACTTGGCGGTCTTCCAGACGTTGTAGAGGAACGGCAGGATCGACAGGCCCAGCAGGAACGAGCTGATCGTCGAGATGGTGTTCAGCGTCGTGAAGCCGTCGGCCGCGAGGTAGTCCGCGTAACGCCGCGGCATGCCCTCGGCGCCCAGCCAGTGCTGGACGAGGAAGGTGCCGTGGAAGCCCACGAACAGCGTCCAGAAGGTGATCTTCCCGAGCCGCTCGTCCA
>NZ_JBSHBP010000066.1:0-43207 GCF_053612065.1 Streptomyces sp. NPDC054765 | reverse complement strand
GCTCTGCGCCAGCGCCGCCAGCGCCTCCGCGTGCACCGCCCCGCTGTCGGGGACGCGGCGGTGGGCCGCCCCCCGCTGGCTGGTGCCGCCCGCCCCGCCGGGCGGTGTCCACCGGGCGTAGTGGCCCGCGGCCCCGCCCCTGCGCCGCCAGCCGTGCCGGGCCAGCAGCGCGCTGAGCACCGCCGGATCGAGCTGCGCGGGATCCAGGAGCCGCGCGTCGTATTCGTCGGTCGGCCGGTACATCAGGGTCTCCCTCCCGCCCCGACCCGCGTCATGATCTCGCAGAGCGCTCGGTCGTCGAAGATCCGCGCGGTCGGGATCCGCACGGTGGTCCTGCGCCGGCCGGTCACCGGATGGCCGGCCAGATTGGTCCAGTAGCAGCAGTGCCGCAGTTCGAGACGGTCGTGACCGGCCCGCAGCCAGTCCTCCTGGGTCCGCGGGACCAGCATCACGACCAGGATCTTGTGGACCGATACGGGCGTACGGGCCAGCTTCACCAGATGGTCGTTGTCGAGCGTGAAGGCGAACGTCGGACCCGGCGGGCGGGGGGCGGTCTGGTAGGTGCACTTGAGCTGCACCTTGATGGTGACTTCGTCGTCGACGGTGTGGCCGGGCGCGCCATGGCTGACGTGCCAGTCGATTCCGTTGTCCGGGAAGGGCTGCGCCAGCGAACATCCGGAGGCGGCGGCGACCGCGTGCAGATAGCCCACCTGGAGGGTCTCCATGCAGGCCGTGGTGGCGAGTCCGCCGCGCTGCGGTGTGGTCAGCTGGGGCAGCAGCCCGCCCGGTTCGGGCTGCGCGAGCGTCATCGCGGGGGTGCCTTCCGGGCTGTGCCGATCGATGCGGGTGGATGACGGGGAGAGGGCGGAGCGCGTCGGCCCGTCCCTCTGGTTGTCTCCGCGTCAAGTGGTCCGCAAACAAAGACGGTTCGACCACCGGCCGGCTCGGGTATCACCAGCTCGGGTGGCGTGCCTGTCATCCCCTGTACGAGCGCGAGGAGTTGGGATGATGCCGTGCTGGTATGACGGACCGCTTGCCGCCTTCGACACCGAGACCACGGGCATCGACGTCGAGCGCGACCGCATCGTCTCCGCCGCCCTGGTGGTCCAGGAGACGCCGCGCTCGACGCCCCGGATCACCCGTTGGCTGATCAATCCGGGCGTGGAGATACCCGAGGCCGCGACGGCGGTGCACGGCCTGACGGCCGGCCATCTCGCGCTGCACGGCCGCTGGCCCGCACCGGTGCTGGAGGAGGTGGCCCGCGCGCTGGCCGCCCAGTCGGTGGCCGGCCGCCCGCTGGTCGTGATGAACGCCCCGTTCGACCTCACTCTCCTGGAGCGCGAGTTGAAGCGGCACCGCGCCAGCTCGCTCGACGCCTATCTGGGCGCCCACCCGCTGCGCATCCTCGATCCCCGCGTCCTCGACAAGCACCTGGACCGCTACCGCAAGGGCCGCCGTACGCTCACCGATCTGTGTGACCACTACGAGGTCGAGCTGACCGACGCCCATGAGGCGGCCGCCGACGCGCTCGCCGCGCTGCGGGTCGTCCGGGCCCTGGGACACCGCTTCTCCGACCGCCTGGAGGGGCTGCATCCGGCGGAGCTGCACACCCGCCAAGCGGTCTGGTACGCGGCCCAGGCCCGCGGGCTGCAGGCGTGGTTCGCGCGCAGCGGCAACCCCGAGACCGTTGATCCGCACTGGCCGCTGCGCCCCGAACTCCCCGCCGCGGCCTGATCCCCCCTCAGCAATTCCGGGCCGGCCGCAGAGTTCCCGGAGGAATTCCCGGTTCCGTGTTCTTCCAACAAAAAGAACCGGGCCGCTTTTTGGCGGCCCGGTTCTTGATCCCGGTGGGCGATACTGGGTTCGAACCAGTGACCTCTTCGGTGTGAACGAAGCGCTCTCCCACTGAGCTAATCGCCCGGGTGTCGGCGGGGTTTCCCTCGCGAACGAGCAGAACAATACAGGCCGCGCGGGCCTTCCATCAAATTCCTGTTCCCCCGCGGTCCCGGGCGGCCGCGCGGGGACGCCCGGGGTGCCTCATCCGCGGGCCAGCCAGGCGGCGAGACCGCGGCGGCCGGCCCGCATCATCAGCGCGTGATTGGCGAGGAACACCGGCCGTCCCAGCAGCGCGAACCGCCGCAGCACCGGCTTGCAGACCTCGACGTCCTGCTCGAAGACGACGCGGGTGCCGCCGGCACCTGGCACCACCGTCCAGCGTGCCCAGCCGGCCAGGTCTCCGCGCATCCCTATCTCCAGCACCCCCGCGCCCGGGTCCCGTAGGCGCTCGCTCGCCACCACCGTCAGGTCGTACGGCAGCAGCGAACGGAAGCGGACGGTGCCGCTGCGGTCGTCGAGCGGGTGTACCTCGCGGACCTGCGGCCACCACCGGGGGTATGCCTCGGCGCGTTCGAGGACGGCGTAGACCACGGTCGGCGGGGCGTTGAGCAGCCATACGCTGCGGAAGCGGTAGCGGTGCAGTCGGCGTGACCAGTCGGGCATGATCCCAGTGTGCGCCCCGGGGCGGTGCGCACGCCCAACAACAGCGAAGACCCGGAGACTTGATGTCTCCGGGCCGTCGTCCGGGGTGGGCGATACTGGGTTCGAACCAGTGACCTCTTCGGTGTGAACGAAGCGCTCTCCCACTGAGCTAATCGCCCCGGGCGCAACGCCAACATTACCCCACGTCGGCGGGCACTCCTGACCACGCCGACGTCACTCGGAGACGTTCCACGGCATGGCGAGGCCGAACTTCCAGGCATAGACCGCGAGCGCCGCGGCGATGATCACTACGCCGACGGTGGTGAGAATGATGTTGCGCCGCCGCACCGCGGGGTCCAGCGCCTTCCGGGCCGCTTCCGTGACCTTCCGCCGGGTCCAGCGCAGCACCAGCTGGGCCCAGACGAATTCCGTCGCCCAGATCGCCATACCGCCGAAGATCACCAGCCAGCCCGGCCCCGGCAGCGGCAGCATGATCACGCCGCCCACGACGACCGCGAGGCCGACGACGAAGACTCCGACCTGCCAGCTCAGATGCAGCGGCCGGGAGCGCTTGATGAAGTGCGGCGCTCTCGAACCGAGCGGCTGCCCGGCCACAGCGGCGTCCTCCTCCACCATTCCCAGCCCCCCGTCACTCTGCGTATTCATGCCCACAAACTTACCGGAAGGGACGGGTCCGGCGGAATTACCGCCGAGGACGATCCCGCAATCCGCCGGAAGAGGTACCTGAAGCCACCCAAAACCGTCAGAGGGGTTTACAACGGCACCGTAGGTGGCATGTCGATTTCGCCGACGTGCGAATCCCCGAGCGCACACTGAGCGAAAGGCCCTGGCGCTTATGAACACCACGGTCAGCTGCGAGCTGCACCTGCGCCTCGTTGTGTCGAGCGAGTCCTCACTGCCTGTACCCGCGGGCCTGCGGTATGACACGGCCGATCCTTATGCCGTGCATGCCACCTTCCACACCGGAGCCGAGGAGACCGTCGAGTGGGTTTTCGCCCGCGACCTCCTCGCCGAGGGCCTGCACCGGCCCACGGGCACCGGAGACGTCCGCGTATGGCCGTCCCGGAGCCACGGACAGGGCGTTGTCTGCATCGCTCTGAGTTCCCCGGAGGGCGAAGCCCTGCTCGAGGCGCCCGCGCGGGCTCTCGAGTCGTTCCTCAAAAGGACCGATGCCGCCGTACCGCCCGGTACGGAGCACCGGCATTTCGATCTCGACACCGAGCTCTCCCACATCCTCGCGGAGAGCTGAGACGCAGCACGGTTACCGAAAGCCCCCACCCGCTCACACTTGCGCCCGTCCGACTCGGGGAGACGGCGCAGGACCGACAAGTTCATACGGCACACTTCGGCGTCGTCGCCGCGGACCCACCGCGGAGTCGGCGCTGAAGCTTGTTGGAGGCGCTAGAGTCGGCGACCATTCGGCAACGACACCGGGGGCGGTACCCGTCCGTCCCCACCCTGCCAGGGAGCGGAACCGTGATGATCAGCCATGACACCCGGTGCGCGCTGGACGCGGTCGTGGATCTGCTGAACACCGCTCCGGAGGGCGAAACACCCGGAGCGCCGGACAGCCTGACCGGCCTCGCGGCCCTCGAGGACTTCGTACAGCGCCATGACGTCAGCGATGTGGGCGCGCTCGGCGCGGGCGACCTGGCGGCCGTACGGTCCGTCCGCGCGCGGTTCGCGCGGATCTTCGCGGCCGACGACGACCGCACCGCGGCCGAACAGCTGAACTCGCTGGTCGCCTCGGCGGGCACCACACCGCAGCTGACCGATCACGACGGGTACGACTGGCACGTCCACTACTTCGCGCCGGGCGCGTCGGTCGCCGAGCATCTGGCCGCCGACGGGGGGATGGCACTGGCCTTCATCCTCGTCGCCGGGGAACGCGAACGGCTGCGGCGCTGCGAGGCACCGGACTGCCGGCACGCCTTCGTCGACCTCTCCCGCAACCGCTCGCGGCGCTACTGCGACAGCCGCACCTGCGGAAACCGGCTGCATGTCGCGGCCTACCGGGCACGGCGGCGGGAGGCCGCGGCGGGCTGAGCACCGCTCCGGCACCCCTGCGGGGCCCGGGGCCGGCGCTCCCTGGCGGCCTCACAGGAGGAAAAGGTCGTGCACTGCCCCGAGAAGGAGCAGAAAGCCGATGACGGCAAGGAAGAGCATCAGCGGCGGCTGGGACAGCGCGAACAGGCAACCGCGCGGTTCGGGGGACGGGGCGTCGTCTTGGGCGAGGGCGCACTCATCGTTCATCTCGCGCGCATCATGACGCAGATGATCGTGCCAATGCGCCCGATAAGCGCCTCAGCAGCGGTAGTTCATCAGATCCCGTGCTTTTTCAGGATCGCTTCGATGTCCGAGAAGTCATCCTTGGGTGCGGCGCCCTTGCCCTGAGCGCCCTTGCCCGGGGCGGCCTTCCCCTGGGCGGCCGGCTGCGCCGCACCCCGGCCGGCGCCGAGGGAGGGTACGGAGGCGGCCGGCGCCACCGCGTCGGACCGGGCGCCCGCAGCGGCCTTGCGCTCCTTACGGCTGCCGATCCCGCCCCGGCGGCGCTCCACGCCCCTGCTGATCATGAACAGCAGGGCGGAGAGCGCGAGCACACCGAAGCCGGCCCAGACCGTGGGCTTGAAGACGATGTTGGTGACCCAGTCGATGACACCCGTCATCACCAGGCCGATGGGGATCAGGGAAAAAGCGGCGATGCGGGTCGCAGCCAGGAACCGCTTGCGGTATGCCGTCAGCGCGGCGATGCCCAGGCCCGCTGCCGACACCGCGGCACAGACGGTCGAGGTCAGCATCCGGTCCTCCTGCCGATGAAAGGGGCGAGCAGCCGATCTGCTCCCTTCCATCCTGCCTTGTCCGGCCCCGTGCGGGCCATGTTCCGGGACGGCCTCAGGGACATCTCGGGGTAGCCCTCCTCCGCAGGTCCCGGTTCGGGCACCGGCCGGGGTACCTCCCGGCGTTTGCCGGCGGAAAGCTGGAAGACTGGCTCCCATGAACGACGCCACCACCTCCGCCACCCCCGTCCGCCCCGTTCTGGACGTGTGGTGCGAACTGCAGTGCCCGGACTGCCACACCGCCCTGGAGGACCTGCGGGCGCTGCGGGCGCGCTACGGCGACCGGCTGGACGTCCGGCTGCGCCACTTCCCCCTGCCCAAGCACAAGCACGCCTACGTCGCCGCCCAGGCCGCCGAGGAGGCCATCGAGCAGGGGCAGGGCCGGCCGTACATCGAGGCGGTGCTGGCACGCACCGAGGAGCTCGGCAAGCGCGGCGAGAAGCTGCTGCTGGAGATCGCCGGGGAGCTGGGGCTGGATGCCGAGGAGCTGGAGACCGCGCTGATCGACGGGCGGCATCTGCTGATCGTCGACGCGGACCAGGCCGAGGGCAAGGCGATCGGGGTGACCGGGACCCCGACATATGTGATCGGCGGCGAGCGGCTGGACGGCGGCAAGAGCCAGGAAGGGCTGCGCGCCCGTATCGAGGAGATCGCCGACCGGCTGCTGGCCGGGCAGGACTGAGCCCGGCCCGCACGGGCGCCGCGCGGACTCCCTCACCGGTTCCGCTCCCTCACAGGATCGGCTTCCACAGCTGGTAGCCGGTGGGCCGGTAGCCCAGCGAGGTGTAGAGGCCGAGCGCCGGCGCATTGTCCGCGTAGACGTCCAGACCGAGGGTGGCGCGGCCGGCGGCCAGGCTCTCGCGCTCGGCGACCAGCATCAGGGTGCGGCCGTGACCGTGCCCGCGGTGTCCGGGCGCGACCCGTACATCGACGACATAGCCGCCCGGCTGGTCCGGCATCCGCAGGGCGAGCCAGATGCTGCCGACATCGGCGCCACGCCGGGTCAGGACGCGCAGCACCTGGTCGGGAGTGTCCGGCCCGTCCGGCAGCAGGGCACGGTGGCCCGCGGCCGCCATCTCCTCGGCGCGGGCGCGGGACATGCCCTGGCCCCGTTGCGTACGGACGTGCTCGGCGAGCGCGGCGTCCCGCCAGGCCGGGTACTCCGCCTCGCTCAGCGCACGGGCGCTGCTGTCGACGGGCAGCCGGGGCGGCCCGTCGAGGCTTTTGCTCATCATGCGGCTGCGTTCGGTGTAGCCCAGGGCCGCCGCGAGCCGGGCGGCGGCCGCCGCACCGGCCGGCACGGTCACCTCGATCTGCCGGCAGCCCCAGCCGCCCAGCACTTCCTCGGCGGCGAGTGCGGCGACCGTGGCGCGGCCGCGGCGCCGGTCCGGCTCGTCGATGGCCAGCTCCGCGATCCGGCCGGCCGTCGGGCCGAACCGGGCGTCCGTCGTCAGCCGGATCCCGCCGACCCGGCGGCTGTTGACACAGATGTCGTACGGACGGGCCCGGCGCCCGCCGTCGTGTCGTTCTTCCGGTCCCGCGGGGCGCAGCGTTGTGGTCACGAGGACTTTCTACTCGCCCGTGTGCGGGCCCGTCATCACCGCGGATCGAAGTCGGCGGCGGACTGCTCTTCGAAGATCCGCATGGCGTCCGCGGTCACCGGGCCCGGACCGTCGGCGAGTTGGCGGCGGTCGACCCGGGTCACGGCCTGGACATCACGCAGCGTGGAGGTCAGGAAGATCTCCTCGGCCCGCTCCAGGGCGTCCAGCGGCAGATCGGTCTCCTTGGCGCCGGCCCAGCTGATGGTCAGGGCCCGGGTGATGCCCGCCAGGCAGCCGGAGTGCAGCGGCGGGGTGTGCAGTTCGCCGTCCAGAACGACGAAGACATTGGAGCCGGTGCCTTCGCAGAGCGCGCCGACGGTGTTGGCGAACAGCGCCTCCGAAGCGCCCAGTTCACGTGCGCGGGCCAGGGCGACGACGTTCTCGCCGTACGAGGTCGTCTTCAGGCCGGTGAGCGCACCGCGTTCGTTACGGGTCCACGGGACGGTGACCGCGGCGGTGGTGTCGGGGCGGCGCCGGGTCTCGGAGAGCGCGATGACCAGCGTGGGACCGGCCTCGCCGCGGTCCGAGCCGAGCGGGGAGACGCCGCCGGTGTAGGTGAGCCGCAGCCGGCCCAGGGCCATCGGGTTGGCGTCGAGGACCGCCGCGCAGCCGCGCCGTACCTCGTCGAGATCGGGATCGGGCAGCCCGAGTCCGCGGGCCGAGGTGGTCAGGCGCTCCAGATGGCGGGTGAGGGCGAAGGCACGGCCGCGCTCGGCCTTGATGGTCTCGAAGACTCCGTCGCCGACCGTCAGCCCGTGGTCGAAGACCGAGACCCGGGCGCCCTCGGCGTCCAGGAGCCCTCCGTTGAGCCAGATCTTCATGGTTTTCCTCCACTCGCCTCGTGCAGGCCCGACGCTACCGCGAGCAGCCTGCGCGCCTTCAACTCGGTCTCGGCCCACTCCCGCTCCGGATCGGAGTCCCAGATGATCCCGGCGCCGGCCCCGAACCGGAGCGCCGGGCCGCCGGGCACAGTGCGGTCGATCCAGAACGTACGGATGCCCACCGCGAGCTCGCCGGTGCCACGGTCCGCGTCGACCCAGCCGATGCCACCGCAGTAGGGGCCGCGGGGCGCGGTCTCCAGCTGGGCGATGATCCGCAGCGCGCTGGACTTGGGGGCACCGGTGACCGACCCGGGCGGGAAGGTGGCGTCCAGCAGATCCGCCCAGGCGGTCTTCTCGTTCGCCCCGTCCAGTTCACCGCGCACGGTGGACACGAGGTGGACGAGGCCGGGGTGCTCTTCGACGGCGCACAGTGCCGGGACGGTGACGGTGCCGGTGGCGCAGACCCGGCCGAGATCGTTGCGGACCAGGTCGACGATCATCACGTTCTCCGCCCGGTCCTTCGCCGAGAGGTCCGCCGCGGTCCGCCCGGTGCCCTTGATGGGGCCGGACGCGACGGTGCGGCCGTCGCGCCGCAGATACAGCTCCGGGGAAGCGCTCGCGATCTCGACTCCATGAGCGGGCAGCCGGATCGTGCCCGCGTACGGTGCCGGGTTGCCGCGGGCCAGCACCGCGGACAGCGCGTCCACGTCGGCGCGGGCGGGATCGGGCAGCGGCGCGGTCAGCACCCGGCAGAGGTTCACCTGGTAGACGTCGCCGGCCGCGATGTGTTCACGGATGCGCCGTACGCCGCCGGTATAGGCGTCACGGTCCAGGGAACTGGCCCAGGCCCCGGGGGCGGGGCCGCGCCAGCCGTCGGGGGCGGGCCCGTCCGCCGCGGTGGCCGGTCGTACGTCGCCGAAGCGGGCGCAGACCACGGAGCCCCCGAAATCGGCGGCCACGGCCCACCAGCCCGTGGAGTCCAGAGCCGCGGGATCGCTGGTCACATCCAGCAGGTCGGTGGCTATCAGGCCGCCGAAGCGTGCCATCGGAGCGAAGTCGTGCACGTCAGCGAGTCTATGGCGGCGGCCCGGACCCCGCCTGTGCCGAGCGAGCAGCGCAGCACGCTGCACAAACGCGTTTTTGTACTGGCCCCGGAATCCGCTAGAGTTCAACACGTCGCCGGGACACGCAAGCGCCCCGGAGGCCGAGTAGCTCCCAGACGTAGTCTGGGAGAGACACCTGCGGACGTAGCTCAGTTGGTAGAGCACCACCTTGCCAAGGTGGATGTCGCGAGTTCGAGTCTCGTCGTCCGCTCGATGTGGGGGATCTTCCCGAACCCCCTCACTCCTGGTGGAGTGGCCGAGAGGCGAGGCAACGGCCTGCAAAGCCGTCTACACGGGTTCAAATCCCGTCTCCACCTCCAAGGACGATTAGCTCAGCGGGAGAGCGCTTCCCTGACACGGAAGAGGTCACTGGTTCAATCCCAGTATCGTCCACTGGATCCCCGAATTGCTTCACCGGGGTGTCCGTCCCGCGCGATTAGCTCAGCGGGAGAGCGCTTCCCTGACACGGAAGAGGTCACTGGTTCAATCCCAGTATCGCGCACGCAGTGGTGGATCTTCGTGATCCGCTTCCCGAGGACGATTAGCTCAGCGGGAGAGCGCTTCCCTGACACGGAAGAGGTCACTGGTTCAATCCCAGTATCGTCCACACCTGAACCCGAGGGCCGGAGCATTTCGCTCCGGCCCTCGGTCGTTGTTCAGGAGGAGAACAACATGCGGCCGAAGCTGCGGTGATGATCGCCGTGGTGTCCATGGTGACCGTGGTGGCCCTGGTGCGAGGCGCCCCAGGCGGGGCGGCCGGGTAGGCCTGCGGGTCGGGTGGCGGCGGGGGCTGCTGGGACCACTGTGACTCAAGACGGGTCAGCGCCCCCAGCTCTCCGTAGTCCAGGAAGATCCCCCGGCAGTTGGCGCGCTGTTCTCCCCGGACGCCGTGGCGCTGGTACGTATGCATCGGCGCACGGCACTCGGGCACGGCATCGTCGGCCCCACTCCTGTCATCCCTCACCGCTCACTGCGGCGCCGCCGGAACGGCCTCCCGGCGACGAGGTGTTCACCGTACGTCCGGGCCGGCGGGCACCAACCGGTCCGGCAGGGAGGTCATCCGGGCGCAGGCGTCGGCCGCAGTCTCGATCTCGGCCAGACAGGCGAGCAGGGCGGTGCTCATCGTTCCCCCGAGTCCGGCGCACGCCGGGTGCGCCGTGGGTGGTGGTGCGAGCCGTGGACGGCCCGGCCCGGGATCGTACGCGCGAGGTGGTGGGCCGGGCAGGGCGGTGGCCGGGCAGGGCGGTGGCCGGGAAAAACCCGAAGGCCGGGCATCTCCCCAGATGCCCGGCCGTCGTGCCGTCCGTCGCACCCCCGTCCCCACGGGGTAATTCAGCCGGAGATCCCCGTCCCGGGCCGCTCTCCCGGGCCTGGGGTGCCGCTCAACGCCCCAGCATTCCGACCACGGACGACGCCTGTGTCATGACGGCCTCCCAGCCGCCGAAAACCACGGCGAGAACGATCGCCAGCGGCAGCACCATGGCCACCGCGACGAGGGGGTGGCGGGTACCGGACTGCCGGCCGCCGAGCACGGCGGCGACCCGGCGCCCCTGCGCTCGAAGGGCCTTTCGCCGCGGTCTCTCCGCCATCGTGCCGCTCCCGTCGTGACTGGGGCGGCGGGCGTCTGACCTCGGGGGACGAGCGCTGCGCCCGCCGCTTGAAGACAACAGTAGGCACGCGGCCGGCGACGGGCGTCATGCCGTCGTACCGATTGATCGGCCTCCGGGAGGATGACGGGACCGCGCGCCGTGTACTCCCCTGGGTGGAGAGACGGACCCGGGCCCTGGGGATCTCCCCCAGGGGGATGGTCGCACCGCCTCGGCCCGCGCACTCCTGTGGGTGACCTCGCTCACTTTGGCCGCTCCCCCGCGGACCGTGGTCCGGCCCCCGCGGACCGCCTCGCGCACCGCCGCTTTCCGGCTCTTGGCCGTATCCCCGGCATCCACGACGAACCCGGTGCGATCCCCCTTCATCCCGCCAATCCCCCTTCTGCGACGGATCATTGGGATCGTGTACGGGCAGCCGGGGCGCACGACGGCCGGGTTTTCCTCCCGCACTCCGGGAATCACACCCGCCACCGGCAATCCGGCCGCCGACGCATGCGCGGCCTCTGCGCACAGCGAGCCGTCAATCCGTAAGCTGTGCCACGTCAGACGGTTGGCAGCGGAGGGGGCTCCCCACCGCAGGTAGGGGACGGACATGGCGATGATGCGGCTCCGACGCGAGGACCCGCGTGTCGTCGGGACGTTCCGGCTGCACCGCCGGCTCGGCGCGGGCGGGATGGGCGTGGTCTATCTCGGCTCGGACAAACGAGGGCAGCGGGTGGCCCTCAAGGTGATCCGGCCGGACCTGGCGGAGGATCAGGAGTTCCGCTCGCGGTTCGCGCGGGAGGTCTCGGCCGCCCGGCGGATCCGCGGCGGCTGCACGGCCCGGCTGGTCGCGGCCGATCTCGATGCGGACCGCCCCTGGTTCGCCACGCAGTACGTCCCGGGACCGTCGCTGCACGACAAGGTCAACGAGGCCGGTCCGCTGTCCCCCGCACAGGTCGCATCCATCGGTGCCGCGCTGTCCGAGGGACTGTTGGCCGTTCATGACGCGGGCGTGGTGCACCGCGACCTGAAGCCGTCGAACATTCTGCTGTCGCCCAAGGGCCCGCGGATCATCGACTTCGGTATCGCCTGGGCGACCGGTGCCAGCACGCTGACCCATGTCGGCACGGCCGTCGGCTCGCCGGGCTTTCTGGCGCCGGAGCAGGTGCGCGGGGCCGCGGTGACACCGGCGACGGACATCTTTGCGCTGGGCGCCACCCTCGCGTACGCCTGTACTGCCGACTCCCCCTTCGGGCAGGGAAGTTCGGAGGTCATGCTCTACCGCGTAGTCCACGAGGAGGCACACCTCGCCGGGGTGCCGGACGCCCTGGCGCCACTGCTCGCCGCATGTCTGGCCAAGGATCCGGCGGACCGTCCCAGCACCCTGTCGCTGTCGCTGCGGCTCAAGGAGATCGCGGCCCGCGAGGCGCACGGCCCGTCGGGCGGGCCGCTGGAGAACGGGGCGGGTGCCGGGGCCGGCTGGGAGCGTGCGGAGCGCCGTCCTGCAGACCGGCCGACGGGTCAGCGGGCCGAGGAGTACGCACGTCAGCGTACCGAGCGGCGGACGGCGGGCACCCCGGCGCCGCGTCCGCACCCGTCCCGCCCCCCGGCGCCGCGCGACGCGGTCCCCCGGCCGTCCGGTCCGGCATCGGCCGCGGGGCCGCAACCGCGGAAGACCGGCGGGCGCACGGCGCGACGTGTTCCGGCCGCGCGGCCCACGGGGCGCAACGGCGCGCGTACCCCCTTGCGTACGACGTCGGCCGGGCGCCGTCCCGGCCCCGACCGCCGGCTGCTGCGCCAGCGCGTCATCGTGTTCGTGGTGGTGACACTGCTGGTGGCGCTGGGGATCGCGGCCGCCCAGGGGTGCCAGGGGCCGCCGGCCCGCGGGCTGGGTGTGGAGCAGTCGGTGCCGCGCGCCGCGTCCGAGAGCGGGGATTCCCCGGCGGCCGGGTCGTCCTGACGGCCCGGCCGCCGCTCAGGACTGCGGCCGGCCGGTCAGGACTGTTTTGGACGTGGGGAGCTTGCCCGCATGCGTCGGAATCGTCGCCCGTCACAGCGGCCCCTGCCCCGGCCCCGGCCCCTGCTCGGGCGACTGCTCGGGCGACTGCACGGCCGGGCTGTGGAACGTCAGGCTGGAAAAATGCTGTCCCTGGATGACAGGGCCGTTCTGGGTGCCGCCGCTGATGGTGTTGTGGACGGTCACGGCAGGCGGTACCGCCTGCGGAGCGAGCTCCTCCAACAGGAGCCGAAGCTCTTCGGCGGCCACCGGATCCGCCCGCAGTGTGCGGCGCAGTCTCAGCCGCCACTCCTCCTCCACGTCCGCCGCCGCGTCCGCATCGCCGGCATCACGGGCGGCGATGAGTTCTTCCCTCGATGCGGCCAATTGCTCGTCCGGCAGGGCGGTGTCGTCGCCACGCGCGAAGAAGCGCACCACGCGCCCCCGTGCCTGGGTCCATGCCTCCGAGACCATCAGCCCCACCAGGGTCGTCGCACCCGTCGCCGCCAGCGTCGCCAACTCAGCTTCCACCATGCCCCCTTGTATCACCGTCGCTCTACAGGCGCCGATAGAACTTACTCGTGCCACGGTAGAGCAGCCGTGCACTGACGGAAGCGCAATCGTGCCCGGTGTGAAGAAGATCCGGGCTTCCGGCCCCCACCGCCCATCGACGGGACAAGACCGGGCATCGCCTGCGCTGCCAGGGACCACGACTGCTCTTCTTCCCGTACTTCACGGCGGGGCCCGAGCGGAATACGCAAGCCTTCCACCGAGCTGAGCCTCCGCATCGTGCCCTGAAAAGACGTTGACGACGCCAGTGAATCCGGAAACTCCCGCGATCCTTGGTGGGCATCTCCAGAATCCTCAGGGCACATTTCCCGCGCCCTCGTATGGCGTCGAATGCTCCAAGCAGCCAGGAGCCGGCATCTGCCGGGAAACGGCTGCCCACTTTCCAGCAGCAGCACCCTCTGCACCGTGCCGCAGAAGGTTCAAGGAATTCACTCCGCACCCCGAATTGAGTACAGTTCAGGCTACAATGGATAATTTCCGAGCAGCGAGCAGCGAGCAGCGAGCAGCGAGCAGCGAGCAGCGAGCAGCGAGCAGCGAGCAGCGAGCAGCGAGCAGCGCTCCTTGCTGTTCGTTCGGCTGGTGCCTTGCATCGGCTTCTCGATGTGCTGCCGGTGTTCGAGGGCGATGCCCGTATCTCCACTCGGGTCACCCTGGTGCCGGGGTCGTCCTTCGACGTGGATGCCCTTGCAGCCCTGGAGCGGTCCGGAGCTCGTACCGTCAGCTGGGAAAGGGCTTGCGGCGACAAGCACGACCTGATCTTGACCGCCAGTCCGAAGGGCCCGCTGCACGCCCTCTCGGGACCCCGGGTGGTGATGCCTCACGGGGCCGGCTTCAACAAGAGCGTCATCGGAGAGGGTTCGCCGCATCTCCCGTCCGGGCTGGACCCCAGTTTCCTGCTTGTCGACAGCGAGCCGTGGGCCGCCTTGCACGCCCTGGCGCACGGCGAACAGATCACCCGCCTCGCTGAGCACTGTCCTGCGGCCGCCGGCCGGGCACATGTCGTAGGCGACCCGACTCTCGACCGGCTGCTCGGCTCGACCGGCCATCGTGAGAGATACCGCGCAGTGCTGGGAACGGGCGAGCGTCGGCTCATCGTGCTCACGTCCACCTGGGGCCCGGAGTCCCTGATGGCCCGTCGGCCCGAGCTGCCGGGCGAGCTCGTCGGCCAGTTCCCCCACGACGCGTATCAGATCGCCCTCGTGCTGCATCCGAACGAGTACAGCCGGACCGGGTCGTTCGATCTCATGCGGAGCCTCGCTCCTGCCCTGTCAGCGGGCCTGGTTCTTCCGGGGCCGTACGCGGAGTGGGCCGGCCTCCTGGTCGCGGCCGACGCCGTGGTCACCGACCACGGCTCCACCGCTCTCTACGCTGCGGCTCTCGGACGGCCTGTGATCGGAGCGTACGAGGGGGGCAGCGAGCTGATCCCCGGCACTCCCATGGCTCAGATGCTGGCCGCGAGCCCGCGACTCAGCGAAGCCAGTGACCTGGACCGGGTCCTCCGGGCCGCCGAAGCCCTCGACACGAGGCAGTTCGCCGACGCGGCTTTCGCGCTTCCCGGTCAAGCCCTGGCGCGGCTGCGGAGTGAGCTCTACCGGCTGCTGGAACTGTCTCCGCCGGATGTGCCGGCTGCGCCGCAGCCCCTTCCGCAGCCGGGCTCCGCGCCTCACCGCCCAAGCGCGTTCGCGGTACGGGCCGACGTGTCCGGGGCGAGGATCGCTGTTGCGCGGTTTCCGCCGAGTACCCCGGAGGAGGTACACCACCTCGCGGCCGAACACCCTGACGCGGGTCCGCGCCGGATTCAGAGCGCCTCAGTGCTGTGGCGCCGGGCACAGCCCGCCTCCCCCGAGCCGCACTCCAGCACCTGGACGGCAGGCGGCTGGACCGCCCGGGTCCTCGACGAAGCCCCGGGATGCCGCACCGCCGCCGCAATCCTCACCCCGGAGCGGTGCTTGGTCCGAAGCCGCTCGGCAGGATTGCTCAGCGTCCGCATCGAAGCGTGTCGAACCGCCGGGCGCGTGGTGCGCACCGACCCGACCGGGGTGGTGTCGGCGGTGCACGCCTGGCTCCGCGCTACCCCGCACTGGACGCCTCCGGTATCGCTGGTCTGCGACTTCGGCCCACTCGCGGTCCAAGTGGAAGTGACTTCGGCCAAGAGCGCGGACCTCGGCTACGAGCTCTGATCGTCGCCCGGAAGGCGACCGGAGCGAGCGGCCAGCAATCGTGCCGCGGCCCGGTGTGCCTGCGCTTTTGCGGTCTGTCCGGCCTCGTCCTCCAGCGCAGCCAGTTCCGTGAGGATGCGGGCCTCGTCGAAGGACGACTTCCGTTCCCGGGCATGCACCAGCGCCGCGCGCACAAGGTCGCCGGCCTCCGCTGTCCTCCCGGCCAGGCGCAGCGCCTGGCCGAGAGCGAAGCCCGTCCGCGCCGTCATACGCTCACGCTTGTGCTCCTGCGCTGCCCGGTGTGCTTCGTGCAACAGGGCACCAGCCCGCTCAGGCTCGCCATGGCGCAGGAGGGTCCGGCCCAACAGGTAGTTCTGAAGCAGCACTCCGTACGCGTTCCCCAGTGCCACGTGGACGTCCCGCGCGGCCTCGAAATCCGCGGCAGCCCCTGCCCAATCCTCCTGGGCGTACTTCAGTGAACCGCGGAACTCCACTGCCGAAGCCTTCAGCTTGCGTTCCGGTGCGGACTCCCCCAGTGTCTCAGCGGCGCTCAACGCCCACCGGAGTTGCTCCGCGGCCTCGTCGTATCTCTCCTGCTCCCACAGTGGGCGGGCCAGTTGGCAGCGCATGCGCACCATTGCCGGCACGTTTTCCACCCGCTCGGCGGCTGCCACGCCCGTGCTGAAGGCGTCGATGATGTCCGCGTAGTGCCGGTGGTCGAGGAAGTGCGTCCAGAGCGGTTCGCACAGAGCCCAGGCATCTTCGTACAGCTCGCTCTCGAAGGCCAGTCGCACGCAGCCATAGAGGGCGAGTCGCTGCGATTCCAGCCATCGCAGGGCTTCCATCTTGCCCGAAAACTCGACGTCAGGAACTGCGCCGATCGATGGCGGTGTCGAGGCAAAGGTCATGCGCGAGCCGGCGGCGAGCAAGTCTGCTCGCGCAGCCTGGCGCCGGTACCAGCGTGTCAGGGTGCGGCGGGCCCCTGCGAGGTGTGAACCGTCTCGGTCAGCTTGGCGCGCGCGGCGGTCGGCATGTCCACGCAGCAGCGCGTGCATCCGGTAGCCCTCGTCCATGCCCTCGAGCAGGCCCGCCGATTCCAGTTCCTCCAGAGCGTCTTCAGCTGGTGGGAGAGATCCGCCGAGGAGCGCGGCAGCGGCGGGAGCCGTGATGACCGGAGCGGGGTGCTGGGACATGAGGCGATAGAGACGGGCGGCTTGTGGTTCCAGCCCGGAGTATCCGGCGTCCCAGACGGCCTCGACCATGGGAATGCCCTTCTCGTGCAGCTCCGCGGTGAGTTCGGCGACGAGCCGGGACAGGCTGCGTCGGCGGTATTTGCGGATCCACTGGCCCGCAACCAGGAGCGCAGCAGGCAGTCCCCCGCAGCCGCGGGCCAGTTCCGCCGCGGCCTCTGGTTCGGCGGACAGCCGAGGGTCCTCCACGATGTGCCCGAGGAGACGTACCGCGTCGTCCACGCTCAGCGCGTTCACCGGCACTTCGACCGTGGCCACGCCGTCGAGGTCGTAGAGCGTCCCCTGGCTGGTGACGATCACCAGGCTTCCGGCGGAGGCGGGCAGGAGCGGTACGGCCTCCGCGCCGAAGCGTGCGTTGTCGATGACCAGAAGAAGCCTCTTGTCCTGGGTGTGTGTCCAGTACTGCTGGGAGCGGCCGGCGAAGGAAGGCTTCAGCCACTCCGGGGAGACGCCCAGCCCGGTCATCAACTCTGCCAGGACGTCGGCTACTTCGACTGCCCCGTCCTGGCGCAGGTCGTCGAGATTGACGTACAGCGCCCCTCCGGGATACCGCTGTCGGAGCCGGCGGGCGATATGAAACCCCAGCGCGGTCTTGCCGATTCCACCGATTCCGGTGAGCGCGACAACCAGCGGACCGACACGGCCCTCGTGGCTGTCGACGGCTCGGGTGATGCGGTCTTGTTCGTCCTGCCGGTTCTCGAAGTGCGCGGGGGCGGGAGGCAGCTGAAAGGGCACCGGCAGAGCTGTTGGGGCCGCTGCATGCAGATGCTGGTGCACCTCACCGATGTGCCCAGCCTGAACGACCGTCTCCGCCCGTCCGCTCATGCTGTTATGTGTCTCCTCGGCCATCCGTCAACACTAAAGCCTCGCAGCGCGGATACCGGAGGAATACCGGGGACATCAGCCACTCGTTGACGCACCCCCCTGTCGTGATCCGACGCATGCCTCTTCGCGGCCGTCCGGTCCCGCCCGGAGCAATGCTCAGGACTTGTGGATCAGCTCCCCGGGAGCGCGCGAAGGGCGTACCTCCCGGGTGATTGATCGACCAGTCACCGAGTAGGCCCGCGTTGCAGCGCGGGTCGGCAAGGCACGCCCGTGCTCAGCGTAGTGAACGCCGACGGCAGTACCGAGTCCGGCTGGAATGGTGGGTCACCGGGCCGCGCTGGGAGTTCGACGATAAGGTCAACGACCCCCGTGCCCCGTTGTTTCCCTCAGAACGCAGATACGGCGACGGCTCCAGCAGGGCCGTGACCGAATCGGAAACAGAGCAGGCACCGAGCACCCGCTGATCTTGAGCTTTTACTCCACAGGAAGCCGTCGCCGGCCCTCCGGGGTGAAGGTGAAGGTCTGACGGAAGGGCCCCGTTCCGAAGCGCACTGCAAGCAGGAGGGGTTCTTCGTACGGAGGTGGCCATGAGTGCTCGGCTCCCGGAGGACTGCCGTTCCAGAAATCGAAGGACACCATCGGTTCCTCCGGGTTCTCAGTCAGGTAGCCGAGGGTCTTGCCGTAGTAGGGGTTGTTGCCGCCGAACAACATAGAAGGAGCACCGAACTCGTCGACGACGTCCATCCACACGCGGTCCTTGCCTGCCCACTGACGGACCGCACTCTGCAGGACTGCGTGTTCATCAGGGTCCAGTACGCGGTCGGGCTTGAGCCAGCCGCGGCGGTGCGCGAACTCGGCATACACCGAGGCAATGCCGCACTCGTAAGAGCGCTCCGGGATCAGATCGCGGAACACGCCCGCGATGCCGGTGCTGGACCAGGCGCCGCGCTCTTCCCAGACGCGCTGTTGCTCGGCCAAAGCCTCGGGCTGGCACTCCGCGAACAGCAAGTGGTCCATCAGCATGCGCAAGGCCAGCTCCGACTCCTTCCCCAACATTCCGGGACGTCGCAGGGCGAGATTCAGCTGATCGATGAGATACGTACGTATCTCATCGGAGGCTGCAAGCGATCTGGAAGTAGGCACCCCACAGTCTCCCGCAGATGCCGCCGGATCGCGGTCATGGGCCGGCGCCCAGCCATTTTCCGCCTGAGCCGAATCCAGGTCCGTCGCCCACCACCGGTTCTCCGCTGTGGCAACCGGCCCCTTTCACGCAGCAGAGACCTCTTCGAGTCCCTGAGTTCGCGCTATGGAGCCTTCAGATTTCCTGAACCCACGGAAGATCGACATCGAGAGCTTCTCCTGCCGGCCCGGAGTCGAAGGCACTCACGAGGAGGGCGGAGTTGAAGGGATGATCGGCTACTTTCGCCGCAACCACTTCACACCGGTCCCGGAAGTCGGCTCCTGGCCGAGCTGAACGAGATGGTCGACCAGTGGGACCTGCACGACGGGCGCCGGAGGTTCGGTTCGCGGCCGCGGATGGTCGACGAGTACTTCGCGGTCGAGCAGCCGCTGTTGATGCTGTTGCCGGATGGCTGTTCGAGACGGGCTGGTTGTTCGCTCCGTGCGTCGACCGCTACTGCCAGATCGCCGTCCGCACCAGCGGCAGCGACCACCATGAGGGAGAAGCCCAGTGGCCCTGCCCCGCCAGCGAGGTTTGACCGAGCAGGCCGCCGACGCCGCGATCGACACCGCTTGCCGCCTGCTGCGGCTGCCCTCGATCCGCAACGAGTTCAACGAGAAGCAGCTGAACAAGACCATCGCACGCTACGGCCGCGTCGATCTCCTCTGCATCGACGAGCTCGGCTACATGGAACTCGACCGCCACGGCGCCGAACTCCTCTTCCAGGTCCTGACCGAACGCGAGGAGAAGAACAGCGTCGCGATCGCTTCCAACGAGTCCTTCGGCAAAGCGCACATGTTCCGGCGAACCCGTGCCAGGTGCTGCCGAAACGTCACGGGTTCGACGGTGTCCAAGAGGCTGCCCAGTCGCCTCGGTGTTCGCGCCACGCGGTCCTGAGGACTTCGAGCTCGGTGCGAGGGAAGTGCTCACCCCACTTGCCGCGGTATGCGCTCTCGCCGTACTCCCTCGCGACCTCGTCGAAGCAACGGATCACTGCTCGGGCAACGACGTCGATGTTCTGCTGGGTGGACCAGATCTCGGTCCCAGTGTTGTCGTGGTCACGGCCGTCGGCCAGTTCCAGTAGGCCGATCCACACGTTGGTGCCTTCACGGTAGAAGATCCATCGGAAGGCGGTGGGTTCGGCCTCGAACTGGGCTCGGCATTCGGTCTCGCCGACGATCAGACGTGTTACTGCCGTCAAGAGATCTTCGGGGGCGGCGGTGATATAGGAGGCCGTGACTTCGGCTTCCGCCTGGTGGTCGCTGACGATGCAGTCGGCCCAACCACGTCCGGACAGGACCCAGGCGAGTCGCAGGTGGGCCATCCTCGTTGCTCTCCTCCAGTCACGGGTTCCCTGTGCTGATCACCGAGGGCCCCTCGCACGCATCCGAGTCTGGGGGATGGCGAGAGTGTTGACCAGCGGATTCTCTGGACGTCGGCCGATGCTCAGCGATCAGCAGGCGCCCGGGGTCGACATGGTCGACGAGATAGATCAGGGTGGCTTGCGGGTCCATGCCGAAGGCCGCGTCGACGAGCTTGGGGTCCATGGTGTTCACCAGGTCGACGAGACGGGTGCTGCAGATCATGCGGGGCGGGAAGCCGCAGTCGTCAAGAACGTGGGAGAGATAGGCAGTTGAGGCCGGGCTCCGCCCAGCCTTTGTACCCTTGGTGACCATGACGTGCGGGTTGCCCGTGCGCCATGCCTCGCGGTGGGTCAGGCACTGCTGCAGCACCGTCCAGGAAGCGGGATCCAGGGGGACGGGATGGGGCCGCTTCCCGAGCCGGACAGTATGGGCCTGCTGGTCGATGTCGTCGATCTTCAGCATCCGCACCTCGGAGCTGGAGGCGCCATGCAGCAGAGCCAGCATGCCCATCACCGCTTCATGCGGGTGCACGTGCTTGTCGGTTGTCCACCACCGGAACAGCTCATGTTGCTGGTCGAGGGCGAGGGGCTGGCCGCGGAAGCCGTTCGTCTCCTTCTCGACCAGTTGGTCCTGGGCCCGCATCCGGGATGTGTTGAAGGCGGCGCGGGCGAAGGAGCCCATCGACCGTCCGGGCCTGCGGGATCTTTCCAGCAGGGCCTGGGGTGAGGTGGAGTGTCCGTCTTCCAGGAGTCGGCCGAGGCCGGTGACGAAGCCGCAGGCTCTGGCGATGCAGTGCCGGGCGGCGACATGAGCGACAAAGTCCCCCAGCCAGGAGGGTGGATCGGTGAGCCGGTCGCGGAGGTGTTCCCCGCGGATGAAGGGACGGCCAGGGTGCTTTTGCCAGCAGGCCGGACACAGTCCCAGTCCGGCATGTCGCCACAGCTGGCCGCAGTCGCGGCAGGTCCTCGGAGGCTGTTTCTGCTGCCGGGGCCGTGAACAGTGACCGCACCAGCCTGTCGTCTCGCGCAGATAGCCGGGCCAGCGGCAGCGCGGGCACGTCTGCTGGGCCGCCCGCTGTTCGGCCTTGCGCCGGCAGTCGCGGCACAGACGGTTCTGCGATGACCGGATGGGGTGGCCGCATTCTCTGCAGACGTGCGAACAGGTTCCGTCTCGACGGCCCGCCGCCCTCACGGGCCCTCACGGGCGGCGGGCCGTCCCCATCTGGCAGTTACGGACGTATGGTCTGGCCCTGCGCTGTTCCTTCCACGGCCTCCACATACGCACGGGCTACCTCGGAGACGGGAGTACCGTCAGCCGAGTCCGCCCCCATGCCTTCCAGGGTCTCCTTGATCCACCCGGGGCTGATGAGATTGATGCGCAGCCTCCGCGGCAGCTCACCAGCCACGTTGCCGACAAAGCCCTCCAGACCAGAGTTGATTAGAGCCCCCAGCGACCCGCCAGCAAGCGGAGCGGAGAAGGTGCCTCCCGTCAGAGTGACGGAACCGCCGTCCCGAAGATGACGCACGGCTCGCCGGGCCAGCGCAACCTGCCCCAAGAGCTTGCCTCGCACTCCGGCCGCGAACTCGTCATCCGCCGCTGACGCCAAATCCACCAGCGGGCCACTGGCGGCACAGCACACCACCGCGTCGAGGTCCGGCACCTCACCGAGGAGCGCATCCAGAGAAGAAGGATCTTCCAGATCCACCTTCACCGGGCCTCTACGCGAAGCCTTCACGACCTGATGAGAAGCCTCTAACGCGCTGGCGACAGCACTGCCGACCGTTCCGGTCGCCCCGATCACAAGTACTTTCATGTCATCGATCATGTCAGTGGTGGCATCCCGAGCGCCCGTATTAATCAACACGGCCAGACCGACCAGCGCGTCAACACCGCAACACGCTTCCGCGTCTCACTGCCGTCATTTCTCGTGGACACCCACGATCCTCAAGATCGCCAACTGCTGCCCAAATCGGCAGACAAACGCTGCTGCTTGAAGTGAACGAAGCCATACGCCCAGGCGCCGGCCGAACATAAGGGTGGTATACCGGCCCGCAGCCGGCACGCGAACGCCGGCAACCTACCGTTGAGGCGCGTTGTGCAGCGTGGGGCTCAGAGCCCCGTCGCGTAGAAGGCCACGGCGGAGGCAGCGGCGACGTTGAGGGAGTCCACTCCTGCGGCCATCGGGATGCGGACCCATTCATCGGCCGCGCGTAGGGCGTCGATCGACAGTCCGTCGCCTTCGGTGCCGAGCATCAGGGCCAGCTTCTCGTACCGGCGGGCGGCCAGTTCGCCAATCGTGATCGACTTCTCGCCGAGGCACAGGGCAGCCGTCACGAAGCCGTGCCGGCGGAACAGCTCGACATCGTCCGGCCAAGCGGTCAGCCGGGTCCAGGGGACATGGAAGACAGCGCCCATCGACACCTTCACAGCCCGCCGGTAGAGGGGGTCAGCGCAGCGTGGCGTGAGGAATACGGCGTCCACGCCCAGAGCAGCTGCGTTGCGGAAGGCAGCCCCCAGATTCGCATGATCAACGATGTCCTCGAAAATGGCGACGCGCTGAGCTGCACCCTTTTGCAGGCCCAAAGGCACCTTCGCGCCGATGCCGGTGTGGTCGTTGACCGCTTCCATGGCGACGATGCGCCGGGCCCCGGCAAGGAGTTCGGTGACGTCCGGCAGTGGCTTGCGCTGCATGGAGGCCAGCGCGCCGCGGTGCACGTGGTAGCCCGTCACCCGCTCGGCGAGGTCCGGACTGACGGCGTACACCGGTGCCGGGACCTCGTCGATGACATCGCGCATGACGTCGACCCACTTGGCCGAGAGCAGCATGGAGCGCATCTCGTAACCGGCCTGCCGGGCACGCCGGATGACCTTCTCGCCCTCGGCGATGAAGAGCCCTTCCGCGGGCTCGCGCCGACGGCGCAGCTCGACGTCGGTGAGGCCGGTGTAGTCGGCCAGCCGCGGGTCGTCCGGGTCGTCGACGGTGATGATTTCTGCCACGGGGAGAGAATGCCTTGTCGGTGTCGGGGTTCCCGTGCCGCGTACGGGCTCGGTTACCTGGGGGCCGGGGTGGTCGGGGTGGTCGCGACGGCCACGACGTCACCGATGACGATGACCGCCGGGGGGCGTACGCCCTCGGCCCGTACGGTCTCGCCGAGTGTGGCGAGGGTGGCGTCGACCCGGCGCTGGGCCGCGGTGGTGCCCTCCTGGATGACGGCGGCCGGGGTGTCGGCGGCGCGGCCGTTCTCGATCAGCTTGGCGGCGATGGCGCCGCTGTTCTCCACGCCCATCAGGACGACGAGGGTGCCGCGCAGCTTGGCGAGCGCGGGCCAGTCCACGAGCGAACGCTCGTCGTCGGGGGCGACATGGCCGCTGACGACGGTGAACTCGTGGGCGACTCCACGGTGGGTGACCGGGATGCCGGCGGCGCCGGGCACGGAGATCGTGCTGGAGATGCCGGGGACGACCGTGCAGGGGATGCCGGCGTCCGCGAGTGCCTGGGCCTCTTCCATGCCGCGGCCGAACACGAACGGGTCGCCGCCCTTGAGCCGGACCACGGCCTTGCCGGCCTTGGCGTGCTCGATCAGCGCGTTGTTGATGGCCTCCTGGGCCATGAACCGGCCGTAGGGGATCTTCGCGGCGTCGATGACCTCGACATGCGGCGGGAGTTCGGCGAGCAGATCGCGGGGGCCCAGCCGGTCGGCGATCACCACATCCGCCTCGGCGAGCAGCCGGCGGCCGCGGACGGTGATCAGGTCGGGGTCGCCGGGGCCGCCGCCGACCAGCGCCACGCCCGGGGTGTGCGGGCGCCGGTGGTGCGGGGCGGCGATGCTGCCGTCGCGCAGTCCCTCGACGATCGCGTCGCGTACGGCGGCGGAGCGGCGCGGGTCGCGGCCGGTGAGCACGGCGACGGTGACGCCCTCGCTGCGGCCGGTGGCCGGGGTCCAGGCGGTGGCCGCCTCGGCGTCGTCGGAGCGTACGCACCACACCCGGCGGTCCTCGGCCTCCTGGGACGCGGCGGCGTTGGCCCGGGGGTCGTCGGTGGAGATCAGTGCGTACCAGGCGTCGGCGAGGTCGCCGTCCCGGTAGCGGCGGCGCTCCCAGCGGATCTCACCGGCGTCGGCCATCGCCTCGACGGAGGGGGTGGCGGAGGGGGAGATCAGCAGGACATCGGCGCCCGCGGCGACGAGGGACGGGAGCCGGCGCTGGGCGACCTGCCCGGCGCCCAGGACGACCACCCGGCGGCCGGACAGCCGCAGTCCGACGGGGTAGGCGGCGTGTTCGGCGACGTGCTCAGCCATGGCGGTACGGCTCCTTGTGCGGATGAGGCGAATGCGGCGGCCGGCTCAGCCGCTGCGGCGCCGGAGCGGCTGGTGACGGGGGTACGGCCCAGGGGCGGTACGGCCCCGGCCCACAGCCTATGGGGCTGCGGGCCGGGGGTCATGCGGGGGCGGTGGCTGCCCCGCTCAGCTCTTCTCGGTGACTCCGGCGGAGTCGAAGGTGGCGACCTCGTGCATGGCGCGGGCGGCGCTTTGCACCACGGGGAGCGCGAGCAGGGCGCCGGTGCCCTCGCCGAGGCGCAGATCGAGATCGACCAGCGGGCGCAGACCCAGCTTGTTGAGGGCCGCGACGTGGCCGGGCTCGGCGCTGCGGTGGCCCGCGATGCAGGCGGCCAGCGCCTCGGGGGCGATGGCACGGGCCACCAGGGCGGCGGCGCCGGCACTCACCCCGTCGAGGATCACCGGCGTACGCAGCGAGGCGCCGCCGAGGATCAGGCCGACGAGGGCGGCGTGCTCCAGGCCGCCGACCGCGGCCAGGACGCCGATCGGGTCGGCCGGGTCGGGCTGGTGGAGCTCCAGGGCGCGGCGGACCACCTCGACCTTGCGGGCGTGCGTCTCGTCGTTGATGCCGGTGCCGCGGCCGGTGACCTCCATCGGGTCGACGCCGGTGTAGACGGAGATCAGCGCGGCGGAGGTGGTGGTGTTGGCGATGCCCATCTCGCCCGTGAGCAGCGCTTTGTTGCCGGCCGCGACGAGGTCACGGGCGGTGTCGATGCCGACCTCGATCGCCTTGAGCACGTCCTCCTGGGTCATCGCCGGGCCCGCCGTGAAGTCGGCGGTGCCGGGGCGGACCTTGCGCGGCAGCAGACCGGGGGTGGCGGGGAGTTCGCTCGCCACACCGACGTCCACGACACAGACCTCGGCGCCGACCTGGTTGGCGAAGGCGTTGCAGACCGCGCCGCCGCCCAGGAAGTTGGCGACCATCTGGCCGGTGACCTCCTGGGGCCAGGGGGTCACGCCCTGGGCGTGCACCCCGTGGTCCCCGGCGAAGATCGCGACGGCGGCCGGCTCCGGGATCGGCGGCGGGCACTTGCGGGACAGCCCGGACAGCTGCGCGGAGATGATCTCCAGCATGCCCAGCGCCCCGGCGGGCTTGGTCATCCGCTTCTGCCGCTCCCAGGCCTCGCCGAGCGCCTTGGCGTCCAGCGGGCGGATGCCCTGCAGGGTCTCCTGGAGGAGGTCGTGCGGGCTCTCGCCGGGCAGCGCGCGCCGGCCGTAGGTCTCCTCGTGGACGACCCAGGACAGCGGGCGGCGCTTGGACCAGCCGGCCTGCAGCAGCTCGGGCTCCTCGGGGAACTCGTCGACGTAACCGATGCACAGATACGCGACGACTTCGAGGTGCTCGGGCAGGCCCAGTTCGCGGACCATCTCCCGCTCGTCGAAGAAGCTGACCCAGCCGACGCCCAGGCCCTCGGCGCGGGCGGCGAGCCAGAGGTTCTCGACGGCGAGCGCGGAGGAGTACGGGGCCATCTGCGGCTGGGTGTGCCGGCCGAGGGTGTGGCGGCCGCCGCGGGTGGAGTCGGCGGTGACGACGATGTTCACCGGCGTTTCGAGGATGGCCTCGATCTTCAGCTCGCGGAACTGCTTGGCGCGCGCCTTGGGCAGCGACTTGGCATAGGCCTCGCGCTGCGACATCGCGAGCTGGTGCATCTTCTCGCGGGTCTCGTCGGAGCGGATGACGACGAAGTCCCAGGGCTGGGAGTGGCCGACGCTGGGGGCGGTGTGGGCCGCCTCCAGGACGCGCAGCAGCACGTCGTTGGGGATCGGGTCGCTGCGGAAGCCGTTGCGGATGTCGCGGCGTTCGCGCATCACACGGTGTACGGCGGCGCGCTCGGAGTCGTCGTACCCGGCGGCCGGGGAGGGGACATCGGACGCGTCGGGCGCCACTGCGGGCCCGGAGCCGTCGGGCGCCGCATCCGGCTGCTCACCGGACGTCCGCGGCCGGTCGTCGTCCTGGCCCTCGCCGAGCTGGACGAGTCCGGCGACGTCCTGCTGCTGGAGCGTCTCGTCGGCGGGGGCGGCGGGGGCTTCGGCGTCGGGGGCGCCGTCGGGCGCGGGCCCGGCCGTCTCGGGCGCTTCGTCTGCGGTCGCGGCCTGCGGGGTCGTGCCGTCCGCGGTGGACGGTTCGCCGGAGGCCTGGGCAGGGATGTGGACGGCGGCCGGCCGGGCGTCGGCGGGCAGGTCAGCGGGGGCGTCGGTCTCCGCGGTCCCGGCGGTCTCCGCGGACTCGGCGGTCTCCCCGGACTCGGTGATTTCAGCGGACTCGGTGGTTTCAGCGGACTCGGCGGTCGCCTCGGGTGCGCCGGTCGTCGCCTCCGCGGCGGGACCGGTCGCCGGGTTCGCTTCGCTCATCGGCTCGTTCGCCTCGTTCGGCTTCTGCTCGTTCGGCTTCGCCTCGTTCGCCTCGTTCGGCTCGCCGAGGTGCTCGTGGTCGGTGGAGCCGGCGGCTACGGGCTGCTGCTCGGCGCCGTCCGCGTCCATCGGCGCGGCCTGCGGTGCGGGCACCTCGGCGGCCGGCTGCCCTGCGGCGTCCGCGGGGGTGGCGGGCTGCGGCTGTCCGGCGGCCGGTTCCTGCGCCTCGGGCGGCTCTATGACCGTCTGCTCCAGGACCGGCTGCTCCGGGGACGCGTCGCCCTCGGATACGGGCTGCGCGACGGGGCCCTGGGGAGCGCTGACGGGCATCGCGGCGGCGGGATCGGCTGCGGGGGCGTCGTCGGTACCGGCCTCGAGGGGAACGGCGGGGGTCTCGGGGGCGTCGGGCCGGGGCTGGGGCCCGTCGAGAGCGGCGGCCGGTTCGGCGGGCTGTCCCTGGCCGGCAGGCTGCTCGTCCTGCGGTGCCCCGGCCGGGTCGGCGGTGGCCTCGGCCGGCTGCCCGGTCACGGGCTCCGCGGCCTGCCCGGCCGCATCCTCCACGGCAGGGGCCGGGGCCGCGGCGGGCTGCGCCACCGTCCCCGGCCCGGCTCCGGCGGGGTCGCCCTGGTCCACGGGCTGCTGCGGGATCTCGGCGGCGACCGCCTCGGGCTGCGGGGCGGCCACGGCGTCGTCCGGTGCGGGTACGTCCTGCGCGGCGGCCACCGCCTCGGAGGCAGCGGCCGCAACGGCGTCCGGCGCCGCGGCAGCGGCCACCGCGGGATCCGGCACCGCGGCATCCGCCGCGGCCGTTCCCTCCTGAGCGGGCGGCACGGCCGCGTCCGGCAGTGCGTCCGGGGCGGTGTCCTGGGGCTGTGTCGGCATCTCCGCCGGCGCGTCCGTCTCCGCCTGCGCGTCCTGCGCGGCACCGGCGGCGTCCACGACGGGAGCCGCGCCGTCACCGGCCTCCGCGATGCCCTCGGCCGGCCGGGGCTGCGGCTGTTCGGCGGGCGGCGCCGCGTCCTGCGGGGCGGGCGGTGCGGCCTCGGCGAGGGGTGCGGCGGGAGCCTCGGGGGCGACCGTTTCTGCAACCGGTGCCGTCGCCGTCTGCGGGGCGGCCGCGGCCTGGGCGGCGGCCTCGTTCCACGACGGCACCTGCGACGGGATCTCGCCGAGCTGGGGGCCGGGCAACGGGCCCTGGCCCGCGGCCCCGTAGGTCTGCTCGGCGGACAACTGCCCGCCGTAGGGCTGCTCGCCGTACATCTGCCGGCCGTACGACGGCGCCGCGAAGGCCTGCTCCGCCGTGCCCGCATCCCCGAGAGGCTGCCCGGGGTACGGCAGGCCGGCGCCGGGCTGCGCCTCGGTCACCGGGTGGTCGCCCACCGCGGCCTCGGGAGCCCCGGCCGGGGCGTCGAAGTATTCGGGTCCGCCGGTGGGCGGTCCCGCGTGCCGCGCGGTGGACTGCGAGGGCGCATCGGCCGGTCCGCGGTCGGCGAGCGAACGGACCACGCCGCCGGTCGCGTCGGGGACCGGCGGGCCCATGTGCAGCGGACGGCGCTGGGGCGTGGACGGCGCGGCGGCGCGGGCGCGGTCCTGCTGCTGCGGTGCCGCGGGCTGCGGAATGCGGACGGCGCTGAGGTCGACGGAGCCGGAATCCCGGCCGCCGCTCTCGTGGTCACCGGCCGGGGCGGGCATCGGCTCGAAACCGGTGGTCCCCTGGGCGGCCGCGTCGAACGGCACGGCCTGCGGGTCCGGACCCTGGTGGGTCTCCTGCGGCTGCGGGAGCGGCTGGGGCGCCGGCTGCTCGCTCCAGGCGCCCTGGGCACCCGGCATCAGCAGCAGATCGTCGTCCTCGACGACGCCGTCGGTCTGGTCGAGGTAAGGGTATTCACCGGGAGGGGGCACCATGCCCGGCAGCTCCGTCGGTCCGGCGTCGGCAGGGGAGGGAACGGCCGCCGGCTGCGGCTGCCCGGGATGTCCGCCTGCGTTCTCCGGCTGTCCCTCGCCCGGGACCTGGCCGGTGTCGGTCATGCGTACCCCTCGCCCATTGGTAGTGCTCCTTCCAACCGCTCGTGCGACGCGCTCGACCGGGGCGCGCCGACGCCCGATAGCTAGAACGAGCGAGCGCGCCTCGCGGCACGTCCGCTCTCCAGAGCTTCATTTTCGGCCAAAACCACAGCAATTTCCGGATATTGGCGTACGAAGCTGAATGCGGAACGGCGGCGCAACGATCCGCCAGCCTACCTCGCGCGGGTTGCCGTACTGGTCATGGGTGAGGAACGCGATAGCCGCTGAGCAAAAACACCACGGACCGCTCGCGTTCGACCCAGACGGACGTGTCCAGGTCCACGGACTGCAGCAGCGCGCACTCGACTTCGTAGCCGCCGTCGGCCAGCGCCCGGCCCAGCGATTCGGCTTCGTCGCGGGTGGCGGCGTGGGTGACGATCCGCTCGGGACGGCGGGCCGCGCAGGCGGTGACGACCTCCGCTCCCCCGGCGCCGACGCGGACCACATCGGGCTCGGGGAGGTCCTCCAGGATCTGCGGCGCCCGCCCGTGCACGACCTGGAGTTGGACGCCGTGACGGCGGGCGACGGCGGCGGTGCGCCCGCAGGCGTCCGCGTCGGCGTCCACCGCGAGGACGGCAGCGCCGAAGCGCGCGGCCTCCACCGCGGCGGCTCCGCTGCCCGCGCCGATGTCCCAGACCAGATCGCCCACCTGTGGCCCGAGCCGGGCGAGTTGTGCGGTACGCAGCTGGACGGACTCCCCCTCCCCCAGGGCGCCGCCGTACGCACCGGCCGGAAGTCCCCAGCCGCGCGGCCCGGTCGGATGACCCACCTCACGGCCGGCGATCCAGCCGGTCCCCTGAGCCGCGGCGCCGCCGGGCGCACCACCGACGACAATGACGACATTGGGGTCACGCCAGACATGATCGGCGACCTTGTCGGATGTGAGGACCGTCACCCGCTCGCGGTCGGTGCCCAGGTCCTCGCAGATGACGAAGGTGCGGTGGACGCCGCCGAGCAGCAGGGCGAGTTCGGCGGGCCCGGCGCCGGGCGAGGTGAGCACCGCGACCTTGGTGTGGGCGCGGCAGACGTTCACGGCGCGGCGCAGGTCACGGCTGTGGGCGACGACGATCCGGGCGTCGTCCCAGGGCATACCGGCCCGCGCGAAGGCGGCCGCGACGGAGGAGACGGCCGGTACCACTTCGACTTCGAGGCCGTGCTCGGGTGCCCGGAGGGTGCGTACGACGCCGAAGAAGCCGGGGTCGCCGTCGGCGAGCACGACGGCGGTGCCGCGGTGCTGGGCGATGCGGCGGGCGGCCAGGGACACGCTGCCGAGCCGGATCCGCTCGGCGTTCGGCGGGACTTCGGGCAGGGCGAGGTGGTGTGCGGCGCCGGCCACCAGCGTGGCGGCGCCGAGGGCGGAGCGGGCGGCGGCGGTCAGCGCGGAGCCGTCCCATCCGATCACCGTGACCCGGTCGGCCATGCTCGTCAGTCTCCTGGGGCTGCTGTGGGTACGCGGGCGGGGTCAGCGGGCGGGCCGGCTGCGGGGCGGCCGCAGGCCGGCCGGGGTGCCGCTGTGGTGCGCCGGTCCGCGCGGGTCGCGCAGGTGCGCGGCAGGCCGAGGGTACCCCGAGAGGTACGGACCGGAGTGCGGGCCGTGGGTCAGTTCCACTCGGGGTAGGTGAATCCGTTGGCGTCCGCGAGCCTGCCGGGGACCCCGTCGAGGTCCTCGGGCAGCAGACTCCACACGATCAGATCGGTGCGGATGTCCGTCCAGCCGCCGTCCTCGGTGCGGCTGCGGGCTATCCAGGCGTTGCGCAGCACCCCCTCACTGATGCAGCCGATCTTCTGGGCGACCTGCTGGGAGGCGGTGTTGTCGGCGGCGGTGCGCAGCTCGATGCGTTCGAACTTCTGGTCGTGGAAGAGCCATTGCGCGACCGCGAGGACGGATTCCGAGGCGTAGCCCTCGCCGCGCGCCCAGGGGGCGGTGACATAGCCGATCTCGGTGCTGAGCACCCGCCAGTCGGTGTGATCGACGTGGATGGTGCCGACCAGGCGCTGGGTGAGGAACTCGGTGACGGCCAGGGCGATGCCGCGGCCTTCGGTGCGGACGGCGGCGGCCTTGCCGGTGGCCCAGGCGCGGGCCTCGACGGTGGTGTACGGGTGCGGGAGCGTGGTCCAGGCGGTGACGAGTTCGTCGGCCATCATGTCGGCGAGGGCGGGCACATCGGCCTCTTCGAACGGGCGCAGCACCAACCGGTCCGTGCTGATCGAGATGTCCGGAAAGGTGGATGTCATGCCGCTGCTCCCACGCCGTTGACTGTGGTGTTCCGGAACGTCGCGGGCTGTGAGACCGCGAGGTCACGGGCCGTCTTGACCGTCTTGAATGCACCAGCATGCAGCATGGGCCCGCGGGTGTGCCACGCGCGTGGGCCCCGGCCGCGCCCGGCGGGTCCGGGGCCCGGTGGCCGCCCGTGCGGACGGCCACCTTCCGGTGACCTGCGCACGGGCGACCGCACCTCCACACCCGCCCACCCCCCGAAGGGGGGTGGGCGGCGGGGAAAAATGTCCGGTACGGGAGCGGCGTCAGCTGTTGGCGGGGCCGAACGCCGGGATGACCGAGCCGTCCTTGTACTTGTCCTGGATGAACTGCTTGACCTCGGGGGAGTTCAGAAGCTTGGCCAGCTTCTTGATCCGCGGGTCGTTCTCGTTGCCCTTCTTGACGGCGAGGAAGTTGGCGTAGGGGTTGCCCTTCGCCTTCTCCAGGGCGAGCGCGTCGGTGGAGGGCTTGAGGTGGGCGCCGATGGCGAAGTTGCCGTTGATGATCGCGGCGTCGACGTCGTCGATGCGCGGCGCGGTCTGCGCGGCCTCCAGCTCGGTGATCTTGATGCCCTTGTCGTCCTTGACGTCGGTCAGCTTGGCGTCGGAGCCGACCCCGGGCTTGAGGGTGATCACGCCGTTGTCGGCGAGCAGCTTGAGCGCCCGGCCCTCGTTGGAGGGGTCGTTGGGGACCGAGACGGTGCTGCCGGACTTGAGCTGCGACAGCTTGTGGATCTTCTTGGAGTAGACGCCGAGCGGCTCGATGAGCACGTTGACGACCGGCACGATGTGGGTGCCGTTCTCCTTGTTGAAGGTGTCGAGGAACGGCTTGTGCTGGAAGAAGTTGGCGTCGACCTGGCCGTCGTCGGTGACCTTGTTGGGGATCTTGTAGTCGTTGAACGGCTTGACGACCAGCTTGAGGCCCGCCTTCGCCGCCAGCTTGTTCTTGACGAAGTCGAGGATGGTGCCGTGCGGGGTGGGGCTCGCGGCGATGACGAGCGGGGCGTTCTTGTCGCCCTTGTCGCTGCTGGCGGTGGTGTCGGAGGGGGCGCTGCAGGCGCTCGCGCCGAGGGCGACGGCACAGGCGGCGGCGGTCGCCACGGAGATCTTGAGGATGTTGCGCACGAAGAGTGCCTCTTTCTTGTCTCACACGCGCGCGTTCACGCGTGGTGTCCGCCCGGCAAAGGGTCCGGGCTCTTGGGCGGAGCGGGTGGCTCCGGGATCAGGCGGCTTCGGTGACGGCAGCCGGCTCCTCGGTGCGGGCGCGGCGCAGACCGACGCGCAGCAAGGAGGGACGGGTGCCGCGCTGGGCGAGCCGGCGGACGACGAGGTCGCCGAGCACCTGGACGAGGGTGACCAGGAGGATCAGCTCCACCACGGTGGCGACCATCAGCGAGGTCTCGTACTGCTGGTAGCCGTAGGTGTAGGCGAGGTTGCCCAGACCGCCGCCGCCGACCGCACCGGCGATCGCGGAGTAGCCGATCAGCTGGATGACGAGGGTGGTGACGCCCGCGATCAGTGCGGGCAGCGCCTGCGGGAGCAGCACCTTGAAGACGATGGTCCAGGTGCCGCCGCCCATGGCATGGGCGGCCTCGACCAGGCCGTGGTCGACCTCGCGCAGGGCGGCCTCCACCAGCCGGGCGAAGAACGGGATGGCGGCGAGGGCGAGCGGGACCACCGCGCCGGTCGGACCGATCGAGACACCGACGAGGAACCGGGTGAAGGGGATCAGCACCACGATCAGGATCAGGAACGGGAAGGACCGTCCGATGTTCGCGATCGCGCCGAGCACCTTGTTGACCACGACGTTCTGCAGCACGGCGCCGCGCTGGGTCAGATGCAGCAGCACGCCGACCGGGATGCCGAAGAGCACCGCGTAGAACGTCGACCACCACACCATGAACAGGGTGTCGAGGGTGTTGTCGTACAGCAGCGGCTGCATCTCGTTCCAGGTCACTTGGCACCTTCCTTCTGCGGCGTGGCGGCGGGCGCCGGGTCCGACGGCCGGCCGTCGGGGCTGTCGGCAGGCGCCGCGACGCTGTCGTCGACGTCCGCCACGTCCACCTGGAGGCCCTGCTCGCGCAGGAAACCGATGGGCACGACGTTCTCCTCGAAGCGGCCGGGGAGCTCGATCCGCATCCGGCCGATCTGCTTGCCGCCGACGGTGTCCATGGCGGCGCCGAGGATCGAGATGTCGACGTTGTAGGTGCGCGACAGCTCGGAGATCACCGGGCGGGTGGCGGCCGAGCCGTGGAAGGTGATGTCGACGACGGTGCGGTCGTCGGCCGACGGCTCGCCGCCGACCGGGAACAGTTCCCGGGCCAGCTCGGAGCCGGGGGTGGCCAGCAGTTCGGCGACGGTGCCCTGCTCGACGACCCGGCCGTTCTTCATCAGCGCGGCCGAGTCGCAGATCGTCTTGACGACGTCCATCTCGTGCGTGATGAGGACGATGGTCAGGCCCAGCTTGCGGTTGAGGTCGCGCAGCAGCTGGAGGATGGAGCGGGTGGTCTCCGGGTCCAGGGCGCTGGTGGCCTCGTCGGAGAGCAGCACCTTGGGGTCGCCGGCCAGCGCGCGGGCGATGCCGACGCGCTGCTTCTGGCCGCCGGAGAGCTGGGCGGGGTAGGCCTTGGCCTTGTCGGCGAGGCCGACCAGGTCCAGCAGCTCCAGGGCCTTGCGGGAGCGCTCCCGGCGGTCGACCTTGAGGATCTCCAGCGGCAGTTCGACGTTGTCCTGGACGGTGCGCGAGGACAACAGGTTGAAGTGCTGGAAGACCATGCCGATGTGGCTGCGGGCGGCACGCAGCCGGGAGCTGGCGCGGTTGCCGCGCCCGGCGATGGACGTCAGCTCCTGTCCGGCGACGGTGACCGTGCCGGAGGTGGGGCGCTCCAGGAGGTTGAGGCAGCGGATGAGAGTGGATTTACCGGCGCCGCTCTGGCCGATGACGCCGTACACCTCGCCCTCGCGGACGTGCAGATCGACGCCGTCCAGGGCGGTGACTTCGCGGTCTCCGGAACGGTAGACCTTGGTCAGGCCCGTTGTGGTGATCACTAGGGAATTCCGTCACTGTCGAGTGCTCGGCGGCTCGCCCGCCGGGCACGGGGCATTCTTGCGAGTGCGGCAGAGGGGAACATGGAGCGGCGGCGGGCGCGCGGGCCCGGCTCCGGGTTCCGGTGACGCGGGGCGGCCGACGTCGTCGGGGGGGCGACGCACAGCTCATGGCAGGAGGTCTCGCTTCGGGGCGCGAGGCTCAGGCGGGGGCCCTCAGCGGTCACACATTCGACACATGCAACGAGCACCGGGCGTCAGGTACGCCTCGGTCGCAGGGGTGCGGTTGCTCGTCGTGGTCATGGCGGCCAGTAAACCAGACGGCAGTGCGGACCGATCAAGCCGGTCCGGATGGCGGACATGCCTGACCGGCCCGTGGACAATCCCCTACACCGCGACGGTGATCTCGACCGCCCCGTCCGTGGCCTGGGCGGATACCGCCGAGAGGTCGGGAATCACCACATCCGCCGACAGCTCTCCGGCCCGGTGCGTTGTGGTCAACGCCACGGTCACCATCCCGGCCGCCCGGCCCGCCGTCAGCCCGGCCGGTGCGTCCTCGAAGACCACACAGCGGGCCGGGTCCACCCCGAGCCGCTCGGCGGCGAGCAGAAACGGCTCCGGGTCCGGCTTGCCCCGGCTGATGTCATCGGCGGCTATCAGGTTCTTGGGTCCAGCAGCGGTAGACGGACTCCAGGGAGGAGACCAGGGTGCCGTCGTTGTCGAAAAGGAGCGCATCAGCGGTGATCTTCATATTTCAGGAGCGTACGTGCCACGGTGGGCCCGGACGCGGCCGCCCGCCCGCCGCCGATTAGCATCGCCCCATGCTCCACAACCCCACGGCGCGCAGCCAGGTGACCCGGAGGTCCCGGTGATCGACGCGCTGACGATCACGGTCACGGTGACCGCTCTCGCCCTCGCCGCCTGGTGCGGCTTCGCCGCGTACCGTGACCAGCCCACCAAGGACTGGCACTTCATCGGCATGGCCTTGGTGTCGCTGCTCGGCATCGTCCAACTGGTCATCGCCGTCGTGCAGTTGACCGGGGGAGCAACGCCGGACAAGGGCACCGCGCTCTTTGTCGCGTATCTGCTCGGGGCTGCCGCCTGCGTGCCCGGGACCGGCTTCATGTCGCTCTCGGAGCGCACCCGCTGGGGTTCGGCCACCGTCGCGGCGGGCGCGGTGGTGCTGGCCGTACTGGAAGTGCGGCTGTTCGACATCTGGGGAGGCGGCAGTGCCTGAGACCACGGCAAGCACCACGGCGGACGGCACCACGGCCGCCGCCCCGGCGAGGCGTTCCCTGGGCACCGGCCCCGGGCGCCTGCTGGTCACGCTCTACGGCATCTTCACCGTCGCGGCCGCATCCCGCTCGCTCTACCAGCTCCTGGCCCAGTTCGACCGGGCCCCGCTGGCGTACAGCCTCTCGGCCGTCTCCGCGGTCGTCTACGGGTTCATCACGTTCTCGCTGGTGCGCGGTGGCGAGGGAGCCCGCCGGGCCGCGTTCGTCTGCTGTGCGCTGGAGCTGCTCGGGGTGCTCGGCATCGGCACCTGGACGCTGCTCGACCGGTCCGCCTTCCCCGACGCCACGGTCTGGTCGGACTACGGCATGGGCTACCTCTTCATCCCGGTCATCCTGCCCGTCACCGGGCTGATGTGGCTGCGCCGGGCCGGTACGGAGCAGCCCGCCGCCTAGCCGGGCGGCGGCCGGGAGGACGGGCCCGGGGCCGGGAGGACGGGCCCGGCCACCGCACGGGCCCCTCCTCCCCCTTTCTCACGCCTGGGCCGCGAGGGCCGCTCTTCTCACGCCTGGGCCGCGAGGGCCTGCCGGCTCGGCCCGGGAGGTGTGCCCACGGCGGTGACCTCCGTGGGCAGCTCCTTCTCCAGCGTCACCACGCTCAGCCGGGGGGTGAGCTGCTCGGTGCCCACGGGCACATAGCCGTGGCTGCGGTACAGCCGCAGATTGCCCTCGCTGCGATGGCCGGTGAACAGGCGGTAGCGCGTGGCCGACCGCTCGGCCGCGAGCCGCCCCTCGACGGCGTCGAGCAGCCGGCCGCCCAGCCCGTGCCGCTGCATCCGCGGGTGCACGATGAGCTTGGCTATCCGCGCGGTGCCCTCCTCGTCGACCGTGCCGCGCACGGACCCGACCACCTCCTCGCCGAGCCTGGCCACCACGACGCAGCCTTCGCCCAGTTCGACGCGCAGCGCCTGCAGCGTCTGGGTGAGCGGCTCGATGCCGTAGTCGTCGTACAGCGCGGCTTCCTGCTGGTAGCAGAGGTACTGGAGTTTGAGGATCTGCTCGGCGTCCTGGTCGGTCGCCGCAGAGATGGTCACGCTCGTGCCCATGCGCGTATGCCTCCCCTATTCGGTTTCGCTGGTCCGGGCGCGCTGAGGGTGAGAGGGGTGCGCCCGGAACGATGTGCCCTGACAGACGGCGCCGTGGGGTGCGCGTCGCCGCCATGACGTGGCTGACACTGCTTCTTCCGGGTTCCCCCGGATGTGGCAGCGGCAATCTCCGCCGCGTGCATTCTGCGCAGGCATGCGGGGCAAGCGGAACGGACCGGCACCCAGCTCTCCTGTGACATTCCCAACTCAGATGAGAGCACACAGGAGGTGGTGCCGGTCCGGACTCCGCCGTGGCGGCGGTCAGCCGTGAACGGTCAGCGCTTGCGGAACTCCGCGGCCGCCAGCAGGGCGGTGTCGCAGTTGTCGGAGAACAGGCCGTCGATACCGGTGCCCAGAACCGCCTTGAAGTAGGCCAGGGAGTCGCCGTACGCGTTCGGGTCGGAGCCGCGGCGGAAGTCCACCGGCAGGAAGGTGTTCTCGTTGCGGACCGTATACGGGTGCAGCACCAGTCCGGCGGCGTGTGCGTCCTTGACGACGGAGGTGGGCTTGCCGAGCTTGCCGTCCTTGTCCCGCGGGATGATCACGGTCAGGTCGGGGCCGATGCCCTGGGCGAACCCGGCGAGCCACTTCAGGCCCTCGGGCTTGATCAGATCGGCGACCTTGCGCGGGTCCCCCGCCTCGGTGAAGTCCCAGGGCTGGGTGTCGGGCGTGTCCAGCAGGACGATCTTGGGGCAGCCGACCAGCTTGCCCAGGCGCTGGAGGCTGCTGGGCTCGAAGGACTGCAGGAAGTTCGGGGAGTTCTTCTTGTGCCGGCCGTGCGCGCGCAGGGCCTTGGCGACCCGCTCCTCCAGGCCGAGGCCGAGCTTGCGGAAGTAGGTGGGGTGCTTGGTCTCGATGTGCAGCCAGACGTGGCGGCCCCGCTTGCGGCCCTCACGCTCGGCCCACTGGAGGACCTCCTCGAAGGTCGGCACGTCCCACACCCCGTCGTAGAGGGTGTTGTGCTGACGGGTGCCCGGTATGCGCTCCTTGGCGCGCAGCGTCTTGAGCTCGGCGAGCGTGAAGTCCTCGGTGAACCAGCCGGTCAGCTTGACCCCGTCGACGGTCTTGGTGGTCTTGCGGTCCGCGAAGGCGGGGTGTGCGGAGACATCGGTGGTGGCGGTGATGTCGTTCTCGTGACGGCAGACCAGATGCCCGTCCTTGGTGGGGACGAGGTCCTGCTCGATGACGTCCGCGCCCATGTCGAGGGCGAGTTGGTAGGAGCCGAAGGTGTGCTCGGGGCGGTAGCCGCTGGCGCCGCGGTGACCGACGATCAGCGGTACCGGCAGCTCCTGGGGCACGCCGGCGCGACCGGCCGCGACCGCATGGCCGGCCGCGCCCGCCTGGCCGGCCGAGCCGAATACCGCCGCTCCCGCGCCCAGGGCCGCCGCTCCCAGCACCGTCCGTCGTCCCGGCTGCTGCCGATTCTGCATGCCCACGCTCCTTGCTCCAGGTGTTCTGTGGTGTTCCAGGTGCTTCCGGGTGCTTCCGGGTGCTTCCGGGTGTTTTCCGGCGCGCGGTGAAGCGTGTTGCGCACCGGCACACGGACCCGGGCCGATCGTAAGCACGGACGGGTCACGCCCGGGAGACGCTCGACGACTTCGGGGGGAACATGGTGGTAACACACGTCCTGGGCGGTAACACACGTCAACTGTGCGTATCGACCTCGTGAACCCGGTGTGCGAGCGGGAGTGACCCGCGAGTATTGTCCTGGGCCGCAGAGCTCTGCGGCCGCTTGCCGTTGACCAGTCACGACCCGGAGGGCCCCTTTGTCCCGCATTGTGCTGAAGGCGATTCTCGGATTCGTCATGCGTGTCCTGTACCGCCCGAAGGTCGAGGGCATGGAGCGCATTCCGGCGACCGGGCCGGTGATCCTGGCCGGCAATCACGTCACCTTCATCGACTCGCTGTTCCTGAGCCTGGTCGTCAAGCGCCCGGTGTACTTCATCGGCAAGGACGAGTACGTCACCGGCAAGGGCGTCAAGGGCCGGCTGATGGCCTGGTTCTTCTCCAGCTCCGGCATGATCCCGGTGGACCGCGACGGCGGGCACGGCGGGGTCGCGGCGCTGATGACCGGTCGTCGGATCCTGGAGGAGGGCAGCGTCTTCGGCATCTACCCGGAGGGCACCCGCTCCCCCGACGGCCGCCTCTACCGCGGCCGTACGGGCATCGCCCGGCTGACCCTGATGACCGGCGCGCCGGTCGTCCCGTTCGCGATGATCGGCACCGACAAGGTGCAGCCCGGCGGGAAGGGCCGCCCGCGCCTCGCCCCGGTGACGGTGCGCTTCGGCGAGTCGCTGGACTTCTCCCGCTACGACGGCATGGACCGCGACCGCTATGTGCTGCGGGCCGTCACCGACGAGGTGATGAGCGACGTCATGGAGCTGTCCGGCCAGGAGTACGTCGACATCTACGCCACGAAGGCACGGGCCGCCTGACCGCCCGGCCGGTGCACGCACGACGGGCCCCTCCGTATCCCGGACGGGCCCGTCGTGCGTGCTGCGCTTGCGCGTCGCCTCAGCAGGGCACCCGGAAGCCGCCGGGGGCGCGCTGGCCCTCGGCGCCGCCGGCCAGCGCCGTACGCAGCGCCGCCTCGGGCCGCGGTACCACGCTGCCATCGGCCCGGAGCAGCTGCTGACGCTGGGTGAGGGTGCCGGTGCGGGCGCCGGGCACCTGCGTGTTCTTGGCCGCCACCCGGGTCAACCGGGCGGGCTTCAGCTGCTTCTTGGCGCGGACGAAGGCGATGAAGCTCTCGAAGTCGCGGGTGTGCCGGACCGGTGCGGTGAATCCGGTGAAGGCGCTGAAGCCGTCCTGGTTGATGAGGGTGTAGGAGGGGGCGGCGAGGCGGTAGCTGCGGGTGAGGCTGAGTGCGGTGCCGTCGATGAACACCTCGGCGGGATCGATCCGCCGGCCGACCGGGCCCGCGGCGTCGAAGGTGTAGCGGACGTTGCCGGACACGGCCAGCGGTGAGAAGCCGAGGCCGCCGCCGGCGGTCGGCGCCCACTGCTCCTCCAGCGCGTCATGGATCTGCCGGCCGGTGACCGTGACGGTCAGGATCGGGTCGCCGAAGCCCACGGAGTTCCAGGCCTGCGCGAAGGTGACGGTGCCGTCCGTCTCCTCGTCGCGGATCAGATCACCGGCGATCACCGTCTGGCCGACGCGTGGCGCGACCGCAATGACGGCCAGGTCCGCGGGGGTGTTGGGGTGCTCGGCGGGGTCGTCCATCGGTCCGTGCGGCTGCCGGCCGGCCCACAGGGCCCAGTCGGCGACGAGGTTGCCCATGGTGGACTCCCCCACGGTGTTGCGCCGCCGGGTGAAGGAGGCGGTCTGGGTGCCGATCCGGCTGCGGGCGCGCCGGGTGGCGTAGTCCGCCCAGTAGCCGGCGATCGAGCGCAGCTCCGGGTCCGGCGTCACCTCGCGGGTGTTGGGGTGGTTCACGGAGGTGGTCAGCTCCCGGACCACCGATCCGGTGTCGGGGTCGAGGCGCAGATTGATCTCGTTGATGATCTGGCCGTAGCAGCCCGCCTCGACGAAGGGGCGGGGGTCGCCGTTGGGGTCGGGCAGCATCATCGTGAAGGCGCAGTGCCAGTGGCCGGTGACGATGGCATCGATGTCGGGCGAGGCGCGCAGCGCGAGTTCGTACGCGGGGCCCGAGGGGTTCTTGCCGCTGGAGAAGTCGCTGCCGGCCACCGCGCCGTCGTGCATGCTGAGCACGATCGCATGGACGCCGCGTGACTTGAGCTCCGCGGCACAGCGGTTGGCGGTCTCCAGCTCGTCCAGGGTGCGCAGACCCGGCTGGTAGGAGCCGGGGAAGGACTCGGTGCCGATGGCGGTCAGATGGATGAAGCCGATCGCCAGCCGACGGCCGCGGCCGGCGTCCACGTACTCGATGTTGTACGGCGGGAGTACCGCCTTGCCGGTCGCGTGCCACACCATGTTGGCGCTGTAGTAGGGGAACTTCGCGCCCTCGAAGCGGCGCCCGGTGGAGTCCTTGAAGTCGTCGTCGCGTCCCACGACCGGGAAGGCGTCGCCGTCCTCCATGTGCGAGGTCAGGTAGGTCGCCGACTTGTCGAACTCGTGGTTGCCGGCCGAGGCGAAGTCCAGGCCCATGGCGTTGAGCGCTTCGATGGTGGGCTCGTCGGCGAAGGAGGAGGCGTCGAACTCCCAGCCGGAGAAGAGGTCACCGGGGGCGAAGAAGAGCGAGTTGCTGCGGCCGTCTCTCAGCCGTTCCAGGTGGGCGGCCATATAGGCCACGCCGCCGACGGTGTACTCCTTTCCGCCGGCGCCGGTGATGACGGAGTTGGCGCCCGGGGCGCCCTGCAGATAGCCGTGCAGATCGGTGATGTTGAGGAGCTGGACGTCGACGTATTCGTCGGCGGTGGCCGCGTCGCGGGCGTGGCCGGTGGCGTAGGCGTTGCTGCCGATGGCGCTCGCGGTGGCCAGGGCCCCCGCTGCGGTCAAGAAGGAGCGTCGTCCGATGTCGCGCACTGCGTCACTCTCCTGAGCGGGCCGTCCGTAGGGGGACGACGGGAGAGTCAAACAAGCCGCGCGGGACGGCCGGTCACCAGAACGCGTACCGGGCGTGAACGGGCGAGGGACAGTCGCCCCCAGGGCGTGTCCTGTGGATCATGGCGGGTGCACGGCACCGTGATCCACTGGACACGCCCTGGGGCGTGGTGTGTGCCCGCCGTCCGGCGGACAGGCCGTACGGCGTTACGGGCGATCGGCGGCGCCGCCGGCGGCCGGGCCGGCGCCCTGGCCCGCCTCCGGGCCGGCCGTGGACAGCGCCGGGGCGTGCGCCGGGGCCGGGCTGTTCGCCAGCTCCTGGCCGCGCAGCAGGAACCAGGCGGCCACCGCGGCGGACAGCAGGACCGCCGCGCCCACCCCGGCCGCCGCGTCCACCCCCTCGACGAAGGAGTGCTGAGCGGCCTTCACCAGCGCCGCGGCCTGGTCGGCGGGGAGCTGGCGGGCCGCCTCGAAGGCGCCGCCGAGCGATTCGCGGGCGGCGTCCGCGACCGGCGCGGGGACCCCCGGCGGGGCGGCGAAGCCCCGGTAGATGCTGGTGACGATGGAGCCGAGCAGGGCGATGCCGAGCGCGGCGCCCAGTTCGTAGGCCGTCTCGGAGACCGCGGAGGCGGCGCCCGCCTCCTCCTTGGGGACGCTGGAGAGGATCACATCGGCGGTGACGGTGAACGAGAAGCCCGCGCCGACGCCGACGACGAAGAGGATCACGCACAGCGCCGCGGTGCCGGTGTCGCCGTGCAGGGTGGTGCAGCCGACGAGCGCGATTCCGACCATGGCGAGGCCGCCGGCCACCACGAGCCGTACGGACAGCTTCCGGGCGACCCAGCCGGCGGCCAGCCCGGCGCCCACCGCGCCGACCGCGGCCGGGAGTTCGGTGAGCCCGGCGTTCAGCGGTGAGCGCAGCTGCACCATCTGGAGGAACTGGGAGAGGAAGAAGACCAGGCCGGACAGGCCGAGGATGGTCAGCAGATCGGCCAGCACCGCGCCGGAGAATCCCCGGTGGTGAAAGAGCTTCATGTTCAGCAGCGGCGAGGCGAGGGTGAGCTGCCGGCGGACGAACACGATCAGTGCCAGTGCGCCGAGGACGGCCGCCAGCGCGATGTCCCAGCGGTAGCCCTCCACCGCCGCTTCCTTGATGGCGTAGACGACGGCGACGATGCCCACCAGGGCCAGCACGACGCTGGGGATGTCCCACGGACCGGGGTCCGGGTTGCGCGACTCCGGGATGACCCGGGCGCCGACCGCCACCAGCAGCGCCATCACCGGCAGGTTGATCAGGAAGACCGACCCCCACCAGAAGTGCCCCAGCAGAAAACCGCCGAGGACCGGCCCCACGGCCATACCGGCCGAGGCCATCGCGCCCCAGATGCCGATGGCGAGGCTGCGTTCCCTGGGGTCGTGGAAGAGATTGCGGATCAGCGCGAGGGTGGCCGGCATCAGCGTGGCACCGGCCACGCCCTGCAGCGCACGGGCGGCGATCATCATCTCCGGGGTGGTGGCGTACGCGGCGAGCACCGACATCGCGCCGAAGCCGACGGAGCCGATCAGCAGCAGCTTCTTGCGGCCGATGCGGTCGCCGAGACTGCCCATGGAGACCAGCAGGCCGGCGATGACGAAGGAGTAGATGTCACCGATCCACAGCAGCTGCGTCCCGGACGGGCGGAGGTCTTCGCTCAGGAAGGGGGTGGCGAGGCCGAGGACCGTGGCGTCGACGCCGACCAGCAGCACGGCCAGGACGAGGACGGCGAGCGCGAGCCAGCGGCCGGGGCGGGGCTGGTCGTCCACATGGGCCGAACCGGCCGGTCCTGACGCTATGGTCTCGGTCATTTCTCCATGCTCCGTCGGATGCCGCCGAGCAGCAGCTCGGCGATCGAGTGGTGGAGGTCGTTGCGGGCGACCCGCCCTTCGTACACGGCCCAGGCGCCGGCGCCGATCAGGCCGTAGAAGGCCTCGGTGAGCCAGGCGGCGCTCAGATCGATCCGGAAGTCGCCCTCTTCCTGGCCGCGGCGGAAGAGCGCGGAGATACGGGCGTCCAGCTCCGTCCAGCCGGCGTTGATCTCGCCGTCCTCGAAGAGCTGGTTCTCGGTGAAGAGGAAGGCCAGGACGGCCGCGACCGGTTCGGCCTCGGCGATCAGCCGGCCCAGTGCGCCGGCGGCGTCCCCGTCCTCCAGCCGCGCGGCGTCCATCGCCTGCCCGAACTGTGCGATGCCGTGCTCCTCCAGCGCCCTGATCAGGGCGTCCCGTCCGGCGAAGTGCCGATGCAGGGTCGCGCGGCTGATGCCCGCGGCGCGAGCGATCTCGTCCATCGGCGTCGACGCCCGGCGCGTGAGCAACGCGGCGGCTTCCTTCAGTACCCGTTCACGATCCACAGCCATGAGACATACGATACCCGAATGAGACATCAATGTCTCATCCATGGCGACGCAGACGACGGCGGCCCGCCCCGGTCTCCCCCGGGGCG
>NZ_JBSHBP010000065.1:0-43410 GCF_053612065.1 Streptomyces sp. NPDC054765 | reverse complement strand
CTGAAACGCTCGGTCGCCTCCGACGCCTGCGGTGTCCCGCTCGGGATCGTCTCCGACGGGGCCAACCGACACGACTCGCCCCTGCTCGGCCCCACGCTGGATGCGGCGAAAGCACAGGTCGGCGAAATGCCAGAGACGGTCAACATCAACCTCGATCGTGGCTACGACAGCGCCAAGTCTCGTGCGCTGATAGCCGAGTTGGGATTCACCGCTGAGATCGCGTGCAAAGGAGTGCCCGCGCCGATCCAGGCCGGTAAGCGCTGGGTGGTCGAGCGCACCCACTCGTGGATGAACGACTACGGCAAGCTGCGGCGCTGCACGGACAGAAGTGGCAGCGTCGTGGACTTCTACCTCTACCTCGCCGCCGCCCTCGTCACCCTCCGCATACTGATCCGCCGAGCAACGAGCCGCTACCGCTGGGACGGCCGACCCACCACCCGACGCCTCAAGTGATCCATTTGCCGGTCGGCCTTAGGGGGTCGAGTAGGAACAGAGTGCAGTTTGGTGTCATATGATTTGACACCCGGGTTGAACTGGCTGTTCACTGTGCCGCGTGGATGAGGTGAGTGACCCGCGGGTGGGGTTCCTGCGCTCGGATGTGGAGCGGTTCTGCCAGCAAACCTGGCCGCCAAGCACCGCGCACCCATGCAGGCCCTGGTGTCCGCGACCAGCGTCAACGCAAACATCCTCGGCCTCGGCGAGACCCTGGGCCTGATCCGCGTCGGCATGCAGGCCGACTTGGCCGCTTGGCGGCGCGACCCTCTCCAGGAAGCCAAGGCGTTCGCCGACCCAGACATGGCTGGCCTCGTTGTCAAGGGCGGCCTCGTTGCGAAGGACATTCGATGAGCGGCATGTTGCACGGCTGTCTGCCCGATACGGAGTACCTCGAAGTCACAGCAGAGTCAGGGCATCGCTATGGCGTGTGGGTCACCACGCCCCCCGGCTATGCCGACTCAAGCGATTCGCTGCCGCTCATCTACGTGATGGACGGCAATTTCGCCGTGGGGCTCACAGCGCCGCTCATCGTGACTCAAGCGGATCCGTACCTGTCGGTCGCGCCATACATCCAGGTGAGCGTCGGTTATGCCGGTGAGGAGGCGTCGGACTGGGCTCGGCTGCGCAACCGCGATCTCGTGCCACCATGCGATCCGGTCAGCAGCGAATTTGTGGGGGCCCTGGAGACGGCTCGTGATGCGGGCGCGATGACTCAAGAGCAGATGGACGCCTACCTCCAGGAGCTCGCGGACACTCACGCCGACGTGTTTCTCGACTTCCTCACCAAGGAGCTGCACCCACGGCTGCAGGCACAGTTCCACGTCAGCGACACGGGTCATGGCCTGTTCGGCTACTCCTACGGGGGTCTGTTTGCTCTCTACGCATGGCTCAGCGAAGCGACTCCGTTCGCGACCGTCGGCGCGGGGAGTCCTGGCGTCACGGGGCCGGACAGCCAAGTCTTCGAGCTGGTTCGCAAGCTTCCGGAGCGCCGCACGGACGCCGACGCTCCACGGCTGCACGTCACACTCAACCAAGCCGAACTGCTAGGTGAGATCGCTCTGTACCGCGGAGTCGCACGCCACGTGCTGGCAGTAGTAGAAGAGCTGCATGCCCAAGGGCGGTCGCAAGACGTCTCCAGCGCGCTGCTCCACGAAACACATGTCACGGGCGTACAGGCGTCCTTCCTCAGCTACCTCAAGGCATGCCATTCGCGCTAACTCCAGCCCCCCCACGTCTCCGAGGCCGGCAGCCGCGCCGAACACCTCGTCGTATCGCTCGCAGCGGTGCTTGTAGCCGAGGCGTGCAACATCGGGGTTCAGGCGATGGTCTCCGAGGACGAGCCCGGCCGCTCCCGCGACCAGCTGTTCTGGGTCGAGCAGAACTACCTGCGCGCCAAAACCCTCCGCCTCGCCAACGCCGTCCTCGTCGACCACCAGGCCACCTTGCCCATCATCGGATACTGGGGCGGCGGCGAACTCGCCTCCGCCGACGGCCTGCGCTTCGCCACCCCGTTGCGAGTCCTCAACTCCGGCCCGGACCCGAAGTACTTCGCCGCACGCGGCATCACGCTCCACAACTACCTGTCGGACCAGTACAGCGGCTTCAACCACATCGTCATCCCCGGCACCCGCCGCGACGGCCTGTACCTGCTCGACGGCATCCTCGACCAGCCCACCTCGCTGAACCCCACCGAGATCGCCACGGACACCGCAGGCGCCTCAGAAATGATCTTCGGGCTGTTCCGGCTCCTGGGCTACCAGTTCTCCCCGCGCCTTGCGGACGCCGGGCACACCTTGCTCTAACGCGCCGACCCGACGGCCGACTACGGCCCGCTCAACCCGCTGACCACCGGCCGCATCCGCAAGCGGACCATCATCGAAACTGGGACGACCTGCTGTGTCTGGCGGGCTCCTTACGCGAGGGGACCGTCCGCGCCTCCCAGATCCTGCCCGTCCTTGCAGGCCAGGGCCGCCCCAGCCCGCTGGGCCGCGCGGTCGTGCAGATCGGCCGCCTGGACCGCTCCGCCTTCCTCGCCCGCTACTACCACCGGGCCTCGTCCAACGCGCCCACCAGCGCGCTCCGCAGCTCCTCCAGCAGCCGCATCCGCAACGCCGGCGCCAGCCCGTCCAACTCCCGGCAGAACCGCTCCACATCCGAGCGCAGGAACCCCACCCGAGGGTCACTCACCTCATCCACGCGGCACAGCGAACAGCCAGCTCAACCCGGGTGTCACATCATGTGACAGCAAACTGCACTCTCTGCGTGCTTCCTGCTCGACCGCCCTTTATGCCTCGTCTCCGGGCCATCCGGGGCCATCCCGGGCCATCCCGGGCCATGAGGAGCCCGGCCAGGGGAGAGGCATCTGAGTAGCGGTACTCATGACATCGTCCCGAGGCGGCCGTGACGCTGAGGTGGAGGACCACGCGCGGCGGAGTGTTCGTTCCGCTGTGCGGCGTTGCCGCGGCTCCACCCGGGCATACGCCGGGTGACCGGGGCCGGTCCGTCCGCCCGGTGGCGGCGCCGTCAGAGCCGTACCCGACCCGTACCCGACGTCTTTGAGGCTGATCCGTGAAGGCCATGACCATATCCCGCACGCTCCCCCCGGCCCTGGCCGTGGCGGTGCTCGACGCCCTGGCGCTGTCGGGCCTGCAGCCCCATGACCGTGCCACATGGATGATGGAGACCTGCTGGGTGTTCGTCGGCCTGCCGCTGCTGGTCGCGGTGTGGCGGCGCTTTCCGCTCAGTCCGCTCCTGTGCTGCCTGCTCGCCGTGCATGCACTGATACTGATCGTCGGCGGCCACTACACCTACGCCGAGGTCCCCTTGGGACACTGGCTGGAGAACGTCCTGGGCCTCTCCCGCAATCCCTACGACCGCATCGGACATCTGGCGCAGGGCTTCGTGCCCGCCATCCTGGTCCGTGAACTCCTGGTCCGCACCTCCCCGCTGCGCGGCAGCAAGTGGCTCGCCCCGCTGACCGTCTGCGCATGCCTCGCCTTCAGCGCGTTCTTCGAGTTGATCGAGTGGTGGACCGCGCTGGCCGGCGGCGCCGCGGCCGACGCGTTCCTCGCCACGCAGGGGGACCAGTGGGACACCCAGTGGGACATGGCCTGCGCCCTGCTCGGAGCGATCGTCTCGCTGCTGCTCCTCAGCCGTCTCCACGACCGTCAGCTGGCCCGTTACGGCATCGGAGGCACCGGCACCGGCACCGGCAGCGGGACCGGCACGGGGCAGGAGCGGATCGCGGGACGGCCGGCCGTCTGAGCGCGCCGTGACGCCTTCCCGTGGCCGGGTGAGCCGTACGGGGAGGGCGCCGGTCCCCTCGTCCGCACCTGCAAAAGGGCCGGGTGCCGTCCGTACACGTATCTCGGCGATTGCGGGGGCGGAGCAGGTTCCCGGCGGCGGGCCGGTCAGAGGCGCGAACCGCTCCCGGCCCGATGAAGTTCCCTCACACCCGAGCGGAGAAGGGGCAGGCCCAGTCGGCCGGTTTGCGCCGGCCCGAGTAGCGCCGGGCCTCGGAGAGCTGCTCGTACTCCACCAGGTTGGGGTTGATGTTGCCCTGCAGCTCGATGTCCTGCTTGCGGATCTTCTCCTGCAGGCGGTCCCACAGCCCGGCGGCCTTTATTCGGTCGAACTGTGCGTGGGAGTTGAAGGCGAGCATCGGGAAGGGCGGGCGGCGGCCGATGCGGCTGTGCGTTTCGTGCAGTCCGATCACGAAGAACGGATGCCCGGCGACGCTGTACGCGAAGGCGCCGGAGGACGGGTCGCGGTCGTAGCCGTCGGCCCAGGGGTGCGAGAGGCTGTCATGATCGTGGACAGCCTGCAGCTGCTGCCACATCAGCGCCTCGAACTCGATCTCCGACACGTTCAGGGGGCCCGAGAAGGTGGCCACGAAGCTCGTGAAGGGCTTGGCGGCCCAGTCCACCGCCTCCACATACGTCTGGAGATCAGCCGCCATCTGCCGGGCCGCCTCGTCATCCCCGAACCATGTGTAATGGCGGTGGATGATGCCACCTTGTCGCCAGGCCGAGCGGCCGGCCAGGCAGGGGAAGGCGTCGCCGAGCAGGAACCGTCCGACTTCGGCGGCGGCATCAACTTCGGTGGCGGCGGTGGCGTCAACCGTCATGTTCGTGACCTTCGGTAAGGGGGGCAACACCCCTGGTGGGGGCCCTGCGGCGGTGGGACCCTGGCAGTCAAGATCGGGCAGGGCCAGTTCGTCAAGACTCGGCCGTGCCGCCCCTTCGTGACTGCCCTCACCGACGGCGTCAGCACCGTGTTTGCGGTGATATGACCCCCTAACGGGCCGCGACGCTGTCTCGGCCGCCGGACAGCTCGCTCGCACTGCAGGGCTTCTTGTCGATCTTCATCGTCTCAGAAGCCCGGCCACCTGATTGCCAGGGTGGCTCCCACGGCGGCGCCGGGCCGGTGCCGCCCGCCCCTCGGTCCACCCGGCCCCACCGTGCCGCCCGCCCCCCCCGTCTGCTGACGGCGAAGGGCAGCGTCCGCAGACGGGAGCGGGAATCCGGTCAGGCGCGGGCGGTCGCGGCCTCCTCGGTGGCGTCCGCGGCATCGGCTTCCCGGGTCTCGGTGCCGGCCTCGGGAGTCGCGGCGGGCAGGGAGTAGAAGACGCTCCTTCCCTGCTTGCTGCGGTGCGCCAGCCCCTTGGCGACGAGCGAGGTCTCCAGGGTGTTGCGCACGGCGGTCTCCGGTGCCGTGTGGTCCGGGTGTTCCTGCGCGAGCAGCTTCGTCAGCTCCGTCACCGTCCGCGGCTGCTCGTCGAGCAGTCCGAGAACGCGGTCGACGCGGGTGGCGTTCCGCTGCCGGGCCTTGCCCCGGGCCGGGGTGGCCTTGCGTGCCTTCTTCACGCTGCCCGCCGCCTTGGCCGGGGGCTTCTTCGCCGGCTTGACCTTCGGCGCGGCAGGTTTCGCGCGCCGTGCCGCGGGCACGGTCACCGGCTTGTCCACCGGTGTGGTGACCGGCTTCGTCATCGCGGCGTCGGCCTCCACGGGCTGCGGTGTGACAGTTTCTGCTTTCCCGGGAGCCGTTCCGAGGTGCTGCTGCAGGTCCTCCAGTTTCGTCCGGAGCTTCTGCAGCTCGTCGATCTCCTTCGCGATGCTCTTCAGCTTGGCAGTCACCTGCACAGCGAATTCCGAGTCTGACATGAATCAGCCTGCTCTCTCTTGCCTGATCGATCTGCGGTTGGCTGGATGTTACTCATCTCGCTCCGCAATTAACCCGGCCGTGCTCCGTTTTATCCCCGTACGCATGGCATCCGCTGTCGGCTTCGCGGCCCAACGAGCCCACCATCAACGGGTGTTCGGATGGTGTCCAACCCGTCCGTGCCAGTCAAGAAATGGGACTTGAATGAGCCATACGGGCCGTGATTGCGGCTCCTCGCTCTGTTGACAGCGGGGCTGAACTCCGTCCGGTTGTCACTCCTTTGAGTCTTTCCTCCGCTGATTCTGTCATGGTCTCGGCATCCGTCTGCGGGTGGGGAGCGACACCGTGACGCGGCAGCATCGGTGTGCGGTGCCCGAGTGAGGGGAGTGAGGGGAGTGACGTTGTCCCGGCGTCGGGTGCGGTACGGCCGGCGTGCGGATGCACGGGTCACGGTGGCCACTGACCCCGTAACCCCGGACGGCCCAGTACCGCGTGCGCCGCACCATGACCGGTTGTAGGACGGAGACGACGGGTGTGGCGGTGGGAGGAGTGGCGCGGGATGAACGTCGTCGTGGATCTCAATCGGTGCCAGGGCTATGCGCAGTGCGCCTTCCTCGCCCCCCGCGTGTTCACGATGCATGGCGAGGAGGCCCTGTTGTACACCCCGGCCGTCCCGGATGACCAGCAGGAACGCGTCCTTCGCGCCGCCGCGGCATGTCCGGTGCAGGCGATCGTCGTGGGCGAGGAGGCGGGCGCCGGTGGACGGTGAACGACGCGACGGCCGCATCGTTGTCGTCGGTGCGTCGCTCGCGGGGCTGCGGGCCGCCGAGACGCTGCGCGAGGAGGGGTTCACCGGGACGCTGACCCTGATCGGGGAGGAACCGCATCCCCCCTATGACAGGCCTCCGTTGTCCAAGCAGGTGCTGCTCGGAATGGCTCCGGCGGACCGGACCGGGCTGCCGCAGCGCTGCGAGGTGGACGCGCGCTGGAAACTGGGTGTGCGCGCCACCGGACTCGATCCGGTGGGCAAACAGGTCCTCCTCGCCGACGGCGAGCAGGTGCCCTTCGACCGGCTGCTGATCGCGACCGGAACCCGTGCCCGGCCCTGGCCGAAACCCGCCGAGGCCGCCCTGGACGGGGTGTTCACCCTGCGCACCAGCGAGGACGCGGGCCGTCTCGCGGAACGTCTTGACGCCGGACCGCGACGGGTTCTGGTCGTCGGTGCTGGCTTCACCGGTTCGGAGATCGCCTCAGCCTGCCGGGAGCGCGGTCTTGCGGTGACGGTCGCGGAGCGGGGCCCGGCGCCTCTGGTCGGTGCGCTCGGCGGAACGCTGGGCGCGCTGGCCGCGAAGCTGCAGCGAGCCCATGGCGTCGATCTGCGCTGCGGGGTGACGGTCACCGCGTTGGAGGGCGACGGCCGGCTCACCGGGGCACAGTTCTCCGACGGCACGAGGATCGATGCCGATGTCGCCGTGGTGGCCCTCGGCGCGGTCCGCAACACCGAGTGGCTGGCCGAGTCGGGGCTCGCCGCGGGCCCGCGGGGAGTGACCTGCGACGCGGGGTGCCGGGCCTTCGACATGTACGGGATCGTCACCGACGACATCTTCGCGGCCGGCGATGTGGCCCGGTTCCCGCACCCGCTGTTCGAGTATCAGCTGCTCTCCCTGGAGCACTGGGGCAATGCGGTCGCCCAGGCGGAGGTGGCGGCCCACAACATGGTCAGTCCGGGGCCGCGCAGACGTCCGCATCTGTCGGTACCGGCTTTCTGGTCCGGTCAGTTCGGCCTCAACATCAAGTCGGTCGGCGTGCCCACCTTCTCCGACCAGGTGGTCATTGCCCAGGGATCCCTGAAGGACGCCCGGCTGGTCGCCGTCTACGGCTACCGGGGGCGCGTCACGGCGGCGGTGAGCGTGAACCAGGCCAAGTCGCTGGAGTATTACCGGCGGCTGATCGAGACGGCGGCGCCGTTTCCGCCCGCGCCGGGCGCCGCCGACCGGCGCGAGTCCCCGGAGCCCGTCCCCTCCGACGTACCGGACCCGAAGATGTTGTCGCACGGACCGACCGTCGCCCTCACCGGCCATCTGCCGGACCGCCGCCTGACCGTGGTGCAACCGGCCCGCTGAGACCACCGCCACTCCCTAGCGATGAGGAGCCCCCGCGCATGGCTGCGGACAACCTGTTCCACCGGATCACCGACTACGCCAACCGTGCCAACCCCTATCCGCTCTACGCCGAGCTGCGCGAAGAGGGGGTGGTACGGCAGGAGGACGGCAGCTACCTGGTCGGGACCTACGACGAGATCGAAGCTCTGCTGCACGACCCGCGGATCAGCTCGGACCGGCGCAACCGCACCGTCCCGGACGAGACCGACGTCGCTCAGGAAGGGCTCCCGCCGGCCTTCATCGGACTCGACGACCCCGAACACCACCGGCTGCGCGGCCTGGCGATGCGCTCCTTCGGCCCGCCCCACACGCCGGACCGGATCGAGGGCATGCACGGCGCCATCACCAGGATCGTCAAGGACCTCATCGGCGCCTTCACGGGAAAGGACCGGATCGACGTCGTCGACGACTTCGCCTATCCGCTGCCCGTTACCGTGATCTGCCGGCTCCTGGGCGTGCCGATCGAGGACGAGCCGCAGTTCCGTGAGTGGTCGGACGCGATCGTCGCCGGCATCGACCCCACGCCGGGGGAAGACCCGGCCGAGCGTCCGCGCGCGGCCGTGGCGGCCCGGAAGGCGATGGGTCTGTATCTCGGCGAACTCGCCGAGAAGCGCCGTGCCCACCCGTCCGACGACATGCTCTCCGCATTCGTCAGCGGCGACAGCTCCGAGGGGCAGCTCACCCCGCTCGAAATCATGACCACGTCCGTACTGCTGCTCATCGCCGGTCACGAAACAACCGTCAACCTGATCACCAACGGTGTCCTCACGCTGCTGCGCCACCCGGACGAGCTGGCCCGCCTGCGCAGCGAACCCGCATGGGTGCCCCGAGCGGTCGAGGAACTGCTGCGCTACGAGCCACCTGTCCAGATGCTCCCCCAGCGCACGCCGTTGGCCGACATCGAGGTCGCGGGCGTCACCATCCCCAAGGGCGCGCCCCTCATCCTGATGCTCGCCTCCGGCAACCGCGACCCCCGGCGGTTCCCTGACCCCGACCGCTTCGATCCGACTCGCGAGGACCACCAGCACCTCGGCTTCGGCAGCGGCATCCACAGCTGCTTCGGCGCGCCGTTGGCCCGTCTGGAGGCGCAGATCGCGCTGGACGAGCTCATCCAGCACCTCGACCACCCCCGGCTGGTCGAGGATCCGCCGCCCTACCGGCGCAGCCCCGTACTGCGCGGCCCCCGGCACCTGCTGATCGAGAGCGGTCGGGCGAAGGCCCGCGGAGGACGGTAGCGCGGGTCCTTCTGCCCGGCCGCACTCATGTCCCGCACCGGGTGCTTCGCGTTGCCGCGGACGAGGACGACCGCGGGGCCGGCGACCCGGGCCTCGTCCCTGTCCCTGCCCTGTCCCCGCCCTGTCCCGGACGGGTGGGGCCGGTCCAGTGACCGGTGCCGTTGCGCACATGGCGCCGGGGCGAGTACGCCTCCGTGCCCTGCCGGCCGTGGAACGAGGTCAGGGCCGGTATGCCTGCCGCAGGGCGCAGGTCCAGACGACCGCACGGGGGGTCGACGCGGCGTCGGCCGCGGAGCCGCCGACGCGCTGGTCGTCGCTGACGGCGTACGCCTGGGAGGCGCCCTTCGTGGAGAGCCGGGGCAGCGCCAGCAGGGGTCCGGTGCCCGGCCATATCTGGGCCTGCTCCGGCGGCGCCGTCTCCGGAGGGAACGGCCCGTCCATGTGGCTGTCCATAGCGGTGCCCACACTTACGTTGGTGGTGGGGCTGATGGCCTCGAAGGTGCCGCTGGTGCGCTCCCCGAGCAGCCCCGGTTCGTTCCTGGTCGCGTACGGCGGAAGCCACTGGGCGGGGGTCCGGGTGTCCAGGTGTATGTAGTCGTGAGTGCCCACGATCCGTCCGGCGCGGTCGATGTCCCGCGGGTACCAGTAGTCGTAGGGGAGTTCCGAGGGCCAGAACGGCTGGAGCGGTACGGCCGCGGCGCCGCTCCGGGCGGACCAGAAGAAGCCCGCCGACCACGACTCGTCGCCCTTGACGGCCTCGCCGGAACCGGCGATCTGCCCGGCGTTGTTGAGGGCGGTCACCGAGGTGAGCGAGTACCCGGCCGGCGGCGCGAGCCGGCGGTGGATCCGGGCGCCGTCCCATTCGAGACCGATGAGGGCGCCGCCCTTGAGCCCGTCACCGACAATCAGACCCCGGTCGTTGACGTCCGCCGCATGGGCCCCTTCCGGCAGCAGGGTCACCCTGCGGGCCCCGGCGCGGAAGCTGAAGGCGGCGGTCCGGTCCGCGTGGTGCAGAGAGCCGACCATCAGCCCCTTCGCGTTGACGGCCGCGACCTCACCGCCGGTGAATCCGGCGGGCAGCGGTACGCGGTGTACCCGAGTGCCGGTCCAGTACACGGGCAGGCCGCGCGATGCTCCCACTGCCAGGGCCTTCGGTCCGAGTCCCTTGACCTGGCTGCCTCCTGGACCGGGCAGGGAGCCCAGGACCTGGAGGGCGGGGCGGCAGTCAGCGGGTTTGCGGGCGCCGTCGGTGGACCGGGCCGGCGAGGCCGGCGCCGGGCTCGCCGTCAGCAGGGGGGTGAGGAGCGCGGTCGCGACCACCGCCACCGCGGCACGGATGTGTCTTCGCATCATCTTCTCCGTTTCCGAGAACACTGGAATGACCCCGTCAAAACTGGAGTCACCTCCGTCAACGCTGGAATGACCCCCCTTGCCATGGGCAAGAGTTGGTGAACACCTGAAAGGATCCGGAAGCGCCGGAGTAGAGCAGTCCCGGCGGTGTACCCGGGAAATGCGGAATTCGATCGCCAGCCATCACGGCTGCGCGGCACGAATAGCTCTCCCCGCACCGCCTTGGATGTTTCCCGTACGGTCCATGACATGCCGGAATTCCGATGGTGACTTCCCAGGATGCCCCGTGACCTGGCGGAGTCTCCCGTAGCTTGCGGGAGTTTTCAGGAATCAGCGCGGGAGGTCAGGAAAATCGGTGCCCGGGGTATCCGGGCGATTCCCATCGGTCCGCGGCCGGAGGCTCCAGGTGTGTCCGCAGGGTGGGCCGGACGTCGGGCCCGGTGCGTCACCCGGCCGAGAGTGAGCCGTGCCGTCCAGAGCGGACCGCGGCTCCGGTTCCCGGTACCGCTGCCGGGCGCCACCCGGCCGCGCTGCCGGTGCGGCCGGCCGAACCCCGGGCGCGTACCGTCCATGTCCTTCATCCACTTCCTCTTCCTCCGGTACCGGTTGGGAAGTTCCGCGGACCGGCCCCTTTCCTACCGCACCCATGGCCCTTCGGGATGGTTCCGGACGCCAATGGCGGGAAATCGCCCGGGAGTGTCCGGGTCCGTTTACGGCGGGTCTCGGAGATGCCCTGGACCACGAGGTGCGCGCTGCGGTAAAAGGCTCGGGAACCGGAATGCTGTCGCGCGGGGAACTCCGTGGGACAGCGGGTCGGAAGCGGGGCTGCGGCATCGTGCTCCGGACCGAAAGAAAAGGCCTGAGCGAGTCGAAACCGACTGTTGCGGTCAGTAATTCGCCGATAGCGTCACCGCATGAGACGGACCACTTCAGGGAAGCGCAGTGTGGCCGTATTGACCACGCTCATCCTTGCTTTCACCGGACTGCTGTTGACGCCCGTGACGGCGCACGCGGTCGACAACCCCGCCAACCACCGACCCGCCACGTGGAACATGCTGCGCGGCACTTCTCGCTGGACACGCGTCCAGACGCTGTCGAGCACCCACGATGTGGTGGCGTTGCAGGAGGTGCCGCTGCAACTGCCGTTCGGCATGACCCGTGAGCGCGACCTCGGTGGTGTGACGGAGTACCGGTGGGACTTCGGCGGGTATCAGCGCTGGCTGTACGTCCTGCGGACCACCAGCCAGGATCTGGGCATGGTCACCTCGTTCCGAGCCGATCAGGCCCTGCAGATCACCACGCAGAACGGCGGTTACCGGCCACTGCTCGGGGTCTACACCACCCGCTCCAACACACTGTTCGCCTCCATCCATGCCTCGGCGCGCGGCGGCGGGGATGCCGCGCCCCTGGTCCACGCGGCGCAGCGGGTCGCCACCGACCGGCGGCGTCCCTGGAACTGGGCCGTGCTGGGCGACTTCAACCGCACGCCCCAGGAACTCGACGGTGCGGGACTGCCCGCGGATACCTTCCTCTACAACCCCGGCCAGGGCACCCAGGACAGCGGCCGCGAGCTCGATTACCTGGTCTCCAGCGTCCACACGGAGAACTGGCAGGCCACCGTCCTGTCGAACACCGACAGCGACCACTGGCCCGTCGGCTTCGCAGCCATGCGCGGTGGCGCCCAGCCGGTCGACCTGACCATCAGCAACGAGGGCAACCGGCAACTCATCGACGTTGCGGGCGGCCAGGTGGCCAACGGTGTTCCCGTTGACATCTACCGCCCCAACGGTGGCCCGAACCAGCTCTGGCACCTGCGGAATCTCCGGACCGTGAACGGTGTGCCGCTGTACCGGATGGAAAGCTTCCAACGCGGGCGGGACGGGCGGCGGTACTGCGTGGACGTGGAGGGCGGCCAGACGTCCCAGCACCCCGGCAGCTACCTGAACGTCTGGGCGTGCCACGGCGCCAACGGTGAGCCCGCCCCCGGCGGATGGCAACGGGACACCCAGAACCTCCACCTCATCCATCCCGTCTATCACTGGCCGAATATCGTCATGTTCGTCGTCAGCGCCACCGGGCTCTTCGCCAAGGTCCTCGCCAACGGCCATCTCAGCCAGTCGTACCGGCAGTCCGGTTCCGGCGCCGGCAGCGAGCACTTCTACCTCCACCCGTTCCAGCCGTCCGGGGGCGGGGACTGACCGGGAAACGGCCGCTTCGGCGGGGGACCGCACCGGCGGGGAAATGCGTGGCCCGTTGCGGGAGCGGGTTGCGATCATGGGGAGTCCGTCTGCCGCTCGTTGTGATGTGAGGAAGCGCCATGGTGCCTGCCCTGCCCGCCGATCCGACCGTGGTGCATCCGATGCCCGAACAGCCGCGAGTGGTGCTGCTGAAGCCGCTGGTGACCTCGCCGCTGATCGAGGTCGGGGAGTTCTCCTACTACGACGATCCCGACGATCCGACTGCCTTCGAGACCCGCAATGTGCTCTACCACTACGGGCCGGAGAAGCTGGTCATCGGGAAGTTCTGCGCATTGGGGGAGGGGGTGCGGTTCCTCATGAACGGCGCCAACCACCGTATGGACGGTCCTTCGACGTTCCCCTTCCCGATCATGGGCGGCTCCTGGGCCGCACACTTCGATCTGATCACCGGTCTGCCCGGCCGGGGCGACACCGTGGTCGGCAATGATGTCTGGTTCGGATACCGGGCCACGGTGATGCCCGGTGTCCGCATCGGCCACGGCGCGGTCATCGCGTCCGGGGCAGTTGTCGTCGATGACGTCCCTGACTACGGGATCGTCGGCGGCAATCCGGCCCGCCTCATCCGACGTCGCTTCGACGACGCGGACATCGCCCGTCTGCTGGCGGTGGCCTGGTGGGACTGGCCGGTCGAGCATCTCACCGAGCACCTCCCCGCCCTCATGTCCGGCAGCATCGACGAGCTGGAGGATGCGCTTCCGGGGAGGCGGTAGGGCGGGCGGCGCCGCTGCACGGGCACGAGTCGTCCCGGCTCCCGGGCAGTGGCGACGAGGGCAGGTCCGGGCCTCATCACCGTGGGCGTCGTCATCATCGTGGGTGAGGAGGGCGGGGGAGTGACCGAGCGCCTGCGGGTCCGGCGTGGTTACGATCGAAAGGACAGGTGGGGGCCGTCAGCGCGTGAGGTGGACGTCGTGGCCAGGCTCGTCTCCGTCAACGTGGGTCTCCCCAAGGACGTCTCCTGGCAGGGGCGGACGGTGCACACGGGCATCTGGAAGAGCCCGGTCACCGGCCCCCGGATGGTACGGAGACTGAACATCGACGGTGACGGTCAAGGCGATCTCGCCGGGCACGGCGGCGAGATGCGGGCGGTGATGGTCTACCAGCTCGACTCCTACCGCTACTGGCAGCGGGAACTGGGGCGCGACGATTTCGTGCTCGGCCAGTTCGGCGAGAACTTCACCGTGGAGGGACTGGCGGACGACGAGGTGTGCATCGGGGACCACTACCGGATCGGGGACGCCGTCTTCGAGGTGAGCCAGCCCCGGGTGACCTGCTACCGGGTGGGGTTGCGGATGGATGACGCCCGGATGCCGGCCCTCCTGGTGTCCCACAAGCGGCCGGGCTTCTACTTCCGGGTCATCACCGAAGGCGAAGTGGAGGCCGGGCAGGACATCGTCAAAATCGCCACGGGGCCCGGCCGGATGACCGTCACCGAGGTCGACGGTCTGCTGTATCTGACCGAGCGCACCGGGGACCGGATCGAGCAGGCGCTGCGCATCGACGCGCTCAGCCCGGGATGGCAGGGCTCCTTCCGAGCGCTGCTGGAGCAGGCCGACCGAGGACCCGGGGGCGCCGCCGGCAACGCTGGCCTGCATGCCGGGGATGCCGGCCCCGGGCCGGCCTGGGCCGGATTCCGCCCCCTCACCGTGGCACGGATCGAGAGGGAGAGCCGGAGCATTCGTTCCCTGTGGCTGGCCGCCCCCGACGGTACGCCGCTGCCCGCCGCCGCACCCGGCCAGTACCTCACCGTGCGCCTGGAGCCCGAGGCGGACGGACCGGAGCTGGTACGCAGCTACTCCCTGTCCGGCCGGCCGGGCGGCGACCAGTACCGCATCAGCGTCAAACAAGAGCCCCATGGCGCCGCCAGCACCCGGATCCACACCGGGGTCCGGAGCGGCGACACCCTGCAGGCCGCCGCACCCCGCGGCACCTTCACCCTCGCCCCCGGAACCGCGCCCGTGATCCTCGCCTCGGCGGGGGTGGGCGCCACACCGGTCATGGCCATGCTGCGCGCGCTGGCGGATTCCCGGGTGACTCGGCATGTGTGGTGGCTGCACGGGACACGCAACGGTGACGATCATGCCTTCGCCGAGGAGAGCAGGCAGCTGCTGAAACGGCTGCCCCACAGTCATTCCCGCATCTGCTACAGCCGCCCCCGGCCCGAGGACCGGCAAGGCACCGACTACACCGACGCCGGGCACCTGTCCGCCGCACTCCTCGACCGCCTCGGCCTGCCCGCCGACGCCGACGCCTACCTCTGCGGCCCCACCGCCTTCATGAACGACCTCACCGACGCCCTGACCGGCATCGGACTGCGTCCCGAACAGGTCCACACGGAAGTCTTCGGCGCCGGCCCCGCGGTCACCCCCGGCATCGCCCCCACACCGGCCCACCCACCGCACCCGCCCGCCGGCGCCCCCGGAACGGGCCCCGCGGTGTCCTTCGCGCGCAGCGGCCTCACCGTCCCCTGGAAACCGGAGTACCGCACGCTCCTGGAGATGGCCGAGGCCTGCGACGTGCCCGTGCGCTGGTCGTGTCGCACCGGCGTATGCCACACCTGCGAAACCGGCCTCCTGGGAGGAAGCGTCAGCTACGACCCCGCCCCCGTCGCGCCACCCGCCGAGAGCAACGCCCTGACCTGCTGCTCACAGCCCCGCCAGGACATCGTCCTCGACCTGTGACGCACTCTGCCCCACGGATACGGACCCCATGAGCCCGCGTCACGGCGGACGCGATGTGAGGGCTCGGCGCGTGGCCGCACGGACCGGCGTACGCAGACCTTCGAAGGCCCCTCGCACGCTCTGGATGCCTCAGCTGTCGTAAAGTCTTCGTCAACTGACTTTCCTCCGCGTCACGTTCGCGGGGTGTCCGGATATCGGGTATCGCTACCTCGGGGAGCGGTCGGCGCCTGGGAATGCCAAGCGTGTGACCGCAACGGCCATCGATTTTGCAGGCAGCGTGCACAATGTCCTTGGTCGACAGGTTAGTTAGCGTTATCTCACCGTGAACATCTCGTTATCGACAAACGTGTTGAATACATGAAAGATGTGCTCGATCCGTACCGACCCCACCTCAGCTGCACCTGGCTGAATCGGTGCGCGCGAGGGAGAGACATCACCATGGGCCGCTATTTGCTGCGCAGGCTGGCGAACTACCTGGTGCTGGTGATCGTCGCTGCTTCCCTCACCTACTTCCTGGCGGGGCTCAGCCTCAACCCCCGCGCCAAGTTCGAGGGCCGTAACCCACCGCTGCCCGCGTCGTCGATCACCAAGACGCTCGACGACTACAACATGAACCCGGACACCCCGATCCTGTCCCGGTTCGGACACTGGGCGGAGGGCGTCGTCCACGGTGACCTCGGCAAGACCATCGAAGGTGACGACGTCAACGACGACTTCGGCCGCCGGGTAGGCGTCTCCACCCGGCTGCTCCTGATCGCCACCCTCGTCGGCTCCCTCGGCGGTGTCGCGCTCGGCGCATTCGGCGCCATTCGCCAGTACCGCTTCTTCGACCGGTTCACCACCCTCGCCTCGTTCTTCGTGCTGGCGATGCCGGTATTCGTGATCGGCGTCGCGCTGAAGATCGGCGCCACCGCACTGAACGACGGCTCGCAGACCATCAAGGTGCTCGGTGAGTACGACCCGCAGTACGCGGGGCAGTGGAACTTCGACGCCCTCGTCAACCGCGGCCAGCACATGCTGCTCCCGGCACTCACCCTGATCATCCTTCAGGTCGCGCTCTACAGCCGCTACCAGCGCTCCACCATGCTCGACGTCCTCGGCAGTGACTTCCTGCGCACCGCCCGCGCCAAGGGGCTGCGCCGGCGAACGGCGCTGGTCAAGCACGGGCTGCGGACCGCGATCCTGCCCGTCGTGCCCCTGCTGGTCTACAACATCGTGCTGCTCTTCACCGGTGCGACCTTCACCGAGAAGACCTTCGGCTGGCACGGCATGGGCGAGCTGCTCGTCGATTCGATCAACAAGCAGGACGTCAACTCCGTTGCCACGGTGGGGCTGTTCACCGCCGTACTGGTCCTGATCGCGGGGGTGCTGTCCGACCTGCTGTACGCGGCGCTCGATCCGCGCGTACGGGTCCGCTGACTCCCTCAGCTACCGCTGGGAGGTGCCCCCACCCCGGCTACCGCTGGGAGGCACCCCATCGCCGACCGGCCCCCACCCCCACCGCCCCTCAGGAGAGCGCGCGATGAGCGTCCAGCTGCCCCCCGCGACCGAACCGGTCCCCGGCCCCGTCCCGCCCGGTGCATCCGAAGACCGCGCCGCCAAGGCCCGCACCTCACGACTGCGGCTGACGGTCCGTCGCTTCGCCCGGAACCGACTCGCACTGTTCGGACTGTTTCTGCTGGTGCTGCTGTTTCTCGGCGCCTACGGCGGCCCGTTCCTCACCAAGTGGGACTACCAGCAGCACGACTTCATGAACTTCCTCTCCAGCCCCTCCGGGGACCACTGGTGGGGCACTACGCAAGGCGGCGTCGACCTCTTCTCGCTCACCATGCGCGGGCTGCAGAAGTCGCTGATCATCGGCCTCCTGGTCGGAGTCATCTCCACCTTCCTGGCCGCCACCGTCGGTGCTTTCGCCGCGTACTTCGGCGGCTGGACCGACCGGGTGCTGATGTGGATCGTCGACCTGCTGCTGGTAATGCCCTCGTTCCTGATCATCGCGGTCCTGTCGCCCGCCTTCCGCGGCGCCACCTGGCTGATCTTCGTGGTCCTGCTGGGTGCGTTCAGCTGGATGGTCACCGGCCGCGTCGTCCGTTCCATGACCTTCACGCTCAAGGACCGTGAGTTCGTCAAGGCCGCCAAGTACATGGGTGTCCCCGCGCCGGTCATCATCTTCCGGCACATCCTGCCCAGCATGGCCTCGATGCTGATCATCGACACCGTCATCCAGGTCGGCGCCGCGGTCATCGGCGAAAGCAGCCTGTCGTACTTCGGGTTCGGTGTGCAGGCACCCGATGTCTCCCTCGGCACGGTCATCGCCGACAACACCACCAATGCCTCCACCTACCCGTGGCTGTTCTTCTTCCCGGCCGGCTGCCTGGTGCTGATCGGCGTCTCCATCTCCTTCGTCGGCGACGGGCTGCGCGACGCTCTCGACCCCAATGCGTCGGGCGCGAAGGCGCGTTCGTCCCGCAAGAATGCTTCCCGCAAGAAGAAGCAGCTGACGCAGCGGAGCCCGTCCACCACCGCGGTTCCCGCTCAGGCGACGGCTGCCGGTGCCCGGCCCACCGGGCCCGGAACGTCCGCCGGCGGCCAGGGCGCCGCCTCGTGAACCGCGCCGCCCACCCCCACCCCCACCCCCAGCACCGGCATCAGCACCCCGCGCACCGCGCGCCCCAGGAAGGACCCCGACGGTGACCGAGACCAGGCCGTCCCAGCCCACCGAGGCTCTCGACGCGGCGCAGCCCGTCCTCGACGTCAGCGATCTGACGGTCTCCTTCCCGAGCGAAGCAGGCGATGTGCAGGCCGTCCGCGGCGTCTCCTACGCCGTGCGACCCGGCGAGGTGCTCGGCATCGTCGGCGAGTCCGGCTCCGGCAAGTCGGTCTCCTCCATGGCCGTACTCGGCCTGCTTCCCGAGAGCGCCGACGTCGCCGGCTCCGTCAAGCTCGCCGGGCGCGAACTGCTCGGCCTCGGCGACGCCGCCATGTCGAAGATCCGCGGCAAGGACATCGGCATGGTCTTCCAGGACCCGCTGTCCGCGCTGACCCCTGTCTACTCCGTCGGCGACCAGATCATCGAGGCCATCCGGGTCCACCAGTCGCTGGACAAGAAGGTCGCCCGCAAACGGGCCGTCGAACTCCTCGATGTGGTCGGCATCCCCGACTCCAGGCGTCGGGTGGACGCGTTCCCGCACGAGTTCTCCGGCGGTATGCGCCAGCGGGCGATGATCGCCATGGCCATCGCCAACGACCCCCAGGTCATCATCGCCGACGAGCCCACCACCGCCCTCGACGTGACCATCCAGGCCCAGGTCCTGGAGGTGCTCAAGACCGCCCAGGAGGTCACCGGCGCCGCGATCGTCATGATCACCCATGACCTGGGAGTGATCGCCGGATTCGCCGACCGCGTGCAGGTCATGTACGCGGGCAAGCCGGTCGAGGCAGGCCCGGTGGACGAGGTCTACTACGCACCGCGGATGCCGTACACCATCGGCCTGCTCGGCTCGATCCCGCGGCTGGACGAGGTCCGGGCGGAGGGTTCCGCGCGCCGTGCCCTCACCCCCATCGACGGCAACCCGCCCAAGATGGTCGACCTGGCGCCCGGCTGCCCCTTCGCCCCGCGCTGTCCCATTGCGATCGATCAATGCCGCACGCGGGAACCGGAGCTGACGATCGCCGAGGGCTCCCGGCACCCCACCGCCTGTCATCGTGCGCACGAGATCGACGCCGGGCTGGACCGCGACGCCGTCTATCCGGTGCCGGTCCTGCCGGAAGCCGGCGCGATCGAGCGGCTGCCGCGCGCCGAGCGCCCCACCGTTCTCGAACTCGACGGCCTCGTCAAGCACTTCCCCCTCACCAAGGGCGCGATCGTCAAGCGTACGGTCGGCACCGTACGGGCCGTCGACGGCATCAGCCTGGACGTCCGCGAGGGCGAGACGCTGGGCCTGGTCGGCGAGTCCGGCTGCGGGAAGACCACCACCCTGCTGGAGATCCTCGACCTGCCCAGCGGCCAGGCCGGCACCGTCACCGTTTTCGGCAAGGACATCCGCGGTCTGAGCCGGGCGGACCGCAAGGGCCTCCGCCGCGACATGCAGATCGTCTTCCAGGACCCGATGGCAGCGCTCGACGCCCGGATGCCGGTCGGTGACATCCTCGCCGAGCCGCTGAAGACACACGGCTGGGACAAGGAACGCATCGCCGCCCGGATCCCCGAACTCCTCGACATGGTCGGCCTGGAGGCCGAGCACGCCGACCGCTACCCGCAGGAGTTCTCCGGCGGCCAGCGCCAGCGCATCTCCATCGCCCGCGCCCTCGCGCTGGAACCCAAGCTGGTCATCCTCGACGAGCCGGTCTCCGCCCTCGATGTGTCCATTCAGGCGGGCGTCCTCAACCTCCTCGACGAGCTGAAGACCCGCCTCGGGCTCAGCTATCTCTTCGTCGCCCACGACCTGTCCGTCGTACGGCACATCGCCGACCGCATCGCGGTCATGTACCTCGGCCGGATCGTGGAGCTCGGCGCGGCCGACGACGTCTTCGCCGCGCCCTCCCATCCGTACACCCAGGCGCTGTTGTCCGCGGTCCCGCTGCCCGACCCGCGCAAGGAGCGGGAACGCACCAGGATCCTGCTCAGCGGCGATCTGCCCAGCCCCGCGGACGTGCCGTCCGGCTGCCGGTTCGCGGGCCGCTGCCCGAAGTACGCCGGACTCGGTGACAGCGAACAGGCGCGCTGCCGGGACGAGGACCCCGCCACCGCCGTCCTCGGCACGGACCACACGGCGGCCTGCCATTACGCGGCACCGGTCGACGTCGTCCAGACGCCCGCAGCGCACTGATCCACCCCCACTCACCCACTCGTCCGCTCCGCATCCGCACCTCGTAGCCGGCACGCATTCGACAGCTCAGGAAGAGGCATCCGTGAAGGTCTCCAGATATCCGCTCACCCTCGTCGCCACCCTCGCCGTGTCCTCGCTTGCGCTGACCGCCTGCGGCGGCTCGGGCAGCGACGACGACGCGCAGCAGAAGGCTCCGGAGGGCACGACCGCCGTCAACATCAAGGCGACGGATCCCGCGAAGCTCAAGCAGGGCGGGACGATGAACTGGGCCATTCAGACGTTCGCCACCCAGTGGAACGTCGCGGAGGTCGACGGGGCGCAAGCCGGCCCCACGGATGTCATGAAGGCCCTCATGCCGAGTCTGTGGCACTCGGACGCGCACGGTGTGCAGACCCCCAACAAGGCGTTCCTGCTCGACGCCTCGTCCGCGACCGTCAACGGCAAGCAGGTCGTCACCTGGCATCTGAACCCCAAGGCCAAGTGGTCCGACGGCACCCCGATCACCTGGAAGGACATCGCGGCCAACACCACAGCGCTGAACGGCCGGGACAAGGCCTACAAGGTGGCCTCCCCCGCCGGCTTCGAGCAGGTGGCGGACGTCAAGAAGGGCAAGGACGACTACGAGGCCGTCATGACCTTCGCCAAGCCGTTCGCGGACTGGAAGGGCATGTTCAACGCGGCGGCCAACCAGCCGCTGTACCCGGCGAAGTACGTCTCCGACGCAAAGTCCTTCAACACCGCCTACGTCAACAAGATCCCGGTCACCGGCAACGCCTTCAAGCTGGGCAGCATCGACAAGTCCGCCAAGACGGTCACGGTGGTGGCCGATCCGAAGTGGTGGGGTGACAAGCCCAAGCTGGACAAGATCGTCTTCCATGCGATGGACCAGGCGTCGATGCCCGGCGCTTTCGCCAACGGCGAGGTCGACTACTTCGACGTCGGCGGGGACGCCTCCGCCTACAAGCAGGTGTCCAAGGTGTCGGCCGGGGAGATCCGCGAAGCGGGCGGCCCCAACTACCGTCAGCTCACCTTCAACGGCAAGAGCGACAAGCTGAAGGACCCCAAGGTCCGCCAGGCACTCTTCATGGCCACCGACCGCGCAACGATCGCCAAGTCGGACCTCAAGGGCCTGGGCTGGAAGCCCTCCACCATGGACAACCACCTCCTGGTCAGCAACCAGAAGGGGTACCAGGACAACTCGGGCAAGCTCGGCAAGTACGACCCGCAGGCGGCCGGGAAGCTGCTCGACGAGGCCGGCTGGAAGCTCAGCGGCAAGACCCGTAAGAAGGACGGCAAGGAGTTGTCGCTGCGATTCATCATCCCGGCGAGCACCCCCGCGGCCACCAACGAAGGGTCGATGCTGACCCAGATGTATCAGCAGATCGGCGTCAAGCTGCAGGTCCAGGCGGTGCCGACCAACGACTTCTTCGACAAGTACATCACTCCGGGCGACTTCGACGTCACGCCCTACACCCTGCTCAGCACGCCGTTCCCGGCGAGCGGTTCCACCAACATCTACGCCTCCCAGGGCGGTAACAACGACGCCAAGGTCGGCGACAAGAAGCTGGACGACCTCCTCAAGGCGGCCAGCAGCAACTCCGCCGACCCGGCCGGCGCCCTCAAGCAGACCAACCAGGCCGACGCCGAGGCCTGGCAGCTCGCCGGAGTCCTGCCGCTCTACCAGCGCCCCGACATCGCGGCGATCAACAAGAAGCTCGCCAACATGGGTGCCCTCGGCATGACCGACCCGGTCTACGAGCACATCGGCTTCACCAAGTAGTCCGCTGAGCAGCAGGCGCACTGACGCCGGTGGCCGGACCCGAACCGTTCGGGTCCGGCCACCGGCGTTCGTACGTGACGGAGCCGGTCGGCCACGCCCGGCGCCGTGTGGTCGGCGAGGCAGGCCGGTAGGAGCAGCTACGACCAGCGGACGGGAAGACTCCGCGGGCCACGGAGCAATGCGCCCAACCGCCAGGACAGGTCGGCCGGGTGGGCGTCCAGCTCCAGTTCCGGGCAGCGCTCCAGGAGCGTGCGTACCGCGATCCGCGCCTCCAGCCGGGCGAGCGGGGCGCCGAGGCAGAAGTGGATGCCATGGCCGAAGGCCACATGGCCCCTGGCGTCGCGGGTGATGTCGAAGCGGTCGGGATCGTCGAACCGGACGGGGTCGCGTCCCGAGTCGCAGATCACGGGGAGCACGACCTCGCCGCCGGGGATGACGGTGCCCGCGATCTCGGTCGGCTCGACGGTGAAGCGGAAGGTGGAGGTCTCCAGCGGTCCGTCGTAGCGCAGCATCTCCTCGACCGCGCCGTCGATGAGGGACAGATCGGCACGCAGTGCCGTGAGTTGAGCCGGGTGGGAGAGTAGCGCCAGGACACCGTTGGAGATCAGATTGGCGGTGGTCTCATATCCGGCGATCAGCAACAGCTGTGCCATTCCCAGCAGTTCGCCCTGGCTGAGCCGGTCGCCGTCCTCGTCGCTGACCGTGATCAGATCGGTCAGCAGATCGTCGCCGGGGCGGGCGCGCTTCGTCTTGAGCAGGCCTTCGAGGTAGCCGGCCATGGCCGTCAGGGCTTCCCTGGTCTGCGGTGTCGCGGCACCGGCCATCAAGATGTCGGTCCAGGTACGGAAGACGTCCCGCTCCAGGAAGGGCACGCCCAAGAGCTCGCAGATGACGGTGACCGGGAGCGGGAAGGACAGCGCCTCGACGAGGTCGGCGCGGCCTTCGGGAACGGCGAGCATCGCCTCCAGAAGCTCGTCGGTGATCGCCTGGATGCGCGGTGCGAGGGACGCCACCCGGCGCGCGGTGAACGCGCGCGCCACCAGTCCGCGGATGCGGGTGTGCTGCGGCGCATCGGAGCGGAGCATCGACACGCCGATGGACACCGGCTGCATCGGCTGCGTGGACGAGGCGTGCCGCCACTCCTTCGACAGACGGGGATCGCTGAGGGCCGCACGCACCTCCTCGTAGCCGACGACCAGCCAGACGACCGTGCCCTCCGGGAGACGTACGCGGTGCACCGGGCCCCGCTGGCGCAGCCGCGCGTACACCGCGTACGGATCGCGGACGAAGTCCTCGCCCAGCGCCGCCAGATCAGTGGTCCCCACCGGTTGCCTTGTCATCTGGGCTCCTGTCGCATGACCGCTGCGTCGGTACGGCTGGGTACGGGGGAACTATCCGTGGCGGAGGCTCCGCAAACCGTCGGCCTTCGCCCAACTGGGCAGGATCCGGGTGTCGTTCGGAGGCAGTGCGCCCGGCCGCCGGTGGGTGGCGGCCGTCGGAAGCCGGCGCCGGGAAGCCGGCGTAAGGCGGGGCTTCGTCGACGCGGCAGGGGACCGGTTCCCGTTCGGATCGTGTCCCGTGTCCTCCGGGTTTCTCAGGTACCCGCCGGGGCCGGTCACGGTCGGGCGTCCCTCGGCCGGGGGGCTGCCCGGCTCCTCCGCCTGGGCACCGGCACGGGCGGGCCGCCCGGCGAAGGCGGAGCTGCCGCACGGGGCCGTGGCGGACGGAAGGGGTGCATGATGGAAGTAATCGAAGAGACGCACGTGAAGAGGCGTAATTCGTGAGCGAAGGATTTATGGAGACCGAGACCGAGAGCGACGGGCCCGGTCCCGAGGGCGTACGGCTCGACCGCGAGGGGCAGGCCGAGGCGTTCGACGCGATCGGCGACCGCTATGACGAGGCGTTCCCGTACAAGAAGGGGCAGCTCGCCGCCGCCGGGTGGCTGATCATGTCGCTGCCCGCCGGGTCCCGTGTGCTGGACCTCGGCTGCGGAACCGGCCTCCCGACCGCCCGGCAGCTGGCGGACGCGGGGTTCGAGGTGGTCGGCGTCGACCTGTCCCGCGGGATGGTGGAACTCGCCCGGAAGTATGTGCCCGATGCAACCTTCCACCGGCTGGACATCGCCGACCTGGGACCCGACGGCCCCCACGACCTGGGGCGTTTCGATGCGGTGGCGGCCTTCTTCTCCCTGCTGATGCTGCCGCGTGCCGAAATCCCCGTCGTGCTGCGGACGGTCCACGACCTGCTGGTCCCCGGTGGCCTGTTCACCCTCTCGATGGTGGAGGCCGACGTGGACTACTTCACGATCCCGTTCCTCGGCAACACCATCCGGGTGTCCGGCTATCTGCGGGACGACCTGCGCAAGGTCATCGAGGATGCGGACTTCCGGATCGTCGAGGAGTCCTCGTACACCTACGCCCCGGCGATCTCGGATGTGCCGCCCGAGGAACAGCTCTTCCTCAACTGCTCGCGACGCGGCTGAGGCCGCCCTGCACGGTCCCTGGCACCCACCGGACGGACGAGACGAGTGATGGAGCCCCGCACCCCCGACCAGGGCCCCGGCAGGTTCCCCGCCGGGTCCGAGGGGCGCCCTGCTCCCCGGCATCTCTCGGTGAGCGCCGCCCCCGTCGACCCGAACGCCACCCCGCCGCACCGGCCGACGAGACAGCAGCCCCCACTGCCCGGAGCGGGACGCCCGCCGTCGCAGCAGCCGGACGACGCGCCGCCACGGACCCCGCCGTCCCGGCCGCCGCCCGCCGGACGCAGCCCTTCCGACGAGGCGCCCGGCAAACCCCCCAAGCGCCCGGTCCACCGGGGTCGCGGCACCACCCCCTCCACGCCGGCCGCCGGGCAACCTGCGGAGCGTGCCCGGGACGGGACGGAGCGTGCCCCCGAGGCGCAGAGCGACCGGCTCCGCTACCTCGAAGCCGCGACGCGGCGGATCGCCCGGGGAACCGACCGGGACGAGACGCTGCGGGAGCTGTGCCGGGCGGTGATCCCCGCGTTCGCCGACGCGATCCTGGTCCATCTGCGGGACCCGCTGCCCACCGGCGACGGGGAACCGGCCGGACCCCTCGTCCTGCGACTGCACAGCATCGCCCAGGGGCCGGAGGATTCGGTCACCGCCGCGCCTGCGGGTGCCGCGGATTTCGTGCAGCTGACGGTCACCGGCCGGCTCGCCGAGGTTCTGCGGGCCGGACGCCCCGTATTCGGCGGCACCCCGGAGATCGCGACCGCGGTGACCGAGCTGCTGGAGCCGGTGGCGAGCATGCCGGCCACACCGTCACCGGGCCGACGGCTGATCATCTCCCCGCTGCACGGCCACCACCACCTCATGGGAGCCGTCACGCTCCTGCGCGGGGCAGACCGGCCCGCCTTCACGGCGGACGACCTCCTCGTCGCCTCCCAGCTCGCCACGCACACCGCCTTCGGCGTCGACAAAGCCATGCTCCACGGACACGAGGCCTCGGTCGCGGACGCGCTCCAGCTCACCATGCTGCCGTCGTCGCTCCCGGAGACCACCGGTGTCCGGCTGGCGAGCCGGTACCTCCCGGCCGCCGAAACCTCCCAGGTGGGGGGCGACTGGTACGACGCGATCCCGCTGCCCGGCAACCGCGTCGCGCTGGTCATCGGCGACGTCATGGGCCACTCCATGACCTCCGCCGCGATCATGGGCCAGCTGCGCACCACCGTGCAGACCCTCGCCGGGCTCGACCTGCCGCCGCAAGAGGTTCTGCACCACCTCGACGAGCAGGCCCAGCGCCTCGGCAGCGAGCACATGGCCACCTGCCTCTATGCCATCTACGACCCCATATCGCAGCGGCTGCTCGTAGCGGACGCGGGCCATCTGCCGCCGGTGCTGCTGCACCCGGACGGCTCCGGAGAAGTGCTTCAGATCCCGCCCGGCGCACCGATCGGCGTGGGCGGCGTCCCCTTCGAATCCGTGGAAATGCCCGCGCCCACCGGAGCGACCCTGCTCCTGTACACCGACGGCCTCGTCGAGTCGCGGACCCGGGACGTCTGGGCCGGCGTGGAGTTGCTGTGCGCCCGGCTGCGGACCGCTGCCGCCGTGGTCGCCTCCCCACCACTGGAAATGCTCTGCGACGCGGTGCTGACCATTCTGGACGAGGGCGCCAGGGACGACGATGTCGCGCTGCTCGCCGCCCGGTTCGACGGTTTTCCGCCGCTCAATGTCGCGTACTGGTTCCTCAACCCGCAGCCGCAAACGGCGGGCCGGGCCCGGCAGCTGACCCGCAGGGCGCTGCACCGCTGGGGCCTGGAACCGCTGCTCGATACGACCGAGCTCATGGTCAGCGAAGTGGTGACGAACGCGGTGCGCTACGCCTCCCGGCCGATCGCCCTGCGGCTGCTCCGCACCGATGTGCTCCGGTGCGAGGTGGGCGACGATTCGCCGCAGGTGCCCCGGATGCGCCGCGCTCAGGCCGGTGACGAGGGAGGACGCGGCCTGTTCCTGGTCGACCGCCTCGCCCAGCGCTGGGGAGCGACCCGGCTGAGCACGGGCAAGGTCGTCTGGTTCGAGCAGCACATCCCCGAGGAGTACCGCCAGAAGGGACCGGACGGACCGTAGCCCGCACCAACCACCCTCGGTGGGCCGGGACATCGGCCAACCCTCCGTGTTTCGGCGGTGACGCGCGGGGCACACGGTCCGTAGTCCCCGGCCGGCCCCCCGTCCGGCCGGGGGCTCATCCCCGGCCAGGCCGCGGTGACCATGTATCGGATGATCGGGCAGCTGTTCCACCGGCGCATTCGGGCCCCTCCGTCGCGCGCCCGGCCGGTGGGAGGAATCTGGCGCCCAAACCTCCGCCCCGCCTGTCGCGTTTTCCCTCACTGCTCGTTGTCGCTCACATGATTCCCTGCAGCAACCCGGCCTCGGGCACCAAGATCATGAACAGACCGAAGAGCGTCAGCTGGGCCGGACGCATCGCCCTGATCGAACCCGCCCCCAAGCCGGCCCACTACGCCCGCTACCTCGCGCCCCACTGGAAGGGCATGGCGCGCCTGGACAGCGACAACGGCATCGGCGCGCTCCCGGCCGCCCTCCTCCTTCTCCTCGCCGCGGCACTGCTGTTCGGCGCGGGCGGCGCCGGCGCAGCCCTGGCGGTACAGGCGGCCTGCGGCCAACCCCACCTGCTCGGATTCTGGCTGGCCTTCGACACCGCCACGGTCTTCGTCCTGTCCGCCTCCTACTGGCTGGTGAGCCGCTACGGCCTGCGGTTCTACGACACCGAGCCCGCCGACAACGAGATCTGGCGCCTGGTGACCGTCGCCAACACCGCCTGGCGCGCCCTTCCCCGCTCACACCGCCGCATCCACCAGCCCCGGCTGCGGGCCGCCAACACCGCAGCCCGCCTGCTGCTCACCGACCACACCGATACCCGCACCCGTCAGGTCCTGGCGGCACATACCGAGCTGCTGCGCCATCTGTCCATCACCGTGCTGCCCGACGCCCAACCGCACGGTCAGACGGACGAGGCCCTCAGCGCCGTTCTCGCCCACCACGATGCGGACGAACGCCAGATCCAACTGGACGTCACCAGCCCCGCGCCGCCTACCACCCTTCCGTCGCTCACCGCCGCATCGGCGTAGCGGCCACGCACTACCGCGCCCTGCCGCCGCATCAGCTCTTCCGCCTGCTGCTCTGTGCGGCCGCCACCGTCGACGTGGGTCTGTCACCGCAAGGCTCGGTGCGCCCTCGGGGTGCCTCGGGTCTTGTCGTGCAACCGGGCTGCTGCGTTCACCGCCGGCCTCCGCCACCCCGGGGAAGGGTGTGACGACGGCGCTGCAGGAAGTGCCGCTCAGCCGTGTTCTCGGTGCGGGCGATGTCGCCGAAGACGCGGACCAGAACGGCGACCGCACGGCCGTACTCCTCGCGGAACACGCCCGCGATGTGCGATGCGGTCGCCTTCGGCACGCCGGATGTCACCCGCAGGACCCGTCCTGCAGAGCAGGCAGTGCGTCATGTGTGCCTCCTCGGCCGGCCGGTTCCGCCGGCGCCGTGGCGGCCTCTCACCCTCGGCATGAAGGGGCTGGTCCCGGATCGACACCCGGACGCGACCGGCCACCGGATTTTTTTGCGTCCTTTTCCACGGCAGGGGCGGGAGGTGCCCTCCTCTCCCCGCGTGAGCCTCACCCGGACCCAGCTCGGCCCGACACCCTTCGCCCGCCGCGTGCCTTTGGGGGAATGCGGGCCCGCACACGTTCGAAGGACCCTCCGAGGTGATACCTCGTTGGGGTATGCGCGGAGGGCGGGCGCCCGTCCCTCGCGCGGCAGGCGTCCCTCTTCCGGCCCTGGGCCCGGGAGGGGTGGGAGGCGGTGGCGGCGAGGTGCGGAACCGATCCGGCGGGGAGCGCGGGCATTCCCCCGGCGCCGACGGGGGCAGGGCGCGGCGGCGCCGGGACATCGCGCAGCGTATGGCCCGCGGGGTGCGATCCGTAGGCGTGCGCCGGCCGGTGGGGGGTGCACCGGGCTGCCCGGGGGAGGCCGCCGAAGTCTCTTTGACGCTGCGGGTGGCGGCGGCGTACGGCTGGCGCCTGATCATCGTGGGTGCGGCCGTCTACGCGATCTTCGCGGCGCTGGGACGATTCCAGCTGGTGACGCTGGCGGTGTTCCTGGCCCTGGTGCTGACGGCTCTGCTGGAGCCGCTGGTCACGCTGCTGAACCGTTGGATGCCGCGCTCGTTGGCCGTCACCGTCGGTCTGCTGCTCGGCATCGTCCTTCTCTTCGGTGTCCTGAGCCTCATCGGGGCGAATGTCGCCGGTGAGTGGCAGGGGCTGCGCCGGGAGTTCGCCGGCGGCCTGGCCAGGATCGAACGGTGGCTGGAAGGCCCGCCGTTCCACCTGCGTGCGGGGACTCTCTCGGATGCGCAGGCGCGGGTGTCACGGTTCGTGACGAGCCACCGTGCCAGTCTGATCAGCACCGCACTCAGTGGCGTGGGCCAGCTGGTGGAGGTCCTGACGGTGGGTGTGCTGGCGTTGTTCTGCTCGGTCTTCTTTCTGCATTCGGGCGACCGGATGTGGAACTGGTTCGGCGGCCAGCTGCCGCGGCGCGGGCGCCGTCCCGTGCGTACCGCGGGGCAGGCCGCGTGGGTGACCTTCACCGGCTACACCCGCGGGATCGTGGTGGTGGCCGCGATCAACGCGGTCCTGGTGGGAGCGACGCTCTTCGTCCTGGGGGTCCCCCTCGCCCTTCCGCTGGCCGTGCTGGAGTTCTTCGCCGCGTTCATCCCGCTGGTGGGTTCGCCCGTGGCGCTGGCCGTGGCCGCCGTGGTGGCGCTGGCCGCCAAGGGGCCGCTGGTGGCCGCGATCGTCGTGCTGCTGATCGTCGCGATCGGGCAGATCGAGGGCCATGTGCTGCATCCCCTCGTGATGAGCCGCGCGGTGCGTCTGCATCCGGTGGTGGTGGCGCTCTCGGTCATCTGCGGCAGCGTCACGGCGGGTGTGCCCGGGGCGGTCGTTGCCGTACCGCTGGTCTCGGTGGCCTGGTCCGTGTACGGCGTTCTGCGCGCGCACCCGCCACCGGCCTCAGCCTCCCCGGGACGCTGAGGGAGTCCGGTGCGGGACGAGCGGCAGGGGCCCTGCCGCCACGGCAACGGCACAGCCTTACGGGGCAGAGACTGCCGGGACCGGCCCCGGAACGGAGGCCCGCAGGGGCACGGCGCGGGCGGCGGTCAGGCAGGAACGGGTAAGAGCCACCTCGGCTTTGCGGTACTTGCGCCCTGTGTGAAGATCACTCGTCGCGGCTGTGGAGGAATCATTGAGGTCAAGGGACGGGTAGTGGGCAATTCGGGCTGGTCGGGCGCGACGGAGAAGTCCGTTGTTCCGGACGGGGAGTTGGTGTTGCGGCCGCACGGACTGGTGGACCTGCGGGGTCCCGGAGAGGTTCCGGCCCTGTTGTCGTATCCGGCGGGGGCGGTGGTGGTGGTCTCCGGACTGCCGGGGAGCGGCAAGAGCACCCTGCTGCGACGCTGGTCCCGGGCTGCGACCGTTGTTGATCCGCGCGTGGTTCATGTCGCCTGTGAGACGGCGATGCCGGACCGGTTGCCGTACGCGGTGTACCGGCCCTGGGCGCGGTGGAGGTACCTCCGCTGGCTGCGCACGGCGGTACGCGACGGCGCGCCGTTGCTGGTCCACGATTGCGGTGGCCGGCCGTGGATGCGCCGATGGCTGGCCAGAAGTGCGGGACGTCAGGGACGGGAACTGCATCTGGTGGTGCTGGACGTAGGAGTGACCGAGGCGCTGTCGGGCCAGGAAGCCCGAGGCCGGTGGGCCTCTCGACGTGCCTTCGTCCGGCATCGCCGGGGCCTCGACCGGTTGTTACGGGCGCTGTCGGGACCCGGTACGGCACGGCCGCGTGCCCCACAGGCCGCCGCCGACGCAGCCGGCACTGCGTCAGTACCTGCCGCGCGCCTCGCGAAGCCGCCGGCACCGGCCGCCGGCCCCGTACCGGAGGCGCGATCCGTGGTCTTGCTGGATCGCGGATCGAGAGAGCACGTGGCGGCAGTGGAGTTCGTCCCCGCACCGGACCGGCCCCGCCCGCACCCGAAGGGCGAGAGCGCATCGCCCAAGCCTGACTGAACCTGCCGGCGGCCGCCGTTCACACCAAAGGCCAGGCATCTCGGCCGGCCATGTCGCGCTCCGTCGTGCGTACGCACGGACTGCCCACCCCCCCCGCCACGGGGTTCATCGCCACAACGCCCACCGGCCGTGTCCGCGGTGACCTGGGGCGGCAGCGCACCGCACCGTGCCCGAAGCGCCGGGCGCGTCCTTGATGGTCCACGCCGTCTTCGCCCCCCACACTGTCCTGGACGGCCCATGCATCCCGCTCCGTGAGGTCCCCATGGCGTACGGCCTGGCCCGCCGCGAAATGCGGCCGAGAGTTCCGCTACGGCACGGGGAGGGCGACAAGCACCACCTGACCAGCCTCGAGGGGCTGGCCGCACTGTCCTTGGACGCGCTGAGTTCGGTCGCGTACGGACCCGAGGCGATCGTGCTCGTGCTGATCGCGGCCGGGACCGGGGCACTGACCGCCACGCTCCCGGTGACGCTGGTCATCGCCGGGCTGCTCGCCGTGCTGGTGATCTCGTACGGTCAGGTGATCGCCGTGCACCCGGACGGCGGTGGTGCCTATGCGGTGGCGAAGAAGGATCTCGGTAGCGGAGTGAGTCTCCTCGCGGCGGGCAGCCTCGTCGTCGACTATGTGCTGACCGTGACGGTCAGTCTGGCGGCCGGCGTCGCGAGCCTCGCATCAGCCTTCCCCTGGATCGGCTCGCACCTGCTCGCCGTCTGTCTCCTCGGCCTCGCACTGCTCACCGTCGTGAACCTGTGGGGAGTGGCCGAGAGCGCCCGGGTGCTGATGCTGCCCACCGCGCTGTTCGTGGCGACCATTTTCGGCATCATTGTGCTGGGACTGCTGCGCCCGCACCCCGTAGCCCTCGTCGGCACCGCCCAACCCGTCCATGCCACCGAGACGTTGGGACTGCTGCTGCTCCTGAAGGCGTTCTCCTCCGGCTGCTCCGCGCTGACCGGGGTGGAGGCCATCGCCAACGGCGTACCCGCGTTCCGCACGCCGCGCGTCAAGCGGGCCCAGCGCACGGAGCTGATGCTGGGCGCGCTGCTCGGGCTGATGCTGATCGGGCTCGCGGCACTGATCCGCCGCGACCATGTGGCGCCGCGCGGCGGTGTGACCGTCCTCGCGCAACTGGCCGCCGGTGCGTACGGAACGGGCTGGCCCTACTTCGTCACCAATCTCCTCGTCACCCTGGCCCTCGCCCTCGCCGCCAACACCAGTTTCGGCGGGCTGCCCGTGCTGATGAGCCTGCTGGCCAAGGACAACCGGCTTCCCCATCTCTTCGGGCTGCGCAAGGAACGTCCGGTGTACCGCTGGGGAGTCGTGGCGCTGGCGCTGCTGGCGGCGCTGCTGCTGGTCGCCGTGCAGGCCGACACCCACCGGATGATTCCGCTGTTCGCGATCGGTGTGTTCATCGGCTTCACCATCAGCCAGGCGGGGCTGGTGCTGCACTGGGCGCGGCAGCGCCCGCCGGGCTGGCTGCCGCGCGCGGCGCTCAACGGCCTCGGGGCGGTGCTGACCGCCCTGGCGGGGCTGGTCCTGCTGGCCACCAAGTTCCTTGCGGGCGCCTGGGTGGTGGTCATCACCGTGCCCCTGCTGATGCTGTTGTTCGCCCGTATCGAGCGCTACTACACGGTGGTCCACAAGGAACTCGGACTCGGCGAGATCCCGCCGCCGGTGCAGACCACCGATTGTCTGGTCATTGTCCCGGTCCGTGAGGTCAACAAGCTCGCCCAGCGCGCCCTGACGGCGGCCCGGTCCCTCGGACGGGAGGTCGTTGCGGTCTCCGTCCACTCCGACCCCGCCCAGGCCCAGGCGCTGGCCGACGACTGGGAGCGCTGGGATCCCGGAGTTCGCCTGGACATCATCGACAGCCCGCAGCACTCGCTGGTGGAGCCCGTCGTCGACTATGTCCGGCGGGCGAAGGGGGATGAGGGCCGGCAGATCGCCGTCCTCATCCCAGAGGTCGAACCGCGCCACCGCCGCTACGCGATGCTGCAGAACCAGCGCGGCATCCTGCTGGCCGCGGTGCTGACGGCACGTACCGATGTCGTGGTCTGCATGCTCCCGTACCGGCTGAGTGTGTGAAGGACGGTGCGCCCGCGGGGCCGGCCCGCCGAAGTGCACGCCGGAAGGCCGCGCTGCCGCGACGGCGAGATGTTCACGCATGACCAAGTTCTCCTCGATGGCTGACCGGGCTGCCGCACGGTGTCCGCACCCGTTGTGACATCAGGGTCCGGATCCGGACGGCCGGACGTCCAGACAGCGCAGGAGAGGTGGGACAAGCTGGGAGACCCCGTCCCCCGACCTGCGGGGACGCGGGCGGCGGTGACACCGGGAGGGGACAGCGCGCCCATGTGAACCTGCTTGCCGCCCATGGCACGAGGCCCGGCGGCCGACGGCCGGCGGTCGGCGGTCGAGGGTGGCCGGAAAGCCGCGGTGGGGGCGTTCTGCCGGAGGCGGTTTGCAGGGGGCACGAGGTGCAGGGCACCCTTGCGTCATGGCATATGTGAGGCTTGAAGCCTGGATCGGTGGAGAGTGGCTGGATGTGGACGCCGTGAGCGTCACCGTGATGGACTCTGCGCTGACCCTCTCCTTCGAACCCCAACGGAGCGAGTCGGGCTACCGGAGCCTCATCTGGGAGCCCCTGGAGAACTTCCTCCGGGAGTACCGCGACGAGCCGCTGGTCGTGGTGCCGCGGGGACGCAACCTGCCGGTGATGTTCGGCCCCGGCGCTGCGGGGCCCTTCCGGCTGGCGGAGACACCGGGCAACTGACCGTTGCCCGGTGACCGGCCCGGTGACCGGCCGCGAGTGTGGTGCCGCACTCGCAGCAGTAGCTGCCCAGGGCAAAGCGGCCCCCGCCGAGCGGGGGCCGCAGCATGTCAGCCTGCGGGCCGACGCGGGAACGATTGCCCGGCTTCGTCATGGCTGATGCCTGCATGCAGGAGACGGAGGACCTGGTCGAGGTCATCCCCTTGGTGCGGGTCGTCGGCCATGCGGTTGCGGCGGCGGGCGCCACAAGCTGATGGTGCTGCTCCTCAGCGAGTTGAAGGGGTCTTCAACTCGGAGGCGCAGGAATTCCATTTTATGCCGCAGTGAAATGCGACCGCTCCTGATTTATGGCTCGGGGCAGACCGCCATGGCTGGGGCATCGGGCCAACACTTCCAGCGCTGGACATCCTGCCGTCCGACGGCGCAGTTGCTTGCGGACTTCCGCTCTTCCGGGTACGCAGCCGCTCTTGCCGTACACCACCAGTGCGGCCGGACAGTGCGGGCCGGGTATGAGTGCCGGCCACCCTCGCCCTCTCGGCGGCCGCGAGCCTGCTCGTCGCACGACTGCCTTGGGCGATTGGACAATCCCTGGGAACCGGGTTTTCCCGCGTACTCCTGCGTGAGCGAATCCGGGACGTGACAGGGGGAAATCCCCGCACGAGGCTTAAGTGAGCCCGGTCTCTGCCTTGCTGAACAGCACGCCCTCGGAATAGAAGAACACCGCGCTGCTGCTTCCGTCGGCGCCGTAGCATGTCCAGGTGACGGGATAGCTGTCGGCGAGTTTTTCGCTTTCCTGTTGGCAGGTGTTGGCGAAGGTGAACAAGACTTTCTCGCTGCTGCCGGCCCCTATCCTCTCGTATTCGGCGAGGGTCAGCGGGTCATTGGCGACGGCGCTGCCCTGGTAGGCGCCGGCGATCACAAGGAGGCCGAGGATACAGCCGCCGGCTATCGCGCTCTTCTTCACGGGTGGAGTTGTCCTTATGCGGTGGGTCGGAGGACCGGCGGGGTGAGGTTCTAGACGTGAGGGGCGGCGCGGACGACGTCGGCGCGAGCGACGGAGCGGGAGCCGCCGTGGGCGGGGACGGTCATGGACTGCTCGGGCACGGCGGCACCTTTTTGCGGGGGGGGGGGGAGACGGGGGACGAACCGGCAAGGGGATTCTAATGTTGCGCACGCTCGCGAATGCCGTGGGGACGGATGCGTAGGCGCTCCCCATCACGGCATCTGTGAACTTGACCGATGGGGCGGTGCGGGGCCGGCCGCGGCCTGGACCTCGCCGTCCGCCAAGTGCGGTGAGAACAAGGGACGTTCGGAGACCTTCGAACCTCAACCTCAGCCTCAAACTGAATCATTTCAACCACCCGCTCAAGCAGGCGGCGGGACAGCAGCACGCCTCGACGCACATGGGCACCCGCCTCGTACTTTTCGCCGGTATGCGAGCCGTACACATACACATACACATACACGTACACATGCACGTACACGTACACGCCATCGTTCTGTGCGCTGACTGATGACGACCAGAGCCCGGCGCCCGCCCGAACGGGCGGGGATATGGAGTCCACATCCCCGCCCGTCGGCCGGTCGGTCAATACGCCTCCGTGCACACGACGTTGCCGTTGCGTCGCTCAAGGCAGGCCCAGGCCTTGAGCCCCTTGTCGTTGACCATGGCGGTGTAGGCGGAGGACCGTCCGGACGCCACCGTTGCCGCGTAACAGGACGTGTGCCGGCAGGCCCCGCCCTTGTTCCGTGCCTCGATACGGTCGCCGCCCCGGGCATGGGTGACGCGGACCCATGCCGCCCGGCAGGCCGAGCTGTAGCGCAGTTCGACCAGGGGACCGATCTCGGCGCTGTGGCGGACAGTGCGCGCATGGCGGTCACAGCCGCTGCTCACGGGGCTTTTCCCGGCGCAACCGCTGCCCGTGCAACGCGCAGTGACCGTCGCGGGAGCCGCATTTCCCGGCACCGCCCCGGACATGGTCAACAGGAGGGAGGCCGCCGCGATGGCCGTGAGACGAACGAGTGAGCGCATGGTGGTCTCCTCTCTCCTCGTCACTTGTAGGTGATGTCCCAGTGGCTGCTTTCCCGGGCGTAGATATTGCCCGCGGAGGACTTGTACATGGGCGCTCCGTCCCCGCGCTTGCCGGCGTACCGGAACGTGTGCTTGATGTAGTTCGTGACACAACCGGTCGGGGCGATGTCGACCTTGTAGCCGTTCCAGTGGCTGTACTGGCCCGATGCGTGGCCGGTCTCGGTGCCGCCGGTGATGGTGACCGCGCACCGGCTGGCCCGTTTGAAGGTGATGATCCCCTTGATCGTGCCGGAGTTGATGCGGGTGAAGGAGGTGCACCGCCGGTTGTTTCGGTTCGAGCAGTGACCGCTGGAGGTCCAGGTGATACCGGCCGCCCGCAACTTGCTCGCGGCTTGCGCCTGCGTCAGCTTCGAACCACTGGCGGCCGCGGTGTCGGCGGTGACGACCGGCACAGCGATCGCGGCGGCGGCCAGAACGGCAACGAAACCGCTCCGAGCGGACAGAGGGGTGGACATAAGCGGGTTTCCCTTCGTGACGACGGTTCGAGGCGAGCCGGGGGCGGTCAATTCCGCTTACCGGGTGGGGCGGTCCATCGACCGGCAGGGCAGCCCGTTACGGCCGGTACGGCCGGCACCGCGCCACCCTCCTCGACGCACCGATCATGTCGTCGGGGCCACCGAGGGAACACCGACACGGGTCGGGTGGGGACCTCGCGGGACGCTGTAGGCCCAGAGCTGCTGGGATGCCAGGGCCCATGAGGCGATCGTGGGATGCCGGGATGCCGGGATGCCGGAATGCCGGGCGCGCTCAGTTGACGGCAGCGCCGAACCACTTGGGCAGCCGGCTGAGCAGATCCTGCTGATCTTCACCGACCCACGCGACGTGGCCGTCCGGCCGCAGAAGCGCCGCGGGTACGTCCAGTTCTTCGCTGACATCGACGACGTGGTCGACCCGGTCTGCCCAGCCCGCCACCGAAAGCCGGCCCGTCTGGTCGAGCAGCAGCCCGCGGCCGTCGTGCATCAGCTCGTAGAGACGGCCCCGCTTCAGCTTCACATCCCGCAGCCGCCGGCCGAGCAGTTCGTGCCCCTCGCCGAAGTCGTAGCGGACCGCGATCGCAGTGATCTTCTCGATCAGGTACCGGTTCACGTCCTCGAAGTCCATCAGTTCCGAGACCAGCCGGCGCACTGACCGGGGCCCCGGCTCGGGAGACAGCAGCTCGGTCTGCGCGCGGGTGTTGTCCAGCACGTCGGCGGCCACCGGGTGTCGTTCGGTGTGGTAGCTGTCCAGCAGCCCCTCCGGTGCCCGGCCGCCGACTTCGGCGGCCAGTTTCCAGCCGAGGTTGAACGCGTCCTGGATGCCGAGGTTGAGCCCCATCCCACCGGTCGGCGGGTGGATGTGCGCCGCGTCGCCGGCCAGCAGCACCCGGCCGGTCCGGTAGCGCTCGGCCAGCCGGGTGGCGTCGCCGAAGCGGGAGAGCCAGCGCGGCGAGTGCGCGCCGAAATCGGTGCCGGCGATCGCCCGCACCCGCTGCCTGAGCTCCTCGAGGGTCGGCGGGACCGTGCGGTCCTCGGCCACCCCCTCGGCGGGCACGATGAGGCGGTACACCCCGCCCCCGAGGGGCATGGCGCCGAACCGCACATGGGTCTTGCGGACTTCGGCCACCACGGCGGCCAGTGTCTCCGGCGGCACGGCCACCTCCACCTCGCCCAGCAGCGTCTCGACCCTGGTGGGCTCGCCGGGGAAGCCGACGCCGAGCAGCTTGCGCACCGTGCTGCGACCGCCGTCGCACCCGACGAGATAGCGCGAGCGCAGCTGCGTACCGTCCGCAAGCTCGACGGTCACCCCGTCCTCGTCCTGGCTCAGCCCGACCGCTTCGCAGCCGCGCCGGATCTCGACGCCGAGTTCGGTGGCGTGCTCGGCCAGCAGGCGCTCGGTGCTGCTCTGCGGGATGGCCAGGACGTACGAATGCGCGGTGTCCAGCCGGTCAGGCCACGGCTTGTCGATGCCGGCGAAGAAACCGCCGACCGCGAACTGCTCGCCGTGCGCGAGGAACCGGTCCAGCAGACCGCGCTGGTCCATCACCTCGACGCTGCGGGCGTGCAGGCCGAGCGCGCGAGCCTGCCCGGCCGGCTCCGCCTCCTTCTCCAGCACGACCACGTGCACGCCGCGCAGCCGCAACTCGCCGGCCAGCATCAAGCCGGTCGGACCACCGCCGGCAATGATCACGTCAATCATGAAACCCCCCACTTAACGAACTTGATTTTCGGCCGGCTGCTCCGCGCGGTTCGCGGCGCGCACACCCACCCCTCCGCGCCGAGTGCCCGCAACCGCACCGGAATTCCCACCGGCGGTTCGACATCCCGCGTGACCCATACATCGGCAAAGGAACGCGTACTTCGCGAATCCCTGATTTCCGCAGGTTCTGGCCTCGGCCGACGATTCTGCACCACGCCCCGGGCCTTGCCGCAAGGCCCCCGGTGCGCTATACGTTGAGAGTGGCAAGGAGTGGATAACCTCCTTGCCTTTGCCTTTTGCCTTCGCCTTTTGTGGTCCGCTGTGGACGGACGAGCTCCTACGGGCAAGCTCCTGCGGACCGGCTGCCAGGGGCTAGCTGCCCGGGACAAGCTCCTCCCGAAACGGTGACGCGCCGCGTATGGCGCGGCCATGGCCTGTCCTCACCGCGGGCCGGAAGAAGGGGCAGCGCCCCTCACCCGCCGTTGTCATGCGAATGCTGCGCGGACATCACGCACAGACCACAGGGCCGAGCCGGGCGCCGGGGCCGTCGCCCGGCATCATCCGGAGGCGGTCGGGCCTCCACCGGGCGGGCGATTCCGAGGGCCGGTATGCCGGTCATGGCCGGCGCCGGATGCGCGGTGGGATCGCCATGTGACGAGATTTCCGGGGGCTCATTGGATCCGTGTCGCCGATGCATCGCGATCGTCACCGTCACCAAGGACCGGCAGCCACTCGCTGCACACCGTCGGTAACCCCTTGGGGCGTCCGGGTGCGTGTAGGGGGCGTTGCGTTTGTGCTGGTAGGCGCGGGGGAGTGTGCGCCTGGCGTGGTGCGGTTGTGTATATGTCTGCGTTTTGTCACATCAAACCGGATTTCTTCCGTCAAGGTGTGACGGGGCATCACTGTGTGGGGGCCCGGTCAAACCGGCCGGGTATCCGGTTTCCGGCACCTGGTTGTGGGTGCCGTATCCAGGGGGTTTTCATGCTCCGTGACACATCGCGTATCGCCGCCGCTGTCCTCGGTTCCGTGGCTCTGGCGGCCGCTGCTGCCCTCCCGGCCGCCGCGGCCGGCCACGGCCGCACTCCGGCCCCGCACCACCGCTCGGCAGTGGTGCTCGGCGCGATCCAGTACGACAGCCCCGGGCGGGACGACCACTCCAACCGGAGCCTGAACGCCGAGTACGTGACGGTGAAGAACACCGGCCGCATGCCGGTCAGCCTGCGCGGCTGGACCCTGTCGGACCGCGCCGGCCACACCTACCGCTTCGGTAACGTCCGGCTGGGCGGCCACTCCCAGGTCCGGGTCCACACGGGTACCGGCCGTGACAACCGCCGGGACCTGTTCCAGGACCGTCGTGACTACGTCTGGGACAACCACAGCGGCACCGCGGTCCTGAGCAACGACCACCGCCGGATCGTTGACTCGGAAAGCTGGGGTCACCACGGCCACGCCGGCCACCCGGGCCACCAGCACTGACCACACCCCAACCGGCCGGCGAGATCTGAGGTCTGCTTTCTGAGGTCTCCGATCTGATGTCGCCCCGTCGGCCACACGGTGCGCCGCAGGTTCCTGCACCTGCGGCGCACCCGCCATGTTCCGGCCCGAGTCAGCCGATCAGCCGGCCGACACCACCATGCGTTCTGCACATACCATGCGCGGCGTGGATATCGATGCTGTGCGCACCTTCGTGGCCGCCGCGGACGCGGGGCGGTTCCAGGACGCCGCCGCCGAATTGTCGGTCACCCAGCAGGCCGTCTCCAAGCGCATCGCCACGTTGGAGAAGAACCTCGGCGTGCGGCTGTTCACCCGCACCACGCGAGGAGCGAAGCTCACCGTCGACGGGCAGGCGTTCCTGCCTCACGCCCGCGATCTTCTACGGGCCGCAGCGCGGGCGGTCGCCTCCGTTCGTCCCGGCCGCCGCGCGCTGCGCGTCGACGTGATCGGCCGACGGCTCGGCCCGGCCGCCGTGCTGGGCGACTTCCATCGCGCGCACCCCGAGGCCGAGCTCGATGCCGTGACTCTCTCCGACGCCGACGCGGCCATCGACGCCATCCGGTCCGGCACGATCGACGCGGCATTCCGCGCCGTCACCATGCCCGGCCGGCAGCTGCCCGACGACATCAATGTCGTCCGGGCCTTCGACGAGCCCGTCCAGCTTCTCACCGGACCGGCCCACGAGCTCGCCACCGCACGCGCGGTCACGCCTGCCGAACTCGTCGGGCACCGGATCTGGATGCCCGGTCTCGTTCCCGGAACGGAGTCGACTGCCTATTACGCCGACCTCGCCGCCGCGTTCGCGCTCACCATCGAGATCACCGGCCCCGACTTCGGCACCGAGCCCCTGCTGGACACCCTCGCCGACTCCGGATCACTGGCGACCTTCGTCGGCGAGCAGACACGCCTCGTCTGGCCCCCCGACCACGGCCTGCGGCGTATTGCCGTGCGAGGTCCGACACCGCTCTACCGGCACTCATTGGTATGGCACCGCGACAACCCGCACCCGACACTCGCCGCACTCCGCGACCACCTCGGCTCCGGGCGGTTCCACCACTCCGACGCCGAGGCCTGGACACCGGCATGGGCATAGTGGTCAGGGCCACCGCGTTACCCAGCGCCGACAACATCGTGAGCCGAGGGGACGTCCGGCCTCCGGCTACGTGAGTCGTACGTACATGAATACACATCCCAGATTTTCCGAGCCCGACCCGACGGCACGCCCGGCGCAAGACACGGACGAGGGTGAGGCGGCACACGAGCCGCCGGACCCGCCCTGGTGCTCCGGACGGACGTTCAGCGTAGGGGGCTGACGGTCTGCAGCAGCCTGCCCTCGGCGTACGACAGCGCCGGTGCCGGAAGCGATGCCGCGCGCCCGCTGAGGATCACGGTCAGGGTGCCCTCAACGGGTTCCTCGGGTGCCGGCGGCCGGCCGATGCGGCGCAGTGCCTGGGCGGCGACCGGACCCGCCGAGCCGTGCAGGACGACCGGCGGCAGACCGGGCCGCTGCACGGCGGCACGGATGCGCTCCGCGACGAGTTCGTAGTGCGTGCAGCCCAGGACAAGGGCCCTGACATCATCCGGAGTGCGCTCTGCTGCGGCGGCGACCGCGAGGGCAACAGCCCCTTCGTCCGCGTGCTCGACGGCGTCGGAGAGCCCGGGGCACGGCACCTCGGTGACGTCCATGCCCTGGGCGAACTCCTCGATGAGCCCGCGTTGGTAGGGGCTGCCGGTGGTGGCGGGGGTGGCCCAGATGGCGACGGGCCCGCCGCGTGCTGCGGCCGGCTTGATCGCCGGGACCGTGCCGATGACCGGCAGGTCCGGTTCCAGTCGGGCGCGCAGCACGGGCAGGGCGTGGACGGAGGCGGTGTTGCAGGCGACGATCAGCGCGTCCGGGCGGTGCGCGGCGGCCGCTTCGGCGATGGCGAGGGCGCGGGCCATGACGTCCTCCGGGGTGCGCGGTCCCCAGGGCATGCCGTCGGGGTCCGAGGAGAGGACGAGATCGGCGTCGGGGCGCAGACGGCGCACCGCGGCGGCCGCTGCCAGCAGTCCGATTCCGGCGTCCATGAGCGCGATCTTCACCCGGTCACCATGGGCTGGTCCTGGTCCTGGTCCTGGTCCAGGTGCTGGTACGGACGCCGACGCCGACGCAACCGCGACGCCTTCCTCGTGACCGTGCTTCAGTGCGCGCTCATAGCGATCCGCGATGTCCTGCCCCATGCCTGCCGCCTCCGGTGTGCTCGTGCCTCAATGCCACTGGCGGCGAGTCTGCACAGCGGTGGTCTCCGGCTACAGGGCCAATCTCGGAAGAGTGGTATGCCTGCTCCATTCCGTAGCGGACCGTGGATGCGCACCGGTTGGCCAACTGCACTGCCGGTGCTCAAGGGGGCCATGAGGCGCGGAGATTGGCCTCTGGCATGCCTGGCAACATGATGTGTGCGCCCAAGGTGTGCTCCTCTCGGACGGTGAGAGAGTGCTCCTCCCGGAGAGTCAGAAGGACCACTCGACACGGTCTCGAATTCGGTGAACTCCACGGGGAGCCAGCACCGCGGTGTCGCAGCCGTACGCCGGCAGCGCGAAGTGAAGTCCTCGCGCTGTCACAACGATGACTCAGCGATCTGCGATCTCATCCACGAGCTTGGCTACATGGGACCGAAGGCCAGGTCGACGCCGGTCAGGTCGCAGCTGGCGGCCCACAGGCGTGCGGCGGTCGAGGTGTCGGCCAGGTGGTCCCATAGGGGTTCGATCCTCGGCCTACCACGTAGCCCGAAGACGCCGGGGCCACACATCTGGCCGCCACCCACCTCCGGGTCGAGCACGGCCCGAACGGCGGGCCACGCCCCGGCTTCCTTGCCCTGGACGAGAAGGCCGAGCGGCAGGCCGCGCAACCGCTCGCCAGTGGGCCGGACACGAACTCCCGGTCGGGAGGGGGTGAGTGAGTCGAGTGCGCCGCCGGGATGGACGACCACGCTCAGCGTCGTGCTGCCCGCGGCGCGCAGACGGCGGTCAAGCTCGAAACCGAAGAGCATCTGGGCGAGCTTCGACCGCCCGTAGGCGCGTTTGGGACGGTAATCGCGTGTGTTCTGGAGATCGTCGAGGTCCAGGCGTTCGGATTTGGCCGCGAAGCTGCCAGTCGTGACGATCCGGCTTTCCGGCGTGGCAAGGAGCAGGGGGACCAGCCATCTGGTCAGCGCGAAGTGCCCGAGGTGGTTGGTGGCGAACATCAGCTCATGGCCGTCCTTGGTTTCGCGGCGCGGTGGATGGTCGAGCGCCACGCCGGCGTTGTGGACGACCGCGTCGAGTCGCTCCAGGCCGAGCGCGGCCACGGATGTCTTGAGCGAGGCGAGATCGGCCAGGTCCAGACGCAGATGCTGCACCTTGGCATCGGGGACGCGCGAACGGATCGAAGCGATCGCGGTCGCCGCCTTCGCCGCGTCGCGGCTGCCGAGCACGACCGTCGCCCCGGTGCCCGCGAGCTGCTCGGCGACGAAGTACCCGATGCCCGCGTTGCCGCCGGTGACCAGGAAGTACTTGCCCTCGGCGGGAGGCAGACGGTGTACGTCCCACGGCTGGGTCTTGTGTACGGAGGGCACAGCAGGCTCCTTGCGCTCGGGTGATCTGGTGGCGGCCGGTTCGGGCTCTTCGGTACTGGTGCCGCCCGGCCACGCCTCAGGGTCCCAACAGCCACCGATACCCCACCGACAGGTCGCTGCCCGCCACCGACAGATCGCCTTCCGCCACCGACAGTCGGCCGACACGGGCTTGAGCGGCCGTGCCGCCCGTACCCGAAGCATGCGATGTCCGGCAGCAGTACGCCGACCGTCCGCCGGACGGGCCCGTGGTGGAAGTCGCGGTGGTGCGGTGGTCCGGGTGGCACGCACGCCACCTGACCGGCTCGTACCTTGAGTTCAGGATCGATGTGTACCCGCTGAACCGGGTGGCCCGCGAACATCGACCAAACCTCTCGCGTTTTGGCTGCGATGCAGGGGGCACACGCACTTCAGTCCCCGGCTGGCCTCCCCCGTCCAGCCGGGGACTGGTGTCTTCGGAGCCACCGGTCCGAGCCACTCTGTCTGCTGTCTGCCGTTGGCCGTCGGCCGTCTGCTGCCTTCCGCTTCCCGTTTTCCGCTTCCCGTCTTCCGCCCTGCCGCGTGCCCGCAGCGCCGCTGTGTCTCAGAGCCGCCTCCGGCACCTCCGGTCTGCGAAAGGGTTTCTGGAGGGAAACCTCAGATCTCGCACAAACCTTGCTGAGCTGAACCGGATTTTGTAGCGGCCCTGAAGCCAGGCATGATCGCCTCGGCAGATGGGAGAACACAGGTCCGATGCCTGCACCACGGAAGTA
>NZ_JBSHBP010000064.1:0-44770 GCF_053612065.1 Streptomyces sp. NPDC054765 | reverse complement strand
AGCTACCTCGCCGGCCTCCACCTCCGCGCCTCGATGATCTGGGTCAATGACCTCCTGCAGGCAACTGATTGATCACAACCACACACAGGCCCTAGTAGGGCTTGGTCAGGTTGGTAACAACAGGTGAGTTTGAGGCGACCTGGGCTTTCCTCGACGTCGGTCGTCGCTGGCTTGTTCTTGCTGGCCCTGGCCTCGGGGCGGCTCGTCGGCGCTGGTGTCGAGTCGCATCCCGCGTTTGAGCCGGGTGACCGAGGCCGGAAATAGCGGTTACGCAGCTCAGTGCCGCGTCGGCCGATGCCACAAGTGAAGGATCATCCCCGTCTGCCGCTGTAGTCGGACAGTCGGTCCAGGAGTTGCGGCAGGGCGCTGAGCTGGGTCTGTTCATCTGGGCTCAGGAGTGTGTCGATGGCCTGGGCGACCCAGTCGCGTCTGGCCCTGCGGTCTTTGTCCAGTGCGGTGCGGCCCTGCTGGGTGAGGGTGACCAGGAATCCGCGGCGGTCTTGCGGGTCCTCTCGTCGGGCGATGAAGCCCAGGTTCTCCAAGTCCTTCACGGTGCGGCTCTGGCTCTGGTGGCGCACGCCGCGCCGCTGGGCCAGGGAGGCGGTCGAGGCGTCGCCTTCGCGGTCGAGGAGGCCCATGGTTGTGGCCAGGGGTGGCGGGAGGGTGTCGGCGTGCGCGCGTGTCGTACGCACGAACCTGCCGGTGGAGGTCCGCAACCGCTCCGCCAGATGATCTTGGTCAACCATGGGTTGACTATACAGTCCGGCTGTAGTTGCACCGCTGCGCCAAGGAGCGGCGGCAGCGCTGCCGAGACCGCTGCCGAGACCGCTGCCGTACCGGGAGCTCGGGCTCCGCTTCTGGGGCGGCTCGATGCCGGGACCCTCGGACGTCCCTGTGGTGGCAGCGCATCGCGTCATCGCCGCAGCGCGAGAAATACATCAAGGCTGTACACTTTTGCTGTGTAATCGAGCCCCGACCGCGAACGGAACCACCATGAAGCTGACGAAGTACGCCCACGCCTGCGTCGCACTGGAGAAGGACGGATCCAGAATCGTGCTGGACCCCGGCACATTCACCCCCGACGCGAAGGACGCCGTCACCGGCGCCGCAGCCGTGCTGATCACGCACGAGCATTTCGACCACTTCGACGACGTCCTGCTGGCAGCCGCCTTGGACGCCGACCCCGAAATGCGCGTCTTCGGACCGCGAGCGGTGCTCGACAAGCTCGGCGGCCACGACGGGCGGGTACGGACCCTCGCGGCCGGGGACACCCTCAACGTCGACGGATTCAGCGTCACCGTCCACGGCGAACGCCACGCCACGATCCACGCCGACATCCCCTGCGTCGACAACCTCGGCTACTTGATCGAGGAGACGCTGTTCCACCCCGGCGACGCCTACTTCGTGCCCGAGGTGCCCGTCGAGACCCTGCTGCTGCCTACCAGCGGACCCTGGACCAAGCTGGGCGAGGCCGCCGAGTACCTGCGCGCGGTCAAGGCCCACCGGGTGATCCAGATTCACGAACTCATGCTCAGCGACCTGGGCCAGGCCTCCACCCGAACCATCCTGGCCGGCCTCACCGGCATTGAGGTCACCCTGCCGGCCCCCGGCCAGAGCATCGACCTGTGAGCACCGGCGACCGGCACCAGGAGGTGAGTTGAGCATGCGTTTCGCCACGATCAGGCACGGTGACACCCTCACCGGGGCACGCGTCGAGGACGACCGGGTCGTCCTGGTCGACGCCGACAACGCGGTCGACGCGTTTCTGCGGCAGGACCGCCTGCGCGACATCGGCGAAGCCGACGCGGCCACCGCCCACTACGCCCGTGTCTCCCCCGACCCCGCGCACATCCTGTGCATCGGGCTGAACTACCGCAGCCACATCGAGCAACTGGGCCGGCCCACACCGCGGTACCCGACGTTCTTCGCCAAGTTCCCCTCGACCCTGACCGGCCCCCGCGACTGCATCGTGCTGCCCGCCGTCAGCGACCGCGTCGAAGGCGAGGTGGAACTCGCCGTGATCATCGGCCGGCCGCTGCACCGCGCCACACCCGCCGAGGCCGTGGCCGCCATCGCCGGCTACACCCTGGCCAACGATCTGTCCCTGCGCGACTGGCAGCACCGTACGACCGAAGCCCTGCAAAGCAAGGTCTTCGACCGCTCCACCCCCCTGGGACCGGTGCTGGTGACCCCCGACGAAGTCGACGACGCGCACGACCTGACGCTCTCGTTCACCGTCGACGGGGTCCCCTGGCAGCAGGGCTCGACCAGCGACCTGCTGTTCTCCCCGGCCGAACTGGTCGCCTACTGCAGCACCTTCCTGACCCTGCAGCCCGGCGACGTCATCCTCACCGGCACCCCCGGAACCACCCCCGACGCCGCAAGCCTGGTCCCAGGACAGACCATGACCACCTCCATCGAGGGCATCGGCAGCGCGATCAACCCCACCATCTGCGACCCGTCCCCCGACACCCGCCCCGCCTGGGAACAGGACAGGCCCCGATGAGCCTGGACACCACCGCCCCGACCTCGCCACCCGGCCACCCGGCCGCCCACCACCCTCGGCACGGCGGGTAGCCAGCCCCGACGCCCTGGGTCTGTGAGCCTTCGCACTGGGCACGTTCCTGGGCACCCTCTTCGCGCGCCCCGAGGCACCGTCAGGCGCCGCTACTCGGGCCCTCCGTTTTTCCGGACCCCCGTGCGGCCAAACCGAAGACGAGACCACCGACCAGGAACCAGGGATTCCACAACAGCAGTGTCCACAGCCGCTGTTCCGGGCTTACGTCTATTTCCTGGCCCGCAGTGTCGGTCAGCAGCAGCACCTCGACGGAGATGCCGCGCACCAGCAGCACAGCGCAGGCACACCAGCCCAGGGCCTTGACCATCCGTCCTGCCAGGCCACGTGGCCGCGGCCAGGCGAGAAACCATCCCAGCACACCGCCGACAAGGCATAGCAACCCCACACCCCACAGGCCCACCGTCACGAACCACCTGGGGCGTTCCTCGGCCAGGGGCCCCGCCGAGACACTGAGCCCCCAGCTGCCGCCCAGCGCCCAGAAAAAATGAAGCGCGGCGAAAGCGACCGCCCAGGCGCACGCCATACGCCCCCACAACCCGGGCGTTGTCTTGTCCTGCGGATCCTCATTCATGGCAAGGAGCATGCCACTGCCGTGACACGCCGCCGCCGGCATGCTGAGAAACCAGCACACCCACCCTCCGGTGAGCCACCACATGGGACCGGTCGCATCGGACTCATTCGTCCAGGGGCTGACGGTGGGGTGACGGCAGGCGAGGCGAGGCGAGGCCGAGGGGCGGGCCGGGGAGCGGGCGTGCGCCTGCCCCCTGGAGCGCTCAGCGCGGGACCGATACGGCCGGGCCTGCCCCGGCCTCCTCCGCGTCCGGGTGATCGGGCCCCGGCGCGGCGGCCGGACCCTTTCTGCGGCGCAGTTCGTAAGCGGCCAGCACCACGGCCACCGTCAGCACACTCAGCCAGAACTGCGACCGGCTGTCCGGCAAGAACGCCATCGCCCCGGTCACCACCGCCATCAGCGCAATGGTCACCCGGCTCAGCCAGGGGAACAGCCACATCTTCAGCGTCAGTCGCTCCGGCTCCGTGCGCTCCAGCGTGCGCCGCATCCGTACCTGCGCGACCGCGATCGCCAGATAGACGAACAGGGCAATGGCACCATAGGAGTTGATCAGGAACGGAAAGACCACATCGGGCGAGATCCAGGCCGCGAGCACCGACAGATAGCCCACCGAGGTCCCGGCCAGCAGCGCCCGGCGCGGTACCCCGCTGTCGCTCAGCACGGTGAATCCGCGGGGGGCGTCCCCGTTACGGGTGAGCGCGAACAGCATCCGCGAGGAGGTGTAGAGCGCGGAGTTCAGGCAGGACAGTACGGCGATCAGGACCAGGGCGTTCATGACCGTGCCGGCCGCGGGCACCGCAAGCCGGTCCAGCACCGCCGCGTACGGGCTCACCTCGATCGCCTTCGACGTCCAGGGCACCACCGTGACGACGAGGAACACCGACAGCACATAGAACGCCACCACCCGCAGCACGATCGAACGGATCGCGTCCGCCACCGCCCGCTCCGGTTCGACCGACTCGGCGGCCGCGATCGTCACGATCTCCGCGCCCGTGAAGAACCCGATGCAGGGCACGACGGCAGCGAGCACCGCTCCGACGCCCTCGGGCGCGAACCCGCCGTGCGCGGTCAGATTGCCCAGCCCGCCGGGTGCATGCGGCCACAGGCCCAGCACGAACAGCGCGCCGAGAAAGAGAAACACCACGATCGCCAGGACCTTCACCGACGAGAACCAGTACTCGAACTCGCCGTAGGAGCGCGCCGAGACCATATTGGTCGCGGTCAGGAGCGCCATCAGCGCCAGGCTGACCCCCCACAACGGGACGCCGGGAAACCACAGTTGCACGATCCGGCCGCCGGCCACCGCCTCGACGGCGACCACGATCACAAAGAAGTACCAGTACAGCCAGCCGACCGTGAACCCCGCACGCAGCCCCAGGGTCTCGCGGACATGGGCGTAGAAGGACCCCAGCGCGGGGCGGGCGACGGTCATCTCGGCGAGCATCCGCATGATCAGTACGGTGAGCACGCCGGCCGCCAGGAACGACAGCACCGCGGCCGGACCGGTGGACCGTATGACCACCCCGCTGCCGACGAACAGCCCGGCCCCGATGACCCCGCCCAGCGCGATCAGCTGCATATGGCGGCGTTTGAGTCCCTGCTGCAGTCCGCCCGGCGCCGTCGGCGCCCCGGCCGTAGCCGTGCTGTCGTCCTGTGCCGTTCCCGTGCTCATGGGAGACGACGCTAATCGGCCAACCATGCGGCGCTGTTGCCGCAGTGTTTCAGCAGCCGGGATGCCGCGGCGGTCTGCCCTGCGCCGCGCTCACCGCGGCAGGACGCATACCGGCACCGGAGCCGCGAACGGCTTGCCCGCACTGTGGAGCACCCCGGTCCGGGCGTCCACCGAGAACACCGTCACCGACCCCGACTTCTGGTTCGCCGCGAACAGCAGGCGCTGATCCGGCGAGAAGGCGATCTGCCGGGGGAAGTCCCCGCCCACCGGCACGGTGTCCAGCAGCCGCAGCCGTGCCCCCGCCGCCTCCACCACATAGCGGGTGAGGCTGTTGTGACCGCGATTGGCGAGATAGGCGAACCGGCCGTTCCTGGTGACCAGGATCTGCGCCGGATAGCTGGTCCCCGGACCGGTGCCGGTGGACTGCGGCGCACCGGGCGTCAGCCGCCCGCTGTCACGGTCGTAGCGGCAGACCACGACCGTGTTGTCGACCTCGTTCGCCAGATACGCGAAGGCACCCGAGGGGTGGAACGTCAGATGCCGGGGTCCGGCGCCGGGCCGCAGCGCCGCATACGACACCTGGGTGAGTGTCCCGGCCGTCTCGTCCAGACGGTAGGTGTAGACGGTGTCGGTGCCCAGGTCGACCGCCAGCACATGCCGGCCGTCCGGGCCGGTGAGGATCTGGTGGGCATGCGGCCCGTCCTGGCCGGGGCCGGGCGGCGGGCAGGAGTGGGTGACCAGGTCCGTGCGCGCGCCCAGGGCGCCGGTGGCGCGGTCGACCGGATGCACCACCACGCTGCCGGAGAGGTAGTTGGCGCTGAACAGCCAGTGCCCGCCGGGGTGTACCGACAGATGGCAGGGGCCGGCGCCGCCGGTGGAACGGGTGCCCAGCACCCTGGGCGGGCCGTCCGGTGTCAGCGCCATCGCGGTCACCCCGCCCTGCCGCTGCTCGTCGACCGTGTAGAGGGTGTGGCCGGACGGGGCCAGTGCCAGGTAGGAGGGGTCGGCGACGCCTTCGACGACTCCGGTGGCGGTGATCCGGCCGGTCGCGGTGTCGTACGTACCGAGTCCGACGCCCCTTCCGCCGCCCGCGGCGGAGGTGTACGTCCCGAGAAAGAGCGGCCGGGTGCCGCGCGGGCGGTGCCCGGGGCGCCGGGTGGCGTGCGCGGGCGGCGGATCCTCCGTCGTCAGCAGCCCCGCCGCCCCGCCCGTCGTGGTCAGCGCCGCCGCGACGGTGCCGAGGAACCGCCTGCGGCCGGTCCCGGTCCCGGTCCCGGCCTGCGTACCCGTACCTGCTGCCCTCATGCCACACCTCGGTGCTCGGCGATCGGTGCTCGGCGATCGGTGCTCGGCGATCGGTGGTCCGTGATCGGGTGGTCGTGGCAGCAGGGTGGCCCGTCCCGCCCGCTCGGGCAAGAGACGCCACACGAATTGCGCGGTGTGCAACGCACCGGCGGTCCCGGAAGCGGCGGGGTGACCCTGACGTCCCCCTAATTCCTCATGATGACCACCACCCCTTTCCGTAGCACTCGAGTCGTACAACACAACCCATACGCGGACTGATTCGCCGTACCCCCCCTCGCTCGTAGTTTGTTGATCAAAGAACTGAGATGACCGAGAGGCCACGGATATATGTACGGCAAGGCATTCGCCCCGGAATATCAGGGCGAGTTGGGCACGGCCCTGGGCGTGAACTCCTCCTACGAGGAGGTGCTGGCCACGGCGAGCCGGGCGCACGCCGCCGCGGGCACGGCACTGGAGCGGTCCCGGGCCGCGCTCGCGGTCGCCGAGGCCAACCGGCGGCTCGGCCGGGTGGCGCAGGCGGGCGACGCCTGGCGGGAGAGCTATCGCAGCGCCCGCACCGCCGGTGACCCGGGTGCCATGGCCTGGGCGTTGTGGAGTGGCGGCACCCTGGCCCGCCAGTGCGGGACCCTGCCGCTCGCCCGCCGGCTGCTCACCCACGCCGTCGCCTTGGCCGCCGGCAGCGGCAACCGCCTCGCCCATGGTTACTCCCTCGCCGGCCTCGCCGAGACCGGCCGCATCCAGGGCGACTACGCCGCGGTCGCCGAGCTCCATGAGCAACTGCTCGCACAGGGCCGGGAGCACGGTGAGGCCCGGCACATGGTCTGGGCGATGTCCGGCATAGCCCAGATGCACCGCAACACCGGCGGCTATGACAAGGCCCTGGAACTGTTCGAGGAATCCGCCCGGATCGCCGCCGAGGCCGACGACGCCCGCGGGCGCGCCTGGTCGCTGCGCGGGGTCGCCGATGTCCTGTCCGTACAGGGCGAGACGGACCGGGCGCTGACGCTGCTGTCCGAGGCGGAGGCCATCTGCCGCACCATGGATCTGGCGAGCGCACTCGCCTACAACCACAAGATGCGCGCCAACGTCCTCTACCGGGCGGGCCGTTACGAGTCGGCACAGGAGACCTACAGCCTCTCGCTGCGGGAGTTCCGTGAGATGCAGGAGCCCCGCGGGGCGGCGCTCTCCCGGCTCGGGCTCGTCAAGTCCCGCGCCCGCCTCGGCTGCGACCGGGACGAGGCCCTGGCCGAACTCGACTCCCTGGAAGGGGACTTCACGCGCATCGGACTGCGGCACGCCCGCGACACGGTCATCGCCTTCCGTGCAGAGCTGACCGGCCGACCGGCGCCAGAAACTCCCGCTCCTCGGTGCGATGCCACCACGCTCGGGTCTCCCGCAGTTCCTGCCAGGTCGTGAAGCGGTAGCGGAAGACCCGGGCCCTGATCCGGGCCGGCGGCAGATCGGGGAACGGATTTCGGCGCAGCAGCCGCAGCGTGTCCCGGTCGTTCTCCAGCAGCCGCGCCACGAACGGCACGAACCACGCCTGCGCATAGGCCGGTGACAGTGCGGCGAACCACATCAGCCAGTCCAGCCGCAGATGATAGGGCGCGTACTGGCGCGGCAGCCGCCGCACGTCCCCCGGCTTGCCACGGAACTCGTACGCAAGCCAGACCGTGTCCGGACCGGTCACCGCATCGGCCGTCCCCTCCACGACGATCTCCCGGCGCACTCGCGTGATACTGCCGAAGGCGCCGTAGGAATTGACCAGATGCAGCGACTCATAGGACGTGTTCATCAACTGCTGCCGGGCCAGGAGATTGCGCGCCGGGCGGTAGCTGAGCACGATGACCCCGGCCGTGGCGAGGAGGACCAGAACCTCGAACCACACCGGAGGGGCGGGCAGCGGTGCGGGCGGTCTTCCCCATAGCGGGGCGGCGGCGGACAGACCGAGTGCGATGGTCACCCAGTTCAGCCAGGCGAAGTTGCCGGACAGCACCAGCCACAGCTGAGTGACGACCATCGCGGCCGCGGCCCACCCGGCGATCGGCTGCGGGGTGAACAGCAGTACGGGGACGGCGAGTTGGGCGACATGGTTCGCGGCGACCTCGACCCGGTGGAGGGGCTTGGGCAGATGGTGGAAGAACCAGCTCAACGGGCCGGGCATCGGCTGGGTCTCATGGTGGTAGTACAGACAGGTCAGATCCCGCCAGCAGCGATCGCCGCGCATCTTGATCATTCCGGCCCCGAACTCCACCCGGAACAGCAGCCAGCGCAGCAGCCACAGGACCGGCACCGGGGGAGCCGTCGCGGCGTTGCCGAGGAAGACCGCGAGGGAGCCCGCCTCCAGCAGCAGCGACTCCCAGCCGAAGCTGTACCAGGTCTGCCCGACGTTCACGATGGACAGATACATCGCCCACAGCACGGCCCACAGCGCCATCGCCGCCCACAGCGGCACCACGTCCGCGGCCCCCGCCGCCACCGCCGCGGCCAGCAGTGCCCCGCACCACGACCAGACCGCGAAGAAGCGGTCCGAGTAGTGCCGGTGAAAGACCGAGGGCGCCGCGCGGAAGGGCACCCGCGCCAGGAATTCGGGCACCGGCAGCATGCCGCGCGCCCCGATGAGCGCCCGGAACTGCCGGGCCGCCGCGAGGAATGCGACCCCATAGAGAACGGCCAGCAGGCGCTGGAAAACCAGCCGCCCGAGCCAGTAACCGGAATCCGAGAACCATGCCACCCGCCCATGGGTAGCACTGCCGCCGCGTGCCCTGCAGCATGGCGCGCGGCGACGGAGACCCGATCCCTCGCTCACTCTCCAGCGTAGGGATCGGGGCGAATGCAGCAACCGCAGGGCCATTGGAGTGAGTGATATGCATCACATATCCCGCCCCGTTTCCCTGCCGCTTATGGGGACCGTATCCGCATCTTCCGATGACGTGCCGTTGTCGACGGAAAACGTCGAGCGCGCGGAGTGCGGCGTCGCTACTCTGAGGGGCGACGGACGACCTTTCTGGGAGACGCCAACACCATTGGCCCGTCGCGGGAACGCCACAAACCTTGGCCGACCTCCCGGTTTGTGAACAAGGCGCCACCGCGTCGGACCAATACCTCAGAAGAAGGAGTGCGTGGTGGCATTGCACAAGACTCAACACAAGCAGCCCCGTTTGAAGCAGGGCGAGCGGCCCGGTCGGATCAAGGAAGTCCGCAACCTGGAAGCCTGGGACCGCTGCGCCCCCGTGCGCCTCGCCGGCTGCGATGACGATCCCGCCGAACCGAATATCTTCCGCGGGATCGACTGAATCACTGATCGCTCGGGCGCCGGCCCTGACCCGTGGGCCTCATCCTTTTGGGGTCAGGCCCGGCGCCCGAGCAGACCCAGCAGCCGGGTGAGGTCGTCGGCGTCCGCTGCCGTCGGCCCCTGGCTCGGCGCGGCCCGGAGGGCCCAACCGGTGGGCGGGACTTTCCCGCCCGTCGGCCGGCGCCGTGCACAGGCCGCGGACGGCCCGTACGTCCCGGGTCAGTCGGCGTAGAGCTGACGTTGCGGCACGATCTGCTGGGGCCGGCTCGGGCTGGACCACAGGAGCTTCATATAGGCCTCACCGGTCTGTTCCGTGTAGTCGATCCGGATGCTGTGCCGGTGACTGGCCTTCAGGGTGACGGTCCCCTTGTCGGTCTTCGGGCCGTGCGGAGTGCTGTTGTCGATCACCGGTCTGCCGTCGATCCACAGCCGCACGGTGTCGTCGGAGACGGTGGTGAAGGTGTATGTCTCGTCGAAGCGCGGCTGGATGCTGCCGGTCCAGCGGGTGCTGAAGTGACCGGCGGGGATCGAGGGGTCGGGCGATCCGTCGAAGCGGTAGGACTTGTTCACCGTCGGATCGACAGTGGTCACCGCGGGCGGGCCGGAGAAGGAGCTGTTCGTCCAGCTCTGCGCGGTCAGGCCGGTGCCGGTGCCGGCGGGGGCCGCGGCCGGCGGCCTGATGGTGAGCCGGATAACGCTCGCGAGCGGACCGGTGGCCGCACCGGACGGGGTGAGGTCGAAGCCGTCAACGGCCGGGGTGACCTTCACCCGCTGGGAACTGCCCAGCACCCGGGCCGTGGTGATCTCGAACCGGCCCCTGGCCGTGAGATGGAGGGACGCGCCGGCGGCCGGCCAGGAGGTGACGGAGGCGTACAGCGCGTCGCCCCGGCGGGAGACCGCGCCCCAGGACGGGTCGGCCACCAGCCCGGTGTACCCGGCTCCGTGGACCGCGTCGCCCTGGCCGTGCGCATCCAGCCACCGGCCGGTCTCGCGCAGCCGGTCGACGGAGGGCTGCGGGATGCGCCCGAGCTTGTCCGGGCCCACGTTGAGCAGATAGTTGCCACCGCGGCTCGCCACGTCCAGCAGATTGCGCACCACGGTCGCCGCCGGCTTCCAGTTGGTGTCGTACGCGGCGAAGCCCCAGTGGTCGTTGAGCGTCATACAGCTCTCCCACAGCTGCCCGTCGACCGGCTCCGTGGGGATCTCCTGCTCGGGTGTGCCGAAGTCGCCGTCGACCACGTCGCGTTTGCCGACCCGGTTGTTGACGATCAGCCGGGGGTCGAGACCGTGCAGATACGCCTGGAGATCGGCGCCGTCCCGACGTGACCAGTGGTTGGCGGGGTTGTCGGCGTCCCACTCGCCGTCGAACCACAACAGCGCCGGGTCGTAGTGCTCGACCAGCTCCTTGAGCTGGCCGTACATCCGCTTCTTGTAGCGCGGGAAGGTCGCCGGGTCGGCGAAGTCCGGATCGTGCCAGTCCCAGATCGAGTAGTAGAAGCCGAGTCTGATGCCGGCGGCATCGGCGGCCCGCTTCAGCTCGGCGAGGATGTCGCGGTGCGGGTCGAAGGAGGAGTGGTCGCGCAGATTCCAGGTGTTCTGCTTCGTCGGCCACATCGCATAGCCGTCGTGGTGCTTGGACGTGATGACGATATAGCGCTGGCCGGCGTCCTTGGCGGCCTGCACGATCGCCTTGGCGTCGAAGGCGGACGGGTTGAAGGTGGCGGCCTGTTTCTCGTACTCCGCCCTGGGGATCCGGCACTCCCGCTCGATCCACTCCGCGTTACGGCACACCGTGCCGTCGGGCCGGGTGTACTCGCCCTCCAGATTTGAGTACGCGCCGAAGTGGATGAACATCCCGAACCGGTCCTGACGCCACCACGAGGTGCGCGACGAGGTGAAGGGATCGTCGGTCGCGTGGTTGGTGCCGGGGCCGGTGGCGGGCCGCGGCGGGGGCTTTGCGGCGGCCGCGGGGCTGCCGACGGCCAGCAACAGGGCGCCCAGCACCCCCATGAGTCCCAGCAGCCGGAACGGTCTTGTGCGGCTGTGCATCGCTCGCTCCTCGGGTCAGTTGGTCACGTACGTGCCTCCTGTGCCAACCCGCATGGTGCAGCCCCGGCACCCGGACCGGAAGACCCCCGGCGCGACAGACATCGGATCATCTCGCCGAAAAATGACCGAAGTGGGAGGTGAAGGCGAGTGAAGAGCCGTAAGACCTCGGACCTCAGCGGGATGGTGCGGGTGAGTGGCCGAGATACGCACGGCCGAGAGCCACCCGCGCGCCGTCCTGAAGGCGGCACCCTGGAAAACCACCGGACTTGCCGGTTCAATGAGCGCCCCGGTCGCACTCACTGGAGGCACCATGGAAGCCGTCGCCCCGCCCGTCGCCGGTGCCCCGGCCATCCGCTGCGCGGGCCATGAACGCGACTATCCGTCCTTCCTCGACCGTGCGGCGCGGATCGCCACCGGACTGCGGGAGACGGGAGTCGAGCCCGGCGACCGGATCGCCGTGGTGATGCGCAACGAGCCCGCCCATCTGGAAATCACCGCCGGTGCCGCCCTGCTGGGAGCCTCGGCGGTACCCGTCAACTGGCACTTCCGGCATGACGACCTGCGCCATGTGCTCACCGACAGCGCCAGCAAGGTCGTCTTTGCGCACACCGACATGCTGGACGCGGTGACCGCCGTGCTCCCCGAAGGCGTACGGATCATCGAGGCCGCCGTTCCCGCCGGGGTCGCGGCCGCCTGCGGGCTCGGCGCACCGCCACCCACCGGGCGGCACCCGCTGCTCGACCGCTGGCTGGAACGTCACGAACCGCTCGGGGATGCCGCCGGGGAGCGTCCGCCCACCGTCATCTACAGCTCCGGAACCACCGGTCGCCCCAAAGGAGTTCTGCGCGAACCCGTCACCCCCGACCAGCTCGACGAAGGGGTGCGGCTGTTCCTGGAGCACTTCGCCGTTGCCCCCGGAGGCCGTACGCTCATTCCCGCCCCGCTCTACCACGCCTCTCCCGGCCAGCACGCCGTCCTCGCCCTCGCGGCCGGGCTGGACATCACCCTCATGCCGCGCTTCGACCCCGAGGAATTCCTGCGGCTGATCGCCCACCACCGCATCGAGCAGGTGCAGGTCGTGCCCACGATGTTCGTCCGGCTGCTGCGACTGCCCAAGGACATCCGCGAGCGCTACGACCTGTCCTCGCTCACCTCCGTCGTGCATGCCGCGGCGCCCTGCCCGCCGCACATCAAACACGCCATGATCGACTGGCTGGGACCGGTACTGCGGGAGTACTACGGCGGCAGCGAGACCGGCGCCGTGACATGGTGTGACAGTGCGGAGTGGCTGGCCCACCCCGGCACCGTCGGACGGGCCACCGGAACCTGCGGGGTCGCGGTCACCGGCCCCGACGGGAAGCCACTGCCGGCCGGCGCCACCGGAGACATCTATCTGAAACCCGGCGACGGCTGGCCCCGGTTCACCTACCTGGGAGACCCGGACCGGCGCGCCGCCATGGAGGCGCCGGGCCTGCCCGGGTACGTCACCATCGGAGACATCGGGCATCTCGACGCGGACGGCTACCTCTACCTCAGCGACCGCCGGAACGACATGGTCATCTCCGGCGGCGTCAACATCTACCCCGCGGAGATCGAGGGCTGTCTGCTCGCCCTCGACGGCATCCGCGATGCCGCGGTCTTCGGCATCCCCGACGAGGAGTTCGGCGAGGTCCTCGCCGCGCATCTGGAGACCGAACCCGGCGTGCTGCTCAGCGCCGAGACGGTACGTGCCCATGTCGGTGAGCGGCTCGCCGGGTACAAGGTCCCCCGCGCCGTGGTCTTCGAGGAGCTGCTGCCGCGCGATGACTCCGGAAAGCTCTTCAAGCGGCGGCTGCGGGACCCCTACTGGGCGGGGCACGACGGTGCGATCTGACCGTCGCGCCCCGCCCGTGGCCGCCTCCGGTCAGCAGGCCGCACCGTCGAGTACCGGGATCAACTGCTCCTCCTCGTAGGTCAGATGCTTTTCCACCTCCGCCGTGAGGCGCTCGACTTCGCCGAGCACCGCCCGGGGATCCGCGCCCTCGGCGGAGATGGCCTTCTGCAGCTCGTCCAGGAGGACCGCGAGTTTCTTGTGTTCCTCCTGCATCCGCGCCAGCGCCGGGACGAGTCCGGGGTGATGTCGGCCGAGCATCGGAAACATCCCGGCGTCCTCTCCGGTGTGGTGGAGGCGCAAGCCCTGGCAGAGGGTCAGGCAATTCACCCGGAGCTGAGCGCCGAGACCGGGGCCCGATTCGGCTATTTCCTTGCGGATGAGGGCGAGTTCCCGTCGGAATCCCTCGTGCACGGCCTTGAGTGCGGCGCCCATCGAGCCGGCGGTGATATGCGGTGGACCGGCGGGGATTTCCTCCAGTGCCACTACAGGAAGCACGCGCTCCGTTTTGGCCTGGTACTCCGACCATCCGCGATCGGCCTCGGCCGCGCGGGCAAAGGCGCGGTCGCGTTCGTCGCCCTCCAGCACAATTGCCTGCGCCTCGTAAGTGAAGACACCGGCCTCGACCGTGACCCGGGGATGGGCGACCAGATTGTGGAACCAGGCCGGGTGCCTCGGTGCGCCCGCGGCCGAGGCAATGACCAGGACGCGTCCGCCACCGTCGGGAAGATAGCCGAGCGGGGTGGTGTGCCGGGCGCCGGACCGTGCGCCGACGGTGGTCAGCAGAAGCAGCCGGCCGCCCTCGAAGGGGCCGCCGACGCGTCCGCCGTTGGCGCGGAACTCCTCGATGATCTGTTGGTTGAAGTCGATCGGCATATTCGGTGATTTCTCCAGGGTGGGGGAGTTGGGAAGAGCCCGCGGTGTCTCGCGGGCAGGTCGAATGGCCCGGTCGGCGAGCGAAGAACCGTTCGCCGGGCAGGGTGAACTGACCGCGGACGACGGGAACTCGACAGCGGTGCGGAAGGCGGAAGGGAAACCCAGAAGCGGAAACGCAGAAGCGGATGCCCGGGAGACGAAACCCCGGGAGACGGCCGACGTGTGCAAGCGCCGGCGCGCAGGCAGGCGAAATCCGTCAGCAGGCGAAAGGCGCGGAACGCGCAATCAACGGAGGGGAGGAGGGGCGGGCCTCTGATTGCCCGCCTGGCGGTCACGTGGTGACCGGGAAACTCACTCGCTCATGGCACATGGCCGACCCGGTAGTCACGGCATCAAAGGTAATGCCACAAAGGCGTCAAGGCAACGCCGGAAAGGTAGTTCGTACGTCGCGCACGCCGGCCGGCCATGGAGCACAGGGCCCGGCGGAACCGCGCGGGGTGTGCGGGGACCGCTCCGGACCGTCCCTGTGCGAGGACGGCCCCGCTCCCCGGTGCGGCGCCCGACGGCGCGGCCCGTACCTGGCTCAGCGCTCCCCCTCACCGCCGTACGGCCTCCAGCAGCACCAGCCGCTCCGGGAACAGTGTCGGCGCCTGGACACCCACCTCGGCCAGCACCCGGCCCGGCAGCGTCACGCCCTTTTCCCACCAGGGCAGCGCCGAGGTGAACGGACCCTCCGGGCGGTCGCCCGGCGCCAGCGGCGACAGACGGTACTCGGCGTCCGGATCCAGCCCCGGCAGCCGCACCCGCCCGGCCGGCGCCTGCACACTCGTCGCCATCTGCACCAGCGCGAACACCGCCCGCCCGCCATCCCCGGCCACCACACCGTGCACCCACAGCGCCGGATCGGGATGATCGCCGTGCACCACCGTTCCGCTGTGCAGCAGTGGCCGCAGCGCCCGGTACAGCGCCACCCACTCGGCCAGCCGCGCCCGCTCCGCCGCGCTCGCCGCCGTCAGATCCCACTCGATCCCGAAGTGGCAGAACAGTGCGGTCCCCGCCCGGAAATCCAGGGTGTGCGTGCGCCCTGTCGTATGGGCGACCGGCGCCCCCACATGCGCGCCGAGCAGCTCCGGCGGCAGCAGCAGACCGGTCCAGCGCTGGATCCGCTGCCGCTCCAGCGCGTCGATGCAGTCACTGGTCCACACCCGGTCGGTGCGCTCCAGTACCCCCAGGTCGACCCGGGCGCCGCCGGACGAACAGGACTCGATCTCCAACCGGGGGTGCCGCAAGCGCAGTTCGTCCATCAGCCGGTAGGCGGCCGTGGTCTGGTGGTGTGCCGCCGCGTCCACGAGATCGCGGTTGTGGTCCCACTTGAGGTAGTCGATGCGGTGCTCGCGCAGCAGGGTGTCCAGCCGCTGGAGGATGTACGCATACGCCTCGGGGCGCGCCAGATCGAGGACTTGCTGATGGCGCGAGGGCGGCGGCAGCCGGGACGGAGACGCGGCCAGGATCCAGTCCGGGTGTGCACGGGCCAGATCGGAGTCCGGGTTGATCATCTCCGGCTCGACCCACAGCCCGAACTGCAGCCCCAGCCCGTGCACGGCGTCGATCAGCGGCTGCAGCCCGTCCGGCCAGACCTCGGCGTCCACATACCAGTCGCCCAGCCCCGCCCGGTCGTCCCGCCGCCCCCGGAACCACCCGTCGTCCAGCACGAACCGCTCCGCTCCGGCCTCCGCCGCCGCCCGCGCCAGCCGCGTCAGCGTGGCCAGGTCCTGGTCGAAGTAGACCGCCTCCCAGGTGTTGAGGGTGACCGGCCGGGGGGAGGAGGGGTGTTGGCCGCGGGCGCGCAGCTCGCGGTGGAAGCGGCCGGCCAGTTCGTCCAAGCCGTGCCGCCCGTAGGAGCCGTAGACCCAGGGGGAGCGGTAGGTGCCGCCCGGAGCCAGCCGGATCTCGCCGGGCAGCAGCAGTTCGCCGCCGGCGAGCACGGCCTGCCCGGCCGGGGTGCGCTCGGCGAACGAGCGGTGGTTGCCGCTCCACGCCACATGCAGGCCCCACACCTCACCGGACCGGAAGCCGAAGCCCGTCTCCCCGGCGGTCTGCAGCAGCGTCGCATCGCTGCCGGTGCGCCCGCGGCGGCTCTCCCGCAGATGGGTGCCGAGGGTGAATGCATGCCGCTGCGGGTCGCGTTCGCGCAGATGCCGGCCGGTGAGATCGAGGAGCTCGGTGGCCTGCGCGGGCACCGGCAGGGCGGGGGTCAGTTCGGTGAGGTGGTACGGCTCGTCGCCGGTGTTGGTGACGGCGGCGCGCAGCCGTACCAGCCCCGCATCGGTCAGCCCGGTCTCCAGCGTGAGCGCCAGACCGCCGTCCGCGTCCGCCGCCTCGACGGTCAGCCGGCGGCTTTCCTCCCGTACGGACCTGGTGTGCACCGTGAAGGCGGGCGCGGCGGCGGAGCGTGCGCGATGCCCGCTCAAGCCCGGGGTGCCGAGCCAGCCGGCGGACTGCTGCGGCAGCACACTCAGCGGTACCGGATCGTCCAGCGCGTTGGCGACGGTCTGCGCGACATCGGCGAGGAGCAGCTCGCCCGGCCGGCCGGGCGCAAGCGCGCCGAGGTCGGCGCCCCAGTGCACGATGCGCGGCAGACCGGATCCGGACAGATCCAGCACCAGGCTGGTGCCGGCGGCCCGGAAGTGCAGGAGGTCGTCCATGGCGGGATCCCTTCGAGACGGAGGTGAGGGACAGGGCGGCGGGTTCCGCCGGGGGAGGGGGGTTCGCCGGGGGAAGTGGGGTTCTTGCTGTGTGAGGGAACTGACGGGTCGGTGTGGCAGTGAGCCATGAGCGTCAAGAGTGTCGGATGAGGCAGGCGGGGTGGACGGGTTTCCTCGTGCTGCCCCTCCGCCTGCCGTCGACCGGCGCCCCCGCTCGGTGCCGTGTTTACCCCGGAGGTAATCGCCCCGTAGCGGGATGGCTGGAAACGTGGACACCGACGCAACCCGCAAACCCACACCCCGCCACCCGCCGGAAAGGAAGTCCCATGACGGCATACGCGATCGCCCACCTCCGCCCCGTCGCCCCGCACCCGGAGATCCTCGACTACATCGAGAAGATCCAGTCGACCCTGGACCCGTTCGGCGGTCACTTCATCGTCCACGGTTCCCAAGTGGAGGTCAGAGAAGGTGACTGGCCCGGATCCGTGGTCGTCATCGCCTTCCCCGACCTGGCACGGGCCCGGGGCTGGTACGACTCGCCCGCCTATGCCGAGATCCTGCCGCTGCGCACCCGGCACGTCGAGGGCGATGCGGTGCTGGTGCCGGGCGTGCCCGACGGCTATGACCCGGCCATGACGGCGGCGCGGCTGCGGGCGGCGGAGCTGCCGGCGGCGGGATGATGCCGGCGAGCGCTCCACAACCTGCCGGGATGACGCCGGCGAGCGCTCCGCGACCTGCCGGGACGACTCCGGCCACCCTTCCGCAACGTGGCCGGATGACGTCCGGGCCGGTTCCCACCAGCGGCCGGGTGATGCCCGGAGCGGTTGCGGACACCGCGTCGGCGCGCACCGTACGAAGGGGGCGAAATCTGCCTACCCGACCGTGACCGGCCGCTTGCTCCCCCGCTAAGGTCTCACCAACAACGCAGGTGAAACCGCTTTCACAGGGTTCGGGGGGCAGCCGCCCCGGGGGAGGACACAGAGCGATATGAGCCGCCGTTCCCATGGATTAATGGCCGTCTGGGCCGAGGCGCAGCGTCAGCAGCAGCGCCAGCAGGAAGCCCAGCGCCGCGCGCGAGCACAGCAGCAGCGCGACCAGGAACGGCAAGCCCGGGACGCGGAACGTGCCATGGCGCGGATGCACCGCGAGCGGCAGACGGCCTACCGGCAACAACGCGAGACCGACGCCCGCCGCCGCACCGAGGAACTGGACGCCCGCGTCGCCGCACTGACCGCTCTGCTCGCCGACGGCTGCCGCGCCCCCGCGTTCTCCGCCGCCGCGCTGCTGCGCCCCGAGCAGATCGAGGAGTTCGCGCCCGGCGCCCTCGCCACCCCCGTACCGATGCCCGACCCGGCCCGTTACCAGGCACCGACGGGCGGCTGGCAGATCGGCGTACGCCGCGACCGTGCCCAGGAAGAGGCCCGCGCCCGCTACGAGCAGGACTGGTATGCCGCGCAGGCCGCGGAGAGCCGTCGGCAGGCCCAACTCGCCGCCTACCGGCAGCAGTACGACCAGTGGGCCACGGGGGCCCTGGCCGAGATCCGCCGGCACAACTCCGGTATCGAGGAGCTGCTCGCCGGCCTGCGCGCCGGCGAAGCGGACGCCGCCGTCGAGTACTTCTCCGCCGCGCTGTACTCCTCCAAGGCCTGGCCGGAGGGCTTCCCCCGGCAGATCGCGGCCGCCTACGACCCCACGGCCCGCCAGCTCGTCCTGGACTGGGAACTCCCGGGCTACGACATCGTTCCGGAGACCAAGTCCGTCCGGTACATGCCCACCGCCGACCAGGAGAAGGAGACCGCCCGGCCGGCCGCGCAGCGCCGGTCGCTCTACCGCGAAGTGCTGGCCCAGAGCGTGCTGCTGGTGTTGCGCGACCTCTTCGCCGCCGACAGCTACGGCACCCTGGACTCGGTGGCGCTGAACGGATTCGTGGACGATGTGGACCCGGTGACCGGCCGCCCGGCCCAGGTGTATCTCGCGACCGTCATGGCACCCCGCAGCGACTTCGACACCTTCCGTCTCGAACAGGTCGGCGCGGTGGAGTGCCTGACCGACGGGCTGCGCGGGCAGCTCGCCGCCCGCCCCGACCAGCGGACCGCCGTGCGTCCCGTGCGTCTTCCGGGCGATGCCGGCGGCGGGGTCGTCTCACACGGCACGGACAGCGAGCCGGATCTGTACGAGATGGACCCGATCGCCTTCGAGAATCTGATCGCCGAACTGTTCCGTGCCATGGGCATGCAGGCCGTGACCACCCAGCGGTCCGGCGACGGCGGGGTCGATGTGGATGCGCTGGACCCCGACCCGATCCGCGGCGGCAAGATCGTGGTGCAGGTCAAGCGCTACCGCAACACCGTCCCGCCGACCGCCGTCCGCGATCTGTACGGCACGGTCCAGTCCGAAGGTGCCAACAAGGGGGTGCTGGTGACGACCTCCCGGTTCGGCCCCGGCGCGCACACCTTCGCCAACGGCAAGCCGCTCAGCCTGATCGCGGGCCCCGAACTCGTCGATCTGCTCGGCCGGTACGGGCTGCGCGGCCGGCTCGGCCCGCACGCCGCGGCCGGCTCCCCCGCCGCCGACGAAGCCCCGGACCACAACATCCTCGGGATGAACTGGTCCGGCGAGGTCGCCCTCGATGTCTGCGCCCTGGTGTGCAAGGGGACCAGCGTGCTCAGCGACGATCACTTCGTCTTCTACAACAATCCGCGCAACCCCGACGGTTCGGTCCGGATGCTGCCCGGTTTCGCGCCCGACCGGGCCGCGATGCAGGTCCGGTTCGAGGCGCTGCCGCCGGCCGCCGACCGGCTGGTCCTGGTCGCGGCGATCGACCCCCAGGTCAACCCCGACGCCGATCTCTCCGGCTTCACCGATGCCCGGATCCGGCTGCTGGACGCGTCGGGGGAGGAGCTGGGGCAACTGGAGGTCTCGGACGGGCGGTGTGGCGAGACCGCGCTGGTGCTCGGCTCGTTCCGCCAACGGGCGGGCGGTGACTGGGACTTCGTGATCGGCGGCAAGGGCTTCCCCGGCGGCCTGGAAGCGCTGGTGCAGGAGTACGGTATCGAGGTCGCCTGAAGGCCTTCCCGGCTCCGGTCCCGGGCGGCGACCCTGCCGTACCTGCAGAACCGGAATCGGCGGTGGCCCGGCTGGAGGCAAGGGTGAAACGTCAAGGCAGATCCCGCGCCGCACGGCCGGCCGCCCACAGTGCCGTCTCCACCTCCCTGGCCCTGCACAGCGATCGCGGACTGCGCGAACTCGTGGACTGCCCCCTCACAGCATCGGAGCCCACTGACGTGAAGATCACCCATGATGCCGACATGTGCTGCGCCGCCGGCCGGTGCGTGTTGATCGCCCCCGAAGTCCCGGCCACCGTGACCGAGGCGGGCGCATGACCGGCCTGCCGATCGCCGTCGTCGGTGCCTCGGCGGCCGGCCTCGCCGCGGCCGAGGCGCTGCGCCGCTCCGGCTGGCGCGGCCCGCTCACCCTCATCGGTGACGAACCCCATCTCCCGTACGACCGGCCGCCGTTGTCCAAGCAGCTGCTGCACGGCTCCTGGGCGCCGGAGAAGCTGCTGCTGCGCACCGCTGACCAGCTCGCCCCGCTCGACCTCGACCTGCGCCTCGGCACCCGGGCCACCGGGCTCGACGTGGCCGGCCGCACCCTCACCCTCGACGACGGCGTGGGCGTCCCCCCGCTCGGGCAAGGCCGAGAGCGGGGGAGGCTCCGCTGTGCCGGCGTGATCATCGCGACCGGTGTCACGGCCCGTACGCTCCCCGGTGCCGACGACACCGCCGGAGTGCACACCCTGCGCACCCTCGACGACGCGCTGGCCCTGCGGGGCCGGCTGGCCGACGGCGGCCGGCGCGTGGTGATCGTCGGAAACGGCGTGCTGGGCTGTGAAGCCGCCGCGGTGGCACGGGAGCTGGGGCACGAGGTGACCCTCGTCGGTGTCGCGGCGACCCCGATGGCCGCTGCCGTCGGCGCCGAGGTCGGCGAGCTGCTTGCCGAGGAGCACCGCGCCCGCGGGGTGCGACTGCTCACCGGGGCGGTGGACGGCTTCGAGACGGCGCCCGCCGACCCGGCCGGTGCCGACGACCCGCAGGTCACCGCCGTGCGTCTGGCCGACGGCAGCCGGCTGCCCGCCGACCTCGTGCTGCTGGCGATCGGCTCCCGCCCCGCCGTCGGGTGGCTGGACGACCCGGCTCTGGACACCACCGACGGGCTGCGCTGCGATGCCTACTGCGCCGCCGCCCCCGGCATCTACGCCGCGGGCGATGTGGCCCGCTGGGACCACCCGGTCCACGGCCGCCCGTTGCGCTTCGAGCACCGGATGAACGCCACCGAGCAGGGCATGGCCGCCGCCCGCAACCTCGTGGCCGAACTGGCGGCCCAGGCGCCCGCCCGTGCCGGGACCGACCGCACCGCCCCCGCCCCGGAGCGCCGCCCGTTCGCCCCGGTGCCGTACTTCTGGTCCGACCAGTACGCCGTCAAGATCCAGGCGTACGGGCTGACCGCGGGCGCCGACCGGGTCGAGACCACCGTCCTGGACCGGGCCGAGCGCCGTGTCCTCGCGCTCTACGGCCGGGACGGCAGCGCGGTCGGCGTGCTCGCGGCCGGGCTCCCGCCCCGCCAGGTCCGGGCCCTGCGCGCGGTCATCGCCACCCCGCTGCCCTGGGAGGAGGCGCGCGAGCGGATCCACGCCGCCACGGCCGCCGGCTGACGGTGCCCGATCACGGCGGTCCGTGCCTGAATACGGCGGTCCGTGTCTGATCACGGCGGCCCGTGCCTGAATACGGCGGTCCGTGCCTGATCACGGCGGTCCGTGCCTGAATACGGCGGTCCGTGGCCGATCACGGCGGCCCGTGCCCGAATACGGCGGACCGTGCCTGATCATGGAGGGATGGCTGACTCGTACGTACGGGTGCGCGGCGCCCGTGAGCACAATCTCCGCAGCGTCGATGTGGACATCCCGAGGGACGCGCTGGTCGCGTTCACCGGGGTGTCCGGGTCGGGCAAGTCCTCCCTCGCCTTCGGCACCCTCTACGCCGAGGCGCAGCGGCGCTACTTCGAGTCGGTGGCCCCTTATGCCCGACGGCTGATCCACCAGGTCGGCGCGCCCAAGGTCGAGGACATCACCGGGCTGCCACCCGCCGTCGCCCTGGAACAGCGGCGCTCCGCACCCACGTCCCGCTCCTCCGTCGGCACCGTCACCACCCTCTCCAACACCCTGCGCATGCTCTTCTCCCGTGCCGGCGACTACCCGCAGGGCGGCACGGAACGGCTGGAGTCCGACGCGTTCTCGCCCAACACCGCGGCCGGGGCCTGCCCGGAGTGCCACGGTCTGGGCACCGTCCACCGCGTCAGCGAACAGTCCCTGGTCCCCGACCCCGCACTGTCGATCCGCGAGGGCGCCGTCGCCGCCTGGCCCGGCGCCTGGCAGGGCAAGAACCTCCGCGACATCCTCGCCGCCCTCGGGTACGACACCGACCGGCCCTGGCGCGAGCTGCCGCGGGCCGACCGGGACTGGATCCTGTTCACCGACGAACAGCCCGTCGTCACCGTGCACCCGGTCCGCGACGCGTGCCGGATCCAACGCCCCTACAAGGGCCAGTACATGAGCGCCCGACGCTATGTGCTGCACACCTTCGCGGACTCCAAGAGCGACACCCTGCGCAAGCGCGTGCAGGGGTTCATGACCGCCGAGCCCTGCCCGGTGTGCCACGGGCGGCGGCTGCGCCCCGAGGCGCTCGCCGTCACCTTCGAGGGCCATGACATCGCCACCCTTGCCGGACGGCCGCTGAGCGCACTGGCCAGGCTGCTGCGGCCCACCGCCGAACGGACGGACGACGAGGTCGCGCCGGTGCTGGCCCGCGACCTGGTGGCCCGTATCGACGTCCTCACCGAACTGGGCCTGGGCTATCTGAGCATGGACCGGCCCTCGCCCACCCTGTCCGCCGGCGAACTCCAGCGGCTGCGGCTCGCCACCCAGCTGCGCTCCGGCCTCTTCGGCGTCGTCTACGTCCTGGACGAACCGTCCGCCGGCCTCCACCCCGCCGACACGGAGTCCCTGCTCACGGTGCTGGGCCGGCTCAAGGAAGCGGGCAACTCGCTGTTCGTCGTCGAGCACGACATGGATGTGGTGCGCCACGCCGACTGGATCGTGGACGTCGGCCCGCACGCCGGGGAACACGGCGGACAGGTGCTGCACAGCGGCCCCGTCGCCGGGCTGGCGGACGCCGCCGGCTCCGCCACCCGCCGGTTCCTCTTCGACACCGCTGCGCCCGCCGCACGCACGGTGCGCCGCCCCTCGGGCGCCCTGACACTGCGCGGCGTCACCCTGCACAATCTGCGCGGCCTGGACGCGACGTTCCCGCTCGGTGTCTTCACCGCAGTCACCGGCGTCTCCGGATCGGGTAAATCGACGCTGGTCACCCGCGTTCTCGCGGATGCCGTACGGGACCATCTCGGGACGGGCGACGAGCCGCAGGACACCGCCGACGGGGACGGCAGCGACACCGGACCGATGGCACGGGCACAGCTCACCGGCGCCGAGGGCCTGGCGGCGGTCGACCGGCTGGTACGCGTCGACCAGAAGCCGATCGGCCGGACGCCGCGCTCCAACCTCGCCACCTACACCGGGCTGTTCGACGCGGTTCGCAAGGTCTTCGCCGCCACCGACGAGGCCCGCGCCCGCGGCTACACGGCCGGACGGTTCTCCTTCAACGTCGCCGCCGGCCGGTGCGAAACCTGCCAGGGCGAGGGCTTCGTCGCCGTGGAACTCCTCTTCCTGCCCGGTACGTACGCGCCCTGCACCACCTGCCACGGCGCCCGGTACCACCCCGAAACCCTCCAGGTCACCTACCGGGACCGGACCATCGCCGATGTCCTGGCGATGACCGTCGACGACGCCGCCGGATTCCTGGCCGATGTCCCCGCGGCGGCCCGCAGCCTGCGCACCCTGAAGGGCGTGGGCCTCGGCTATCTGCGGCTCGGCCAGCCGGCGACCGAGCTGTCCGGCGGCGAGGCCCAGCGCATCAAGCTCGCCACCGAACTCCAGCGGACCCGCCGCGGCCACACCCTCTACCTTCTCGACGAGCCCACCACCGGACTGCACCCCGCCGACACCGAGGTACTGCTCCGCCAGCTGCACGGCCTGGTCGACGCCGGCCACACCGTCGTGGTCGTCGAGCACGACATGGGGGTGGTCGCCGGCGCCGACCATGTCATCGACCTCGGTCCCGGCGGCGGTGCGGACGGCGGCCGGATCGTGGCCGAGGGAACCCCGGCCGAGGTCGCGGCGGCACCGGGCAGCCGTACCGCGCCCTATCTGGCCCGGCGGAGGCCGCGACCGGACGTCTCTTGACGGTCCGCTAATGTACGCAGGTCAGATCACCAGGCAACAGCACCGCGCAGCACTGCGCAGCACCACGAAGGGGGCACCTCTCATGGCAGACATGGAGAAGGCCAGGGCGGCGTTCGACCGGTTCGACGCGGACGGCGACGGCCAGGTCACGCCGGACGAGTTCAAGCGGGCGATGGCCGAGATGGGCGACCCGTACGTCACCGGTCCGGTCGCCGAGGCCGTCATCAAGGCCAAGGACACCGACAGCGACGGCCGGATGTCCTTCGACGAGTTCTGGCAGGGCCTCCAGGACTGACGTCCGCACCCCGCCGCTTCTCACCCCCCTTCGCCTCCGGAACGCCCGCGGCCGCCACGAACCGCCGTACCGGGAGGGGCTCCCCGCACAGCGGCACCCGGACGACCGGACAGCACTCCGGCGCCGCCGGCCGTGCCGCCCACGGGGGCGGGTCGCCGTCGCGCTGCTCTCCGCCGTGGTGGTCTCAGCGTTGGCGCTCGGCCTGCTGCTGCGCGGATGAGGTCCCCACCGGCGGCGGCGCGGCATGGTCGCCGGTGCCCCAGCCGGACGGCTTTGCGCCCACGGTGAAGGCCAGTTCGCGGCCCGCGCGCAGGTCATCGGTGGTCAGGTACGTCCGGTCACGGCCGGCGCCGTCCAGCTGCACCGACTGCACATAGCGGTTGCCGGTGGACGTACCGGGTGCCGTGATGGTGAAGTGCCCGGCCGGGTAGTAGCGACGGTCCAGCGTCAGCTCCACCCGGTCGAAGACCGGTGTGCTCAGACCCCAGCTGTCGGTGCCCGGCTGCACCGGGAACACCCCGATCGAGGAGAGCACCATCCACGCCGACATCGTCCCCAGGTCGTCATTCCCCGTCATGCCCGTGGGGGCATCGGTGAACAGCGTCAGCGCGGCATGCACCACGTCCGTCGTCTTCCAGGGGCGCCCGGTGGAGAGATAGGTGTACGGCGCGATGAGATCGGGTTCGTTCTGCGGGTTGTACTTGTCCGCGTTGTAGTAGTCGTACGGGCCGTTGACCCACACCTTCCGGGCCGTCTTCTCCGGGTCCTTGAGCAGTTCCGGGTACGCGAAGAAGGAATCAAGACGCTCATCGGCCTTGTCCCTGCCGCCGATCAGCTTCAGCATTCCCGGCAGGTCCTGCGGTACCAGCCACTGGTACTGCCAGGCCGTGCCCTCGTGGAAGCCCTCGCTCTTGGCCGGGTCGGCGGGTCCGGCAAAGGTGCCCTTCTCGTCACGGGCCCGGAAGAAACCGGTCGAACCGTCGAAGATCTTGCGGTAGTTCTGGGCGCGGGCCACATACCGGTCGGCGTCCTCGCCGTGCCCCAGATCCCGCGCCATCTGCGCCAGCATCGCGTCCGACAGGGCGTACTCCAGGGTGGCCGAGGCCCCGTGATCGAAGTCGGAATCGCCGGGCTTGGCGTGCGGACGGCCCTTGACGTAGGGGGCGAAACCGTCCTTCAGGTACTGCGCGTTGGCCTCCCGCCCGACGGCCGGTGAATCAGCCGGCGGCACGCCGTCGGCGTTCTTCTTCAGCGCCGCGTACGCCTCCTCCTCATGGCCCCGCAACAGCCCCTGCTGATAGGCGTTGGTGAGGAACGGAGTGACCGGATCGCCGGTCATGATGTTCGTTTCGACCGTCCCGTAGCCCCATTTGGGCAGCCAGCCGCTCTCCTTGTCGATCCGCAGCACCGACAGCGCCATATCACGGGACTCCTGTGGCGCCAGCAGTGCCAGAAGCTGCGCCTGCGTGCGGTAGGTGTCCCACAAGGACCAGTTCTGGTAATACGTGAAGCCCCTGGCGCGATGGGTCTTCCGGTCCCATCCGGTGTAGCGCCCGTCCACGTCACTGCCGATGTTCGGGGCAAGGAAGGACCGGTAGAGGGAGGAGTAGAAGGTGCGGCGCAGCGTCCTGTCGCCGCCGCCGGCCTTCACCAGACCCAGCCGACGCTCCCACGCGGCGTCGGCCGCGGCCTTCGTACGGCCGAAGGAACTGCCGCCCTCCGCCCGCAGATTGCGGGCCGCGCCCGCCGCGTCCACATAGCTGAGGGCGGTGGTCGCCTCGACGGTACGGTCCTTGCGGGTGTCGAAACGGGCATAGGCGCCGTGCCGGCCGGTGGCCGTGGAGCCCTTGGAGCCGGCCGTCACCCTGTTGCCGTCCCAGGTGCCGTACGACATGAACGGCCGGTCGAAGCGGGTGATCGTGTAGACGGTGTACGGCTTGGTGTCCTGGCAGAAGCCGCGGCCCGTGATGGCGGTCCGGATGGTGCGGGAGTCGAGCACCTCGACCCGCGTGGAGACCGTCTTGTGCAGCGACTGGCCCGCGTTGAGCAGCACATTGGCCTTGTCGGTGGCCGGAAAGGTGTAGCGCTGTCTGCCGGTACGGGCGGTGGCGGTCAGCTCGGCGGTGATCCCGCCGTAGGACGTCAGGCCGACGCGGTAGTAGCCCGGCCGGGCCGACTCGTCGTCATGGCGGTAGCCGGCCGCGTACTTCGCATAGTCGGTCTCGGTGATGTCGCCCGTGGTGGGCAGCACCGGCAGATCACCCCCGAGTCCGCACCCGACGCCGGAGATGTGCACCGAACTGAAGCCGCGGATGTGGTCGTCGTCGTAGCCGTAGCCGGTGGTGTGGCCGGTGTCGGGGGAGAGTTGCACCATGCCGAACGGTACGGCGGCCCCCGGGTAGGTGTTGCCGTCGTTTTGGCTGCCGATGAACGGATTGACCAGGTCGGTGAGTGGGCCGCTGGGCGGCTCGGCCTGCGCGGCGGGGGCCGCGAGCGCGCCCCCGATGAGCACGGTCGCCAGCACCGCGCCCGCGGCGCGCCACCGGGTGTGACTGAGCCTTGGCATGGATCCGGACCTCCGGGGTCGGGTCGCCGCGGCCCCAGGGCATGCGGAAGCCGCATCCGACCCCACGGGCGACAACGTTGTCAGGGCGCGCCCATTCTTGGTGTTGGTCAGATGTGCGTCAAGAGGGTGCGGCGGTGCTCGGGTGCCTCTGGCCCCCGGCCCCGGGGACCAATCGAACCGTGGTGGGCGCTGAGATTGATCTTGGCCGCCCAGCACAGTTCCGGGATGCGGCGTCCGGTTGGACCGCATCGACCATCCCCACCTGCTCGACGCCGTCGGACAGTTCCCGGCCAGGGAATTGATCCGGCAGTGGCTGACAGAGCATCACAGTCGTACTGCGCCGACTTTCCCCCATCGTCAGGGGCTGGTCCGCGTACTACCGGACGGTGGTGCGCCCCGCAGGCGGCAGATGCTGTCGCTGACGGTTCAGGCCAGCAAGCAGATCAGCCCGCACTTCATGTCCATCACGCTGGGCGGAGAGGACATCCAGTACCTGGAGCAGGCCGTGCCGACCACCATTCCCGCCCCGACCGCGCCGGCTGCGAGGAGCGCAGAGCCCCCGGCGGGTCAAGCTCGCGGGAGATGTACGACTCCGGCGACTACACCGTCCAGCAGATCGCCGACGAGTGCGGCGTCACCCGCTCCACCGTCTACCGCCACCTGGGCAAGAACGTAGCTCCGTCGAAGCAGTAGAAACGCTGTCACCAGCAGCTTCTCGCCCATTTGGGGCTGATGACACATCTTTTAACGGCAACCCAAATGGCCTCGCACCCCGGGGATCGGGGTGCGAGGCCATTGTGGGCGCTCAGGAGCGTTTAGCTCCGGTTGCTGCCCGGCGCCGGTTCACATGGCGATCGGGTTGGGCTGGGTGACGCAGCCGGATCCGAAGACAACCAGTCCTCTGGTGTTCTCCCGGGCTTCCGTGAGTGTGGTGTGACGCTGCACTGACTGTGTGACCTGGGGTTTTCTCTAGCATCTCTGGGGCTGTCGTGGATGTTGCGACACGTTGCACATGAGATCGGAGGAGACCCTTGCGGGCCTTTCCTGTACAACTTCCATCCGGTGTCCGGTACTGGACGGTGGTGGATGACGACCTGGCCGTGGTTCCGGAGGCGGATGCGTTTCTTCGGCACGTTCGTTTCGGCCGGGACCAGGCCGAGTTGACGACCCGTACGTACGTGGGGCACATAGCGCTGTATCTGCGGTGGTGCATACGGACGGGCCGGGACTGGCGGGTGGCGGCCGAGGAGTTGGGGCTGTTCGTCGTCTGGCTGAAGTTCGGATCGAAGCAGATCACGGGCGTCGAGCGTCCGTCGGGGAACGGTCTGGTGTATCCGGGGCCGGGGGCTGAGGCGGCGCGCGAGCCGGCCCGGATCGGGAACGTTCTCACGGGTGTGCGGCAGTTTCTGCTGCACGGCATCACAACGAAGGCGGTGCCCTCGCCGGTGATGGCCCAGCTCTATGAGGTGGCGGAGAACTGGGACCTGCCGGAACAGGCCCGCGGGGAGGAGCTGACCGGCTACCGGATGCGCCCGCGGCACTGGGTACAGGTCCCGCGTAAGAAGGGCGAGCGGGCTACCGACCGCGAGATCGTGGAGCTGTTCCTGGCTTGCCGCAACGCCCGCGACCGGTTCATCGTGCTGCTGCTCGGCCGGGCCGGGCTGCGCCCGGGAGGCGCCGCCGGCCTGCGCCGCGAGGACATGCACTTCATGCCGGACTCCACCGCGCTGGGCTGCCCGAAGAAGGGCTCTCACCTGCACACGCTCCGGAGGGACAATCCGAACGGGGCCTGGGCCAAACGGCAGTCGGCTGCGGCGCCGGGTCGGTGGAAGCCCGTCGACCACCTGGTCGTGCTCGCCTACGACCAGTACGTGATGGAACGGATGGCGCTGCCGCACGGACCGGACAGTGACTTCGTGCTGGTGAACCTGTTCGCCGAGCCGCTGGGTGCCCCGATGACCGCCGACTCGATCACCGAGTTGTTCGGACGGCTGTCGAAGCGGGCCGGGCTGAGCCGGAACGTCACACCGCGGATGCGGGAGGCGGTCAGGACGAGATCGCCGCGCTGCTGGATCACTCACGGCTGTCCAGCTCGGAGCCTTACCTGACGCCGGCCCCGGACCGGCTGAGGGACGCGGTGGAGGCGGTGCCCTCGCCCCGCGAGCTCGCCGGCGGTGCCCGATGACCGGCCTGCTCGCGCCCGTGTTCACCGCTCCGGCTCCAGGGCCGAGCGCTTCCGATGCCGAGTTGGCCGCCTTCCTCTGGTCGCTCATCAGCGAGGACTTCCTGACCGAGGCATGCTGGAACGCCGAGCGCCGGGTCCTGACCCCACCGGCCGGACATCCCTCCATGGGCGGACGACGTTGTCCGGTGCCCAACTGCCAGTCGCCGGTAAAGGGGCTGAAGCTGTGCAGCACCTGCTCTTGGCGTCACCGCAATTCCGAGCTGTCCCTGGAGGAGTTCGTCAGGATTCCGCGCATCTCACGTCATCTGCACCTCGGTACCGGGACCTGCCGGGTCTCCGGATGCGAGCGTCCGTGGAACAACTCGGGAACGGAGCCGGTCTGCCGCGCTCACCGGTGGCAGAAGATCAAGCACGGCGGAACGTTGGAGGAGTTCCTCGCCGACCCGACCGTCAAGGGACTGCCGGGCCTGGGCGACTGCTCCGTGCTGGCCTGCAACCGCCAGGCTGTCAACGAGAGCGGCACGCGCCTGTGTCACCCCCACGGCAAGCAGTTGCCCGCGCTGCGTCGGCAGGCCGAATTTGATGAGGCACGGTGGCTGCGGACCACGCCGTCGGGCAGTTTCGGTGTCGAGGTCAGCTTCAGAGGCCTGCCCGATCTCGTCGTCGCCCAGTTGCTGTTCGGACTTCAGCACCGCTGCCACCGTGGTGCCCGCACCGAGGCCGGCAACTTCCGCGCGCTGATCGACAAGACGATCCGTCCCTCGCTCGCCCAGCGCCTGGAAGACGTCCCCGACCCGGCGGCGAACAGCGAGGCACTGATCCTGCTCAACCGGACCCGCATCTACGCGATCCGGGCCGTGAAGACGCCCGAGGGCGAGTACGCCAAGGACGAGTGGGACCTGGTGGCCTTCGGGCACCGCGGCACGCTGGTCTTCACCGTGGTGCACCAGCCCTGGCTTCGCGAGAGCGCCAAATGCTGGGCCCGCGACTACCTCTCCAAGGTCCGCTCCAAGAGCGCCGCTTCGCATGCCCAGCAGCACCTCCACGGTCTGGCCAAGCTCTCGGACACGCTGCGCGCCCGGCCGGACCGCGGCCTGGACAAGGCCGCGTTGTCCCGCGCCGACATCGAGAACTTCCTGAACAGAATGTCGTTCTTGGATGCCAACGGCCGGATGACCACCAACACGCGCATCAGCTACGTCCGCATGGCCCGCAACGTCCTCAGGCAGTGCCGGGCCATGGGACTGACCCGTCCCGAAGGGCTGATGGCAGGCCTTCCGGACGACTTCGTCATCACCCGCCTCGACGTCCCCAGGCCGCCAGAGCCTTCGGAGGAGGGTCAGGATCTCCCCGGCGAAGTGATGCGCCAACTCTGCGCTCACCTGGACGCCTTCGAGGCGATGACCTGCTACGAGGTGCGGCTGAGTGTCGAGCTGCTGATGGACACAGGCCGCAGGCCCGAGGAGGTTTGCCGCTTGGACCTCAACTGCCTCACTCGCGACAGCCAAGGCAAGCCCGTCCTGCTCTACAACAGCTGGAAAGAGCAGCGGATCGGACGTCAACTCCCCATCCACGAACCGACCGCAGAGCTGATCATCGCGCAGCAGAAACGCGTACGCGAACGCTTCCCCGACCGCTCGCCGTCGGCGCTGGTTCTGCTGCCCTCTCAGAATCTGAACTTGCGCGGGGACCGCTCGATCGACTCGAACCACCTCAGTGCCATGCACCGCGAGTGGGTCGAGAGCCTTCCCGACTTCCACCTCGACGACGGCACCGTCTTCGACAAGGAGAAGATCTTCCCGTACACCTACCGTCACTCTTTCGCCCAGCGCCACGCGGACGCCGGAGTCCCCATCGATGTCCTGGCCGAACTCATGGACCACGACAGCTACCAGACCACCAGGATCTACTACCGCGTCAAGGAAGTACGCCTGCGCGAGGCCGTCGAGCGCGTCACCCACATGCAGTTCGACCGCCACGGCACCCGCATCTGGGGCGCGGTCACCAGTGTCCTTGATGCCGAACGCACCCGCCGGGCCATCGGCGCGGTCGTCGTCCCCTTCGGCACCTGCTCCGAACCCTCCAACGTCGCCGCCGGCGGCGGAGCCTGCTCGCTCCGCTTCCGCTGCGTGGGCTGCGACCACTTCTCCACCGACGTCTCCTATCTCCCCGACCTGCGCACCTATCTCGACGGACTGCTGCGGCAGCGGGAGAAGCTGAGGTCGATGTCCGAGGCGGACGACTGGGCCCGCGCCGAGGCCACGCCGTCCGACGCGGAGATCACCCGCATCCGCCGCCTGATCCAGCGCGTCAGCGAGGACATCGAGACGCTCACCGAGGCCGAACGCTCCGAGATCCAGAAAGCCTCCGCCACCGTCCGACAGATGCGGCAGAACTTCCTCGGCATGCCCCGCATCCGCCAGCCCTTGCCCGACCTCCGACCGGAGCGCCCCGCATGACCGCACCCCACCCCACCATCCAGGCCATGATCGAAGGCCGCCGCGCCGACACCGGCCGACGACGTCAACGCGTCCTGGCGGCTCTCGCTGACGCCGCGAAGAAGGGTACGGACATCAGCGTCACCGCCATCGCCCGGCAAGCGGGCGTCGATCGCACCTTCCTCTATCGCCATCGCGACCTCCTGGCCCAAATCCACGCTCAGGCCGCGGAACCGACCGCCATTCCTGGCGGCCATGGCCCTGCGGTCAGCCGCGCATCGCTCAAGGCCGATCTCGCAGCCGCCGACGCGCGCGCAGCTCGCTTCGCCAGCCAGGTCCGCCGCCTTGAGCAGCGCCTCAGTGAAGTACTCGGTGACCAGGTCTGGCACGAGTCCGGCGTCGGAGGGCCCGAGGACAGCGAGCAGCTCAAGGCTCGGATCACCACCCTCGAACAGCAGGCGATCGGCCTGGAGTTGAAGCTCCAGGAGCGCGACGACGACCTCGCCGCCGCCCGCGCGGCCAACCGGGAACTGATGGCCCAGCTAAACCGCGGACGCGACGCGCCCTCGAATTCGTAAACGTGATTCGGCTGGCCAGTTTCCCGGTATGTGAAGGGCCGAATTCCACCTTTCCCGGCTTCTTTTTTTCCTCGTACGGTGTTGATCTGGAAAGGAGCCAGATATGGCCACAACCACTCCTTCTTCTTCACGGAAAATTCCCGCACTCAAGGCGGTCTTCACGGTCCTTGCGGCCCTCGTCGCTACCGTCAGCGTTCAGGCGGCACCCGCAACTGCCGACGACGGCGAGTCGATCTGCGGACACCAGGTCGGCGGCGACATCCTGGCCAAATACATCAGCCTCGGCCGGTCCGATGGTGTCTTCGGCTGCCCGCTCACCGACGAGCTAACCAATCCGGACGGTGTCGGCAGACGGCAGCAGTTCAAGGGCGGGTCCATCTACTGGAAGGCCACGACGGGTGCGCACCCTGTATGGGGGACCATCGGCGACAAGTGGGGCACTCTCAAATGGGAGGCCGGGGCCCTGGGCTATCCGGTCGGCGACGAGCTGACCAACGGTGACGGCGTGGGCAAGCGCCAACAGTTCGAGGGCGGCACGATCTACTGGCACCCCACCCTCTCTCACGGCGCCCACCCCGTATGGGGAAAGATTGGCGAACTGTGGGGGAAGTACGGCGGGGAGAGCGGACCGTTCGGCTACCCGACATCCGACGAAGGCTCGGACGAGGCAAACAAGGCGGTCACCCAGAAGTTCTCGTCCAACAACCTGTCAATCTTCTGGAGTGCCGGAAACGGCGTGGAGGGATGTCACGGCGAGTGCGTGGGCTACTCGGGTACCACAGGCACCGACTGGTTCAAGCAGGTCCGGGTTGAAATCCCGTACGGGACCAGCAATGTTGTGGTCCGGCCATTTCCCACGGAGGCCGGGTTCCGTGACGCGCGCACGGACTTCCAAGGGGCCTGGGCGCAGCTGTGGCGCGTGGTTCCCTACCCGAACGACGTAAGCGAAACGGAGCACAGGGCCCTCTACGAGCAGTTCGCCTGCCATTCGAAGTTCGTCGTCGAGGATCCCCTCGACGACAGCGGCTGGAGTACGGGACCGACCTGGGACCTGGAATCCTGGCATGCCGACGTGGGCATGGAGAAGGCCACGAGCCTCGTCTACTTCCTGCAACACCAGTGCAACTGGGACTAGCCGCACCTTGAACCGCCCCCCTCCTGCTGGCTGCAGGAGGGGGGCTTCGTGCTCTCTGACGGCGGCCGTGGTCTTCGTCGCCTCAACCTGGGACCGGGGGAAGATCCGAAACTCGTGCACCACATCTGTTGCATCGACTAAAGTGCTCCCGACCGCTCCTGAGCTGCGGGAACTCCAACCGCACGCTCGTGGTACCCCGGAGAAACATCGGTGATGTTGGTGCCGGGGAGCGGGGCGGTCCCACCGGCCTCGCTGACTGAGTTGGTGCAGTACTCCTGCAACAGGGCTGATCCGGTGTTGCGCAGGATGACCGGGCCATCGCCAGGGTAGTTGACTACGCCGTGCTCGGCGTCGGTCTGCTCGGGCGTTTGGCACACGGCCCCGAGGCGGTTCGGAACTCCGGGCAGGCGCCCAGTGCCGCGGCAACGCGGTTGATTGCGTCGATGTTGGTGCCCAACGGCGGCTTGTCAAGGTTGAGCACCTGGGCGCAGCCCAGGGCTGGTGTGGGCGTATCCGCGGGGGCGGCGCTGGCGGTCTGGGCGAAGGCGAGGCTTGCGGCGAGGGCGAGCGGAGCGGCTATTAAGGCAGACTTCTTCATACGCCCCAGGATCCCCTTCATGTCAGGCGGAGACGCGATCGTTGGCGCTGTTATCAGCCCATCGGGTGAATGCGACCAGGCGCCGATGAGTTCGGCGTCACTCGCCCCACCCTCTACCGCCACCTGCGCCAGAGCACCGACCCGGCCAAGCCGTAGCCGCCCTCACCTGCGGCACTTCGCTCATTTGTGGCTGGTGACACGTTCGTTAACGGCACCCCGACTACCGTCGCGCACGGCCCGTCGGCAGAGACGAGCAGAGGCTGGGGAGCCGCCTGATCTGCTATCCGGTTGTGCTGGTATTGGGGACTCCTGTGGCGGTCGTGAGTCGCCGGGTGATGAGTTGGTCGAGCCGTTCCCACGCGGGGCTGTCGATGCCGAGGTGTCCGGCGAGAAGGCCAATGGTCTCCGGTGGCACGCGGTCGAATCCGGGGAGGTCGGAGACCATCGTCATGCGCAGGGCGAGCCGCGTCGCCGCGTCGGCGAGCTCATTGAGTCGGGGATCGTCCGGGCTCCAGTCGATGACGTCGTCGTAGCCGCGGAGGACGGCAACGTACTCGTCGTCGCCTAGCAGGGTGGTGCGTGAGGGCAGGATGGTTCGGGTGAGGTCGGGTGCGAGGGCGTAGCTGAGGATGAAGCCGTCGCGGATCGCATGCTCGTGGCGTTCGGACAGGCCGATGGCACGTAGGCGGTCCATGAACTCGATGGCCTCGGGCGGTAGGCAGAGGCGGTCGGGCCGGCCGAGGTGGCGAAGTCGGGCTCGGCGTTGCTGGAGCTGGCGGATGCGGGTGCGCAGTTCGGCGTCGATCCGGCCGATCTGTTCCGTGGCCTGGTCGGCATCGGCGTCCAGCACGTCCCGGATGCGGGCCAGCGGGACGCCGGCTTGGGCGAGGGTGACGATCCGGGTCAGGTCGATGATCGCCTGCGCGTCGTAGCGCCGGTATCCGGAGGCGTCCCGGTCCGGTTCGGGTAGTAGGCCCTTGGCGTGGTAGACGCGGATCGCCTTGGTTGACACGCCGGCATGTTTGGCGAGCTGCCCGATCGTAAGCATCCCCCATCATCGTCCTTGACCTTGCCCTTGGGGCAAGGTCGCAGGCTGGTTTCATGACCGATCAAGACTTCGATGAAGACACCCTCCGCACGCTCTTGGATGAAGGCGGCGAGACCGCACCGGACCCTCTCGCCGACCTCGCCGACGCCTGCGGCGACCTGGACGCGCTGTCCGAGCTGCTCGATGAGGGCAGCGAGCGTGCCGGGCGACTGCTGACCCGCCGTGCCGTCGAACGGCGCGATCTGCGCGAGCTGCAACGGCTCTCCGACGCCGGCAGCAAGGACGCCGAGACGGAGCTGGAACGGCTCCTCAGCGACGGGCGCGAGTCGTGACCAGTGACGTGTCCGGACCTGCGCTGATATCGCCGCGGGCCGGTGCGGCCGCACCCGCGATCGTCGCGACAGGCCTGAGCAAGGCGTTCGGGAAGAACGTCGCCCTGGATGGCGTCTCGCTCACGGTGCCGCGCGGATCGGTGTTGGCCCTGCTTGGCCCGAACGGGTCCGGGAAGACGACTCTGGTGCAGGTGCTGTCCACCCTCCGCCTCCCGGACGCCGGAAGCGCTGAGGTGCTCAGCCACGATCTGCGCACGGCACCCGCCAAGGTGCGGGCCGGGATCGGGGTGACGGGCCAGTTCTCCGCCGTGGACAGCATGCTCACCGGGCTGGAGAACCTGCTGCTGATGGCGAAGCTCTACCACCTCGCCCGTGACGAGGGCGAAGCCCGGGCGCGCAGCTTGCTGGAACGCTTTGACCTCAGCGAGGCCGGGTCCCGGCCCCCGTCGACCTACTCCGGTGGGATGCGGCGGCGGCTCGACATCGCCATGACCCTGATGGGCGACCCGGCGCTGATCTTCCTGGACGAGCCGACCACCGGGCTCGACCCGCGCAGCAGGCAGACGATGTGGCAGATCGTCCGCGAGCTCGTCGTCGAGGGCGTGACGGTGTTCCTCACCACACAATATCTCCAGGAAGCCGACGAGCTCGCCGACCAGATCGCCCTGCTCGACCACGGCCGCGTCGTCGCCCATGGCACTCCCGCCGAACTCAAACAACTCGCACCCGGCGCGCACATCACCCTGCGCTTTGCGACATCCGCCGACCTCCACGCCGCGGCCCGGTCGGTCCCAGGCAGCACCCCCGACAGGGACGCGTTCACTTTGCGTTGCCCGATGACAGTCGACGGCGGGGCGATCAAACGAGTCCTCGACCGGGTTCCCGACGGACTGCCCATCGAGGACATCACTGTGCACACGCCAGACCTGGACGACGTGTTCTTCGCCCTCACCGGAACCACCGCGCAGACCGAGGACCACCGATGACGATCGCCACCGCTACCCAAGACTCCTCCGCCATGGTCGGCCGGGAACTGCGACATCTACGCCGTTACCCGCTGTTCCTAGCCGCCTCCGTCGCCCTCCCGGTGCTCATGTTCGTGCTGTTCGTCTACGTCTTCGGCGACTACGTGGGAGCCGGCCTTTCCGGGTCCGGCAGCACGCTCAGCTACGTGGACTTCCTCACCCCCGGCATCCTCGTCATGACCGTCGCCGCCGGAGCCCTGCCCTCCGCGGTCAGCGTGTCCACCGACATGTCCGAAGGCATCATCGACCGGTTCCGCACCATGCCCATCGCCCGCAGCGCTGTCCTGGTCGGACACGTCGTCGGCGGCATCATCCGCACCGTCCTCGCGGCCATTCTGCTCACTCTGGTCGCCTTGCTCGTCGGGTTCCGGCCCGCCGGCAACCCCCTCGCCTGGCTCGCCGCCGCTGGGATCATCCTCGCCTTCGCCTTCGCGCTCACCTGGCTCGCCGTTGCCATCGGCCTCGCAGCCAAGACCCCCACCGGCGCCAACAGCATGACCCAGATAATCTCAACCGTCCTGCCGTTCCTGTCCAGCGCGTTCGTGCCCACCGAGTCCATGGCCGTCGGCATCCGCTGGTTCGCCGAATTCCAACCCTTCACCCCCGTCGTGGGCAGCGTCCGCGCGCTGTTGACCGGCTCCCCGGTCGGCAACAATGGGATCTTCGCTCTCGCCTGGTGTGCCGTCATCGCCGTCGTCGGCTACGCGTGGGGCCTCCGCTCCTTCCGCACCAAGACCGCATGACAAGGCCCACGGGTTCCTGGACAACACGAGCAGTGCGCGGGCATGCGCGCCCGAGCGTTTCATGGGTGTTCGCTCGTGAAACACCCGCACGCCTGCTCGATGCCGGCAAGCGCCCGTCGCCCTGAGGCGGTGGGGACAGGCGCCAGCGCCTTCGGTGGTCGGGCGGTGGGAGGCCGAGACTGCTGTAGCTTCGACGGAGGCGCCGTACAAGCCGTTCTGGGCCAAGCGGCCGCCAGCAGCCGTTACGTGTCGGGCTACGGACAAGGCGACGACGCCCTGTTGAGCCAGTGTGGCTGGTGTGTTGCGACGTGGCCACTGGGAGTTGCCTGAAGCGACGGCAGGGTGCCGAATTCCATCTTTACTTGATGGCTTGTAACTTCATGTCCGTGGATTTGCCTAAATCTCCGATCCCGGTTGCGCATGGATCTTTCGCTCCGACGGTGCGGCGCGGAGCCATGGGGTTCGGTTCCGCGCCGCACCGTCCATGGCAGATGCCTCAGGTGATCAGACCGGCGCTGGTCAGCCAGATGTGTGCGCAGGTCGCGGACGCCTCCTGCAGCTTCTCGCGGGAATCCTGCGAGGCGTGGTAGAAGGTCCGTTCGATCATCCAGCACAGGGCGCGTGCCATCGCTGAAGCTTGTTCTGGTTCGCTGCCGGCCTGGATGCCGGCACGTTCCAGGACGGCGGTGATGGCCGTGATGAACAAGTCAGCTGTATGGCTCCACAGCTCGCCGATCTCCGGCACGGTCAACGACAGGTCAATCGCCGTGCGCATGACCAGGCCGTGCGCATTCCACAACTCGACCGTGCGCTGCATGGCTGCTGCGATGGCCTGGCGCGGCTCGTCCGTCTGCGCAGTGGCCCGCGAGCGCTCCCACAGGTGCTCGACGGTCCGGGCCACGAGTGCCGTAACCACTTCTTGCTTGGAGCCGAAGTAGAAGTACAGAGCGCCGCGTGTGATGCCGGCACCCTGGGCGATGTCGCCGACGGTCATGGCGTCGTAGCCCTTCTGCGCCAGCAGAGCTTCGCAAGTGTCCAGAATGGCCCGCTCCCGGACATCGCCCTTGCGTTCGGCGGGGCGCCGGCTTCGCGCGGGGTGGTGGCCTGGCATCAGAGCTGAGCACCCTCGGGGAAGTCGGTGGTACGGGAGAGCGTCTCCCACGCGCGGATGTTCTCGTCCACGGCCGTGCGCGCGGTGGTGACCAGTCGCAGCGCGTCCGAGCCCAGGACGAGGTGGGCCGGCGGCTGGTCGACCGACGTGATGTGCACGACGGCGTCCCCGGCCTTGGCCGGATCACCCAGCTGGTTTCCGCTGGCCTTCTGGCGCGCTTCACGGATGGGGGTGAACAGCTCGTCGTAGTCGTCGATGGTCCGCGCGGCGCGCGACATGGACCGTCCGGCCCAGTCGGTGCGGAAGGAGCCGGGCTCGATCGCCGTCACATGGATCCCGAACTGTGCGACCTCCTTGCCCAGCGCCTCGAGGATGCCTTCCAGAGCGAACTTGCTGCCGCAGTAGGCGGACATACCGGGCACGGCCATGAGCCCACCCATGGAGGTGACGGCCATCAGGTGTCCGCGGCGGCGCCGACGCATGTGGGGCAGCGCCGCCTGCAGAGTGGCCACCGCCCCGAATACGTTGACCTCGAACTGCCGCCGCACCTCGGCCAGAGGGGTTTCCTCGAAGGTGCCCTCCAGGCCGTAGCCGGCGTTGGCGACGACGACGTCCAAGGGGCCGACGCCTCGCTCCACCTCCGCGATCACATGGGAGACGGCGTGGTCGTCCGTCACGTCCAGGATGCGGCCGTGAGCGTCACCGGGCTTGAGCCCTTCGAAGGCCCGCAGGTCGTCCTCGGAGCGGACCGTGCCGACGACGGTGTGACCGGCGGCCAGGGCGGCTTGGGCGAAGGCACGTCCAAGGCCCGTGCTGACGCCGGTGATGAGCCAGTTCTGCTTCTGCATTGCTCCTCCTGAGGAGACTTGCGAGGAGCTGAGCTGCTCCCCCGTCTCAAAGTCTACACAGTGTCGATTTTCATCCTCGCCATGTAGATTCTGGCAATGCTCGCGGGACTGCATCCCCAAGGTCATCCGCGTGCTGCGCACCGCCCGGATCGGTCATCGCCGCCTTCGGAGCGGGAGGTTCAGCCGATCTGGGCGGTCGCGCCTGAGGCCGGACGGTGGTGGCGCGCTGCGGTGCCGGGGCCATGGTCGCCCAGGAAACCGCCGACCATCGCGGTGCCGATGTCGTTGAGGGCGCCGTCGTGGTCCCGTGGTGTGCGAATCCCCGGGATGTCCTCCGCCGGACTGGGGCTGGGCTTTTCGCAAGCCTTGCGGAGCACGGCTGCCGCGTCCACCACCGCCATGAACTCCCCTGGCGTGTATGGACGTTTGCCGGGATCCGGGGTCCGGGGTCCGGGGGTCGGGATCATGCGATCGGTCGTGTGGGTCGTGTGGGCCGTACAGGCAGTGCCGGGCGGTAGGGGTGTGACGGGCAGGCTGCCGGCCTTGGCTCTTTTTGGTGCAGACACGTCAAAAATCATGAGGTGGCTGCCTTGCTCTCTTCAGGGGCGCGTGTCTCAATGGTCAGCAATTCAGGTCGCTGACCATCCGTCAGATCTGGACGGTGGTCGGCACGGGGTCCGATCGCGGCCCCCGCGTGGCCGCCTGCCGTTCCCTCGCATACCCCTCGACGGCCGTGCCATGGGCCTGCACCCCCCTCAAGAAGGCGGTACCCCCATGAGACACCTCAGATCAGGCACGCTCGGATTCGGTACGGCGCTCGGCGTTGCCGTCGCCGCCGCGGGCACGCTCGCGATGGCGCCGGCCGCCATGGCAGTCACCCCCGGCACCGCCACCGTCTCGTTCAACTGCGGTGCCTTCGGCTCGGGCACGGCGACACTCACCGCGGCCCAGAACGGCACAGCCGCGACCATCAGCCTCTCCACGTCGGCGATCACCTCTCCGATAGACGTCGGCGCGAACTCGGTCAGCTCCACGCTGACCCTGACCAAGAACGGCTCCGGGACCACGACGTTCACCGGCAGTTCCAACCCGGCGATCCCGGCCGGCAGCCAGGTCTCGACCGGTCCGCTCACCGGCACGGTCGCCGCGGGGGACAGGCTGCAGGCCACGTCCCTGAAGGTCGTGGTGTTCGGCATCACGGCCACCTGCACCGCCACTTCTCCGCAGTCCCCGGGGCCGTTCGTCTTCTAGTCCGGAATACGGCCTCCGGAATACGGCCTCCGGAATACGGCTTCCGGAGGACAGTTTTCGGAGGACGACCTCCGAAGAAGGCGGGGACCGGCGGGAGTTCGTCCGCCGGTCCCCGCCTTCCACCGCCGTCGCCGGTCAGTGATCGCGGCTCACTGCTGTGTCCCGCCGCTCCGGCCGCCGGAGCCTTCCGCCTCCGCCCGTGCCAGGTTGGAGCGCCGGTAGGAGTACGTGAAGTAGATGACCATGCCGACCAGGAACCACACCACGAACCGCACCCAGGTCTGCCAGGCCAGGAACGTGATCAGCCAGATCGAGAAGCACACACCGATCGCCGGGACCACCGGCATCCCCGGCGTACGGAACGTCCGCGGCAGCTCGGGGCGCTTGTAGCGGAGCACGATCACCGCGATGCAGACCACCACGAACGCGAGCAGGATGCCGATATTGGTCAGTTCGGCGGCTTCGCCGATCGGCAGAAGGCCCGCGATGGCCGCGGAGGCGAAGCCGACGATCCAGGTCACCCGGGTCGGCACCTGGTGCTTGGCGCTGGTCTTGGCGAACCACTTGGGCAGCAGGCCGTCCCGGCTCATCGAGAACCACACCCGGGTCACACCGAGCATGAAGGTGAACATGACGGTCAGAATGCCGATGATCGCGCCGACCGCGATGACATCCGCCAGGCCGCTCAGTCCCACCGACTTGAACGCCGACGAGAAGCCGCTCTCCGGGTCGATGTCCTTGTAGTTCTGCATACCCGTCAGCACCAGGCAGGCCAGGACGTACAGCACCATGGAGACGGCCAGCGAATACATGATCGCTTTCGGCATGTGGCGCTGGGCATCCTTGGACTCCTCGGCCGCGGTGCTCATCGCGTCATAGCCGAAGACGGCGAAGAAGACGGTGGCCGCGCCGGTGAAGGCGCCGGTCACCCCGAACGGGAAGAACGGGTGGTAGTTCGAGGTCTTGATGTGGAAGAAGCCGACCACGATCACGGTGACGACCACCAGGACCTTCAGGCCCACCACGATCGTCTCAAAACGTGCGGCGTTCTTGATGCCCAGCGTCAGCAGATAGGCGATCAGCAGACAGAGCACCGCAGCGAAGAGGTCCACCCGGTGCCCCGGGCCGGTGCCCGGCGCACCGAGCATCCAGGGGGGCAGGCTGACGCCCATCTCGCCGAGCAGGAAGCCGAAGTAGCCGGAGATGCCGATCGCGACCACCGCCACGATGGCGGTGTACTCCAGCAGCAGATCCCAGCCGATGAACCAGCCCGCCACCTCACCGAGGACCGCATAACCGTAGGTGTAGGCCGAGCCCGCCTTCGGGATCAGCCCGGCGAATTCGGCGTACGAGAACGCGGCCGCGGCGCTCGCGATGCCCGCGATGAGGAAGGAGACCAGGACCGCGGGCCCGGCCTTCTCGTTCGCGACGGTGCCGGCCAGCGTGAAGATTCCCGCGCCGATGATGCCGCCGACGCCGATGGCCGTCAGCTGCCACAGACCGAGCGCCCGGGTGAGCTGCTCGTTCGAGGTGCCTTCCGCCTCTTCAATGTGTTCGATCGGTTTACGGCGCAATACGCCCTGTCCCGCGCGCAGCCCCATGCGTCATCCCTCCGTACGCTCCGTCGTGGTCCGACGGCGGATCATCATGGACCCTCGGGGGCTACTAAGGAAGGCGACTCCCTAGTACTGCCGGGACTCGCCGGGAGACGTACACGGGAGAGGGGTCAATCGGCGTCCTCAAGCCGGAACCCGACCTTCAGACCGACCTGGTAGTGGTCGATTTCGCCGTCGACGATATGCCCGCGGACCTGGCTGATCTCGAACCAGTCGAGGTTGCGCAGGGTCTGCGAGGCGCGCTTGATGCCATTGCTGATCGCGGCGTCCACGCTCTCCTGGGACGTACCGACGATCTCGGTCACGCGATACGTGCGGTCGGTCACGGTGGTCTCCCTCGCCGGGGCGGCGCTCCGCCCGTCCACTGTCCACCGTGCCTCAGGGCGGCCCACCCCACCAGCGGAGCGTCCGGGCGCGCGGCACGGGAGGCGGGTGACCGGCCGGCGAGCCGTCTTGGCCAGGCGTTACGGGACGACGGTGACCGGCCGGCGACCCGTTTCGACCGGGCGCTACGGTACGACGGTGACCGGCCAGCGGCCCGCCTTGACCAGGCGCACCGCGACCGAGCCCATGATGCGGTGCCCGGCCGACTCCGAGGCGCCGACCACCACCGCGTCGGCCTTCAGCTCGTCGGCCATCTGCACCATGCCGTTGTACGGGTCACCACGCAGGGTGTGGAACTCCCAGCGCAGGCTGTATATCCCCTGGAGCCGCTCGGTCGCCTGACGGATTTCGGCCATCAGCTCCTCGGCAACCTCGTTGGTCGTGTCCGCGACCGGGGCGCCCATCGCCGCCCCGGCCGGCAGCACCGGCTGGACATAGAGCAGTACGAGCTTCGAGGACTGACGCCTGGCCAGTCCGGCCGCATACGAGGCGGCACGCCACGACGAGTCGGAGCCGTCGATGCCGACGACGATGACCTTCGGGCCGTCCGTTCCGCGCTCGAACTGCGCGGTGGTGTTCTCCTCCACACCAGGGAGGTTAACCGCACATGCGTGCGGCCGGACCCCCGGGCCATGCCACCGCGCCGCGCGGCCGGTCGCCCGGTCCGTCAGGCGGGGGCCGGCGGCCAGCTGTCCGGGGACAGCACGCCCAGCACATACGCCCTGGCCACCAGCGCGGTACGGCCCTGCACCCGCCAGCGGCGGGCCAGCCGGGTGAGGTGGTAGTTCACCCCGTCGACCGTCAGCCCCAGCGCCGTACCGATCGAGGCCGTGGTCGCGCCGCCCGCGGCCAGTGCCAGGATCCGGGCCTCCACAGGGCTCGCCGAACCGCGTGACGCCGGCCGCGGGGCACTCTCGCGGACCCGCAGCAGCGCCAGCAGGGCGGGCGGATGCACCGAAGGGTCACCCACCGGATCGATCGTCAGCTCCCCTTCCCGCTCCGTGCCGTCCGACCCGTCGCGCCAGCCCACCTCCACCGGATAGCGCGAACGGCGCCCCAGGCGCAGGGCCTCGGTGAGCCGGTCGAGCTGCGCCTTCGCGCGGGGCTCGAACAGGTCCAGCAGATTGCGCCCGCGCAGCTGTCCGGGGGCCGCGCCCCATTGTGCGGCCATCGCCGGATTGGCGACCAGCACCTCACCGTGGGCCCGGCACACCGCGATCGGCGTGGGGATACGGTCCAGCAGGATCAGGAAGTAGTTGCGCCAGGGACCGCCCGCGTACGGCTCGGCCGGGTCGATAGGTCCGCTCTCATCGGACGGCTTGTCCGCGCCGTCGGCGGCGGCGCACCCGTACGGCGCTCCGTTGGCAGTCCCGTTGTCCATTGCTCCTTCTTCGGTCCGCGCGCAAGTACGAGCAGCGAAAAACCACTGCACAATCATGCAGTTGTCCGGCCGTGACCCGCGTAGGAGGGCCCTCACGCTGGAGACATGACCGACACCATCGCGCTCCACGGCGGCGAATGCGCCGCCGATGACGGCATTCCGGTGGCCGACCTCACCCAGGCCGGGCTCACCCACACGCCCATCCAGCAGTCCATGGACCTCGCCCGGATCCACGGCCCGGTCTTCAAGCGCAAGTTCGGCGACCGCGAGACGCTGTTCCTCTCCTCGCTGGACCTGGTCACCGAGGCCGCCGACGAGTCCCGCTTCACCAAGGGCGTGTCGGTCGTCCTGGAGAACGTCAGAGAGTTCGCCGGTGACGGTCTGTTCACCGCCTACAACGAGGAGCCCAACTGGGCCAAGGCCCACGAGGTCCTGATGCCGGCCTTCGCGCTCGGCTCGATGCGTACCTACCACCCGGCGATGCTCAAGGTCGCCCGCCGGGTGATGGCCGCCTGGGACCGGCGGGTGGCCGACGGCACGCCCGTGCAGGTCGCCGAGGACATGACCCGGATGACGCTGGACACCATCGGCCTCGCCGGGTTCGGCTTCGACTTCGAGTCGTTCTCCCGCGGCGACACCGAGCATCCGTTCGTCGAGGCGATGGTGCGCTGCCTCGAATGGAGCATGACGAAGTTCTCCCGCGACCCCGACGCCGACCACTCGGCGACGGACGCGGCCTTCCGGCACGACGCCGACTATCTCGCGTCGGTCGTCGACGAGGTCATCGCCGCCCGGACGGAGAGCGGTGAGAGCGGCGACGACGATCTGCTGGGCCTGATGCTCAGCGCCGGAGGCCAGGGGGACGGCGGACCCGCCCTGGACCTCGCCAATATCCGCAACCAGGTCATCACGTTCCTGATCGCCGGTCACGAGACCACCTCGGGCGCGCTCTCCTTCGCCC
>NZ_JBSHBP010000063.1:6690-45291 GCF_053612065.1 Streptomyces sp. NPDC054765 | reverse complement strand
GCGCCTCCTCCGGCGCCGGGGACCGGCCGTTTTCCGGTCTCTGTCCGCCGTCGGCGCGATGCGACTCGGGTGCTTTTTCGCCAACCCCGTTCGAACAACAGGGAATTCACTTCCGCCGTGCAACCATCCACCGCCGACCGATGTCCAACACTGTGAAATGACCACGCAACGCACTCACCCGACGGGGGTAATTCCGATGAAGCGTTCACGTGCCATCGCAGGATCCGCAGTGCTGGCCGTGGCGAGTATCGCCACGATGACAGCGGCCACCACCGCATCCGCGGCTCCGAAGGCCGCCGCGTACAACGGAGCCTGCGGAAGCGGCTACAGCGTAGTGAATTCCGCACCGGTCAGCGGAAAGGGGACCGTGTACCTGACGTACAGCGCAAGGACCGGAAAGAACTGCGCCGTGACGGTGCGGAACAGCCCCGGTAAGCCGGTGCACATGTACACGTATCTCACACCCAGCGACGGCAGTTCCGCAGGGGTTTACGACAGAGGGGACTACACCTCCTACGCCGGTCCCGTCTATCTGCGCGGGAAGGGCATCTGTGTGGACTGGGGCGGCACGATCGAGTCGGTCAGCGTCAGCGTTTCCGGCTCGAACTGCGGCCGGATGGCAGCGGGCGTCGTGACGCACCACTGAGCCGGCCATGGCGGCGGGTTTCCGGGCGGTGCGCCGCCGGGAGCCCGCCGTTGCCGTGCCGTGCCGCATTGTGGCCGTTCGTGCCGTGGGCGCCGGCGCCCGGTGGGGTGGCCGGCGCCGGGTCGGGCAACACGGCTGCGGCGGGCGGGAGTTCATCGAGCGAGCGGATGTCTGCGCCGGTCTCGATGCGTGCGCGGGTCTCGATGCGTACGCCGGCCCTGCTTCCGCTCTGCGGAGCCGTCCGGAACGGGGTGGTTCAGGCCGGCCGGGCGTGGTGTTCGGCCACGGCGGCGGCCGCGATGTTGCGGGCCATACCGCCGAACACCGCGGCGTGGAAGGGCGAGATGGACCACCAGTACGCATGGCCGGTCAGCCCGTGCGGGTGGAACAGGGCCCGCTGGCCGTAGCGCGTGCGGCCGTGGGCGTCGCGGCCGACCGTCAGCTCCAGCCAGGCCAGGCCGGGGAGCCGCATCTCGGCGCGCAACCGCAGCAGCCGGCCCGGGACGACCTCCTCGACGCGCCAGAAATCGAGCGAGTCACCGACCCGCAGCCGGCCCGCGTCCCGCCGGCCGCGACGCAGCCCCACCCCGCCGACCATCCGGTCCAGCCAGCCGCGCACCGCCCAGGCGAGCGGGAGGGAGTACCACCCGTTGTCGCCGCCGATGCCTTCGACCACCCGCCACAGCACCTCGGGCGGGGCTTCCACGGTCAGCTCCCGCCGGTCGGTGTAGAGGCTGCCGCCGGCCCAATCGGGGTCGGTGGGCAGCGGATCGCTGGGCGCGCCGGGCACCGCGGCGTTGGACCAGCGGGTGGCGACCTCGGCGTCCCGTACCCGGCGCAGCGCCAGTTCCAGCGCGTCGTCGAAGGTGATGGGGTGGCCCGGTGGGTCGGGGTCGGGGACATAGCGGGAGATGTCGTGTTCGTGGCAGACGACCTCGTACCGCAGTGATTCGGCGAGCGGGCGGGCCAGTCCGGGCGGCACGGGGGTGACCAGGCCGATCCAGAGGCTGGACAGGCGCGGGGTGAGCATCGGTATGGGGAGGATCAGCCGCTCGGGCAGCCCGGCGACCCGTGCGTAACGCTGCATCATGTCGCGGTAGGTGAGGATGTCGGGACCGCCGATGTCGAAGGTCCGGCTGAGGTCGTCGGGGAGGCGGGCGCAGCCGACGAGGTAGCGCAGCACATCGCGGACGGCGATCGGCTGGATTCGGGTGCGCACCCAGCTGGGGGTGACCATGACCGGCAGCCGCTCGGTGAGATAGCGCAGCATCTCGAACGAGGCGGAGCCGGAGCCGATGATGACGGCGGCGCGCAGTACGGCGGTGGGGACTCCGGAGGCCAGCAGGATGCCGGCGACCTCGGCGCGGGAGCGCAGGTGCGGCGACAGCTCCCGATCGGGGATGCCCCGGGGGCTGAGTCCGCCGAGGTAGACGATCCGGCGCACTCCGGCGGCGCGGGCCTGGCGGGCGAAGATCTCCGCGGCCGTGCGGTCGGTGTCCTCGAACTTCCGGCCGCTGCCCAGGGCGTGCACCAGGTAGTAGGCGACCTCGACGCCTTCCATGGCGGTACGGACCGAACCGGCGTCGGTGACATCGCCGCGCAGCACCTCCGTGCGGGCGGCCCAGGGGTGGTCGCGCAGCTTCTCCGGTGTCCTGGCCAGCGCCCGTACGGCGTATCCGGCCGCCAGCAGCTCGGGGATCAGCCGGCCGCCGATGTAACCCGTGGCGCCGGTGACCAGGGCGCGCGGGCGAGGTGCGGGCGGCGCCGGGGCCTCGCCTTCGTCGGCCATGTGCACGGCCTCCTCCGGCTGGTGGCAGCACGATGAACCTGCCCGCCAAGTGTGGCACCGGCACCGGCGCGGGGCATCACGGCGCCGGCCGGTGGCAGATGGTTCACGGCGGGGGCGGGGGCTGCGCGGCCCGGGGTGCGCCGGACCGCGCGGCCCGGGGTGCGCCGGGCGGGCCGGTGCTCTCCCGTGCCTCCAGATGCGGCAGTTCGCCCTGGACGGTCCGCAGTGGCCCGCCGTCGAGGACCGCAAGGAGTTCCTGGGCCGCAAGCCTGCCGAAGCCGGGGGTGTCGCGGACGAGGGCGGTCAGCCGGGGGTGGGTGACCCGGCACAGCGCCGAGTCGTCCCAGGCGACGATCGACAGCGCGCCCGGTACGGGGATGCCGCGCCCGGCGGCGACCGAGGCGCCGGCCACGGCCATCACATCGTTGTCGTAGATGAGTGCCGTGGGCGGCTGTGGGGCGTCGAGGAGGCGGCGGGTGGCCTCGGCTCCCTCGGCGTCGGAGTAGTCGGTGGTCACCGAGTGGACCTGCCGGTGGTCGAGGCCCCGCAGGCCCGCTTCGGTGCGCAGCGAGCGGATCCGGCGTGCGGTGTGGGCGAGGCCGGGCAGCCCCGCGATGTGCACGATGCGGCGGTGTCCGAGGCCGTAGAGGTGGTCGAGGACCCGGGCCATGGCCTTGGAGTCGTCGGCCCAGACGGTGGAGAGCAGCGGGTGGGGCGGGGCGGTGGCCGGGCCGGAGGCGTCCGGATCGGAGACGTCCGGCCCAAAGGAGCCGGCCGTATCGGAGGGGCCCGGCGCGGAGACATCCGGCGCCGAGACATCCGGATCGCGCGTGGCCGGGCCGCCGACGACGACCGCGGGCAGACCGAGCGAGGCGAGCAGTCGGGGGCGGGGGTCCTCGGTGCGCGGGTCGACCACGAGGACGCCGTCCACCCGGCGTTCGCCCCACCAGCGGCGGTAGAGCGCGCATTCGGCGTCGAGATCCTCCACGACCTGGAAGAGGAGCGCGATCTTCCGTGCGGAGAGCACTTCCTGGATGCCGGAGACGAGCTGGAGGAAGAAGGACTCCACGCCCAGGGTCCGCGCGGGCCGGGCGAGCACCAGCCCCATGGCACCGGCCCGTTCGCCGGACAGTGCGCGAGCGGCGCTGTTGGCCTGCCAGCCGAGCTCCTCCGCGACGCGGCGTACCCGGGCGCGGGTGTCCTGGGAGACACCGGGCCGGTCGTTGAGCGCGAAGGAGACGGCGCTCTCCGACACCCCGGCCCGGCGGGCGATGTCCTTGATCGTCGGCCGGCGCGCCGGCTTGGGCCGGGCCCCCTCACCAGGCGCTGTCATGGCGGGCTCCCCCTCGAACTGAACCGCATTAGTGCGCCTCAGTCTGATCAGCATGCAGGGGCCTGTCAAACGCTGTACCACCACCGCCGGCGGGGACGCTTTCCCGTCTCGGCAAGGAAACTCGACGACCGGGGTATTGACACCTGCTAAAACGCATTAGTAGCGTCTGCCGCATCGTCGCCCCGGGCCTCGCCGAATAACCTGCCAAACAGCTGTCACGCCCTCCGTGTTCTTTAGGGCTGCGGTAAATAAAGAGGGATTACCGGCCCCTTGCGGCACTCCCTTCCGTGTCTGGTCCGAGCAAAGGAGCCGCCAGCCATGCGTCTACCCCGTCGAGCAGTCGTCGCGACCGCGGCCCTGGTCACCTCTGCGCTCACCCTGACCGCGTGCGGGCCCTCAGGGGGATCCGGCGGACCGGACAGCGCCTTCGGGAAGGTCGAGGGGCAGGTCACCTTCCAGACCTGGAACCTCAAGACCAATTTCAAGAAATATTTCGAGGGGGTCATTGCGGACTTCGAGAAGAAATATCCGGACGCCCGGGTGAAATGGGTGGACCAGCCCGCCGAGGGTTATCCGGAAAAGCTGAGCGCAGATGCTGCGGGCGGCACTCTTCCCGATGTCGTCAATGTGTCGCCGGATCTCGCCTATCCGTTGGCCAAGGCCGGGCTCGCCATGGATCTGGAAAAGGCGGCCGGGAAATACCGTGGCGAGTATCTCGACGGGGCGTGGCGCAGCCACCGGATGCCGGGGCTGCCGGGCGTCTACGCCTTCCCCTGGTATCTGAACACCGGGCCGATGTTCTACAACAAGGCGCTCTTCACCGAGGCCGGACTCGACCCGGAGAAGCCGCCGACGTCATACGACCAGCTCTTCAAGGACGCGGTATCGATGGCGAGGAAGAGCGGCCGCAAGATAGCGATGCTCGCCGCCACCCCGTCGATCGAGGACTTCGGGCGCTATGGCGTACGGCTGATGAACACGCAGGGCACCGCGTTCACCTTCAACGAGCCCAAGGGCGTGGAGCTGCTGCGGCACTACAAGGAGCTGTATGCGGCCGGGGCGCTGGATTCGCAGGCGCTCACCGCGCAGGCCGAGTCCGCCGGGCGGAAGTTCCAGCAGCAGTCCGTGGCCATGAATCCGGGCAGCGCGCACGATCTGGAGAACTTCAAGAAGGAGGCGCCAGGCCTCTACCGGCACATCGGCATCACGGACGCGGTCAACAGCACCGGCAGGGCCAATATGTACGTCCAGGGCCTGATGGTGAATGCGCAGAGCAAGGTCAAACCGGCGGCCGTCGCGTTCGCGCACTTCGTCACCGACCGGAAGAACCAGATGGCCTTCGCCAAGGAGGTCACCATCTTCCCCAGCACAAAAGACTCGCTGGACGACCCGTACTTCACCAAAGAGGACGGCACGGATGCGACCCGGGTGCGGGTGGCCTCGGCCAAGTCGCTGAAGAACGCGGTGAATTACACCCCGGTGCTGCTCAGTGACCAGATGAAGACCGTGCTGCGCAATGCGGTCGCCAAGGCCGTTCAGGGCAAGCAGTCTCCCGGGGCGGCGCTGGACGGCGCGGTCGCCGAGTGCAACCGCCTGCTCAAGACCGGCTGAGACCGAGGCGCTCCGTGAAGACCGAAACGACTCCGCGCGGCCGGGGCACCCCCGGCCCCCCTCCCGCCCCGGTTGCCGCTCCCCCGCCGGCCTCCGCACGGCGGCGCCCGGGAAGCGGCATCCGGACGCATCTGCCGTCCAGCCCCTGGCTGTTCCTGGCTCCCGGGCTGCTGATCGTCGCCGCATTCAGCCTGTATCCGTTCCTGAGCACGGTGGCGCACTCCTTCACCGACGCGCGCACCCTCACGACAGGGCAGTTCGTCGGCGGCGCCAATTACCGGGAGCTGATCCATGACGCCATGTTCTGGACGGGGCTGCGCAACAGCCTCCTCTATGTCCTCGGGGCCGTACCGCTCCTGGTGGTCCTCCCCCTGCTGCTGGCCATGCTGGTGCAGCGGCAGATCCCCGGGATCACCTTCTTCCGGGCCGCGTTCTACACCCCGGTCGTCGCCTCCGTCGTGGTCGTCGGTCTGATCTGGGTGTGGCTGCTGGACGACCGGGGGCTGATCAACGCGCTGCTGGAGGGACTGGGCTTCGGCAGGGTCGGCTTTCTCAGCGATCCGTGGCTGCTGCTGCTCAGCGCGATGGCGGTCACGGTCTGGAAGGGGCTCGGCTACTACATGATCATTTATCTGGCGGCGCTGGCCAATGTCCCCCGGGAACTGCACGAGGCGTGCGCGGTCGACGGCGCGGGGGCGGTGCGCCGCTTCCTTACCGTCACGGTGCCCGCGCTGCGCTCCACGATGGTGCTGGTGGCCGCGCTCTCCTCGGTCGGGGCCTTCAAGGTGTTCTCCGAGGTCTATCTGATGGCCGGCCCGACGGGCGGCCCCGGCGGCGAGGACACCACTTTGGTGATGCTCGTCCAGCAGGTGGGCACCGGTCTCAGCGGGCGGGTGGGCTATGCCTCCGCGCTGTCCGTGGTGGTCTTCGTCCTCACCCTCGGGCTGATGCTGCTGGTGCTGCGCGCCAACCGCAGGGAGGAGCGGTGAGCGCCTCCGCCCGGCCGGCGCCGGACCGGCGGACCGGGTGGGAGCGCGCCGAGCGGCGCCGGCTGCCGCGGTGGCAGCTGCCGCTCCGCTATCTGCTGCTGCTCGCCGTGCTGGCGCTGACCGTCGGGCCGTTCCTGTGGCAGCTGTCCACCTCCCTCAAGGGCCCCGGCGAGGACATCTACCGCTATCCGCCGAGTCTGATCCCGCACGAGGCGACGCTCGGGAATTACGCCGGCGTCGCACAGATCATCCCCGTCTGGGACTTCGCGCTGAACTCCCTCGAGGTCGCCGTCGCCAATGTGCTCACCAACTGCGCGGGCGCGGCACTCGCGGGCTACGCCCTGGCCCGGATGCGCTTCAGGGGCCGTAAGACCGCACTGGCCGTCTTCATCATGGCGATGCTGGTGCCGGTCGAGAGCATCATGATCGCCCAGTTTGTGACGATGCGGGAGCTCCAGCTCAACGACACCCTGCTCGCGGTGGTGCTGCCCGGCTGCATCGGGGCGATGAATGTGCTGCTGATGCGCAACGCCTTCGCGGGCCTGCCGTACGAGGTCGAGGAGGCCGCGTACGTCGACGGCGCCGGCGCCTGGCAGCGGTTCGTGCGGATCGCACTGCCGTCGGTCAGGGGCACCCTGGCGGTGGTGGCGGTCTTCGCCTTCATGGGGGCCTGGGACGACTTCCTGTGGCCGCTGATCGTGCTGAGCGACCAGTCGAAGTTCACCCTGACCATCGGCCTGAACTTTCTGCACGGCACCTTCGCCGACAATCAGCGGCTGGTCGCGGCCGGTACCGTGATCGCCGTGCTCCCGCTGATCGTGCTGTTCGTCTGTCTGCAGCGCTCCTTCTTCCGCGGGGTCGGCGAGGGCGCCGTCAAGGGCTGAGCCGGCCCGGCCCCGACCCCGCACCGGCCCGCTCCCCCTCACAGGAAGCTCCCTGCCCGTGCCGCACACCACCCGCCGCCCGGCGCACTTCCACGCCGGCTCCGCGCTTGGCCAAGACCTCCCGCCGCGCTTCGGCGCCAACTACACGCCCGCCGAGGGCTGGTTCCACCACTGGCTGGACTTCGATCTGGATTCCGTACGCGCCGACCTCGACTCCCTCGCCGGCCTCGGCCTGGACCACATCCGGGTTTTCCCGTTGTGGCCGCTGTTCCAGCCCAACCGCACCCTGATCCGGCCGCGCGCGGTGGAACAGCTGGTGCAGCTCGCGGACGCCGCGGCCGAGCGCGGCCTCGACGTCAATGCCGACGGGCTGCAGGGCCATCTGTCGAGCTTCGACTTCCTGCCCGCCTGGACGCGGACCTGGCACCGCCGCAACCTCTTCACCGACCCGGAGGTGCTGTCCGGTCAGGAGGAGTATCTGCGGACGCTGGCGGCCGCGCTCGCCGACCGGCCCAACTTCCTCGGGATGACGCTCGGCAACGAGATCAACCAGTTCTCCGACGCCCCGCACCCGGACCCCGACCGGATCACCGAAGCGCAGGCCACGGCCTGGCTGGAACGGATGCTGGCGGCGTGCGAACGAGGTGCGCCGGGGCGGATGCATCTCCATGCCGCCTACGACGCCGCCTGGTACCAGGACGGCCATCCCTTCACCCCCGCGCAGGCTGCCCGGCTGGGCGCCGTCACGGCCGTGCACTCCTGGGTGTTCAACGGCACGGCACAGCGGCACGGTCCCACCGGTACCGCCACCGAGCAGCACGCCGCCTATCTCATCGAGCTGTCCAAGGCCTGGGCGAGGGACCCGCACCGCCCGGTCTGGCTCCAGGAGGTCGGCGCGCCCGCACCGCACATCCCCGAGGAGGCGGCGGCGCGGTTCACCGAGGCCACCGTCGTCAACGCACTGGACTGCCAGGACGTCTGGGGCATCACCTGGTGGTGTTCACACGATGTGTCACGGTCGCTGGCCGACTTTCCCGAACTGGAGTACGGGCTGGGGCTGCTCGGCAGCGACCGCGGGGTCAAGCCGGCGGGGAGGGCGATCGCGGCGCTGGTCGCGGACCGGCGCGGCCGTACGCACCGTGCGCCGGTACGCACCACCGCGCTGGCCGTCGATACCGGAGGGGGCGACGCCGCGCCCCGCCGTTCGGTGTGCGCGCCCGGCGGCCCGGTCTTCGAGGCCTGGGCCGAGCTCACCGCCCAGGGCGTCCGCCCGGCCCTCGTCCTGGCCGAACTCGCCTCCGACAGCGCCCATTTGACGTCCCGCGGCATCACCGAAGTCTGCACACCCGAGGAGGTCGGCCGGCCCCCGCACCGGCCGTCGTCGCCCTTCCCCCAACGGAGGAGCACCTCATGAACCGGTACCCGTCCCCCGTGTCCCGCCGCCGGGTACTCCCGGCCGGGGCAGACTCCGCGGCGGCCCTGCTCGGTCCGTCCCCCGGAGACGGCACCGAGGCCGCCGCCGGCCGCCCCCGCGCCGCGGACTGGCTGCCGCCCGGCTCGGGGTACGCGCCGTGCACGAACTGTTCACCGTCTCGAAGCCATCGAGGACCCGACTCCCCTGGTACGTCACGACTGTCCCCCGGCCGCCGCCGCGCCACCTCTCAACGCTACGGAGCCTTCGCCCATGCATGACGACCGCGCACTGACCGAAGCCCGCCTCCGGCGCGTCCTGGAGGAGCGCATCCGGCCCGCGCTGTATCCGGAATCGGTTCCCCTCCAGGTCGCGGCCTGGGTCGCACCGGGCGAGCCGGTGCCGGTGGCCGAGGGCCTGGCCGCCGCCCATACGCCGGTGGCGGTGGGGGACGCCTGGGGCGCGCCCTGGGGTACGACGTGGTTCAAGGTCCGGGGTGAGGTGCCGCGGGCCTGGGCCGGCCGCACCGTGGAGGCGGTGCTCGACCTGGGCTTCGACGAGCGGATGCCGGGCTTCCAGTGCGAGGCGCTGGTCCATCTGCCCGACGGCACCCCGGTCAAGGCAATCAACCCACGGAATCAGTGGGTGCGGGTGGGCGCACCGGTGCGCGGCGGGGAACGCGTCGCCTGGCATCTGGAGGCCGCGTCCAATCCGGTGATCCTCGATGTCCCCCCGTTCCGGCCGACCTCGCTGGGCGACCGGGAGACGGCGGGCAGCGCGCCGCAGTACCGGCTGTCCCGGATGGACCTTGCGGTGTTCGACACCGAGGTGTGGGAGCTGATCCAGGATCTGGAGGTGCTGGGCGAGCTCATGGCGGAGCTTGCGGTGGACGGCCCGCGGCGCTGGGAGCTGCTGCGGGCGGTGGGCCGGGCACTGGACGCGGTGGACCTTCAGAACGTCAACGGAACGGCAACGGCGGCGCGGGCGGAACTGCGTACCGTGCTGTCGGCGCCGGCCGGGGCCTCGGCGCACCGCATCAGCGCGGTGGGGCATGCGCATATCGATTCGGCGTGGCTGTGGCCGCTGCGCGAGACGGTGCGGAAGGTGGCCCGGACGGCGTCGAACATGACGGCGCTGCTGGAGGACGAGCCGGAGTTCGTGTTCGCCATGTCGCAGGCGCAGCAGTACGCCTGGCTCAAGGAGCACCGGCCCGAGGTCTACGCCAAGGTCAAGAAGGCGGTGGCGGAGGGGCGGTTCGTGCCGGCGGGCGGTATGTGGGTGGAGTCGGACACCAATATGCCCGGGTCGGAGGCGATGGCCCGGCAGTTCGTGCACGGCAAGCGGTTCTTCCTGGAGGAGTTCGGCGTCGAGAACGAGGAGGCGTGGCTGCCGGACACCTTCGGTTTCGCCGCGGGGCTGCCGCAGATCATCAAGTCAGCGGGGTCGAAATGGCTGCTGACGCAGAAGATCTCCTGGAGTCAGGTCAATGCGTTTCCGCATCACACCTTCCGCTGGGAGGGCATCGACGGCACCCGGATCTTCACCCACTTCCCACCGGTGGACACCTACAACTGCCGGATGGCGGGCAGTGAAATCGCCCATGCGGCACGGAACTTCAAGGACAAGGGGGTGGCGCGGCACTCGCTCGCGCCGACCGGCTGGGGTGACGGGGGCGGCGGCACCACCCGCGAGATGATCGCCAAGGCCCGCCGGCTGCGTGATCTGGACGGTTCGGCGAAGGTGGAGTGGGAGAAGCCCGCGGACTTCTTCGCGAAGGCTCAGGCGGAGTACCCCCAGGCGCCGGTATGGGTCGGCGAGCTGTACCTGGAGCTGCATCGGGCGACCCTCACCAGCCAGGCGAAGACCAAGCGCGGCAACCGGCGCAGCGAACAGCTGCTGCGGGAGGCCGAACTCTGGTCGGCCACGGCGGCCGTGCTGGTGCAACACCCGTATCCCTACGAGGCGTTGGACCGTCTCTGGAAGACGGTGCTGCTCCACCAGTTCCATGACATCCTGCCCGGTTCCTCCATCGCCTGGGTACATCGCGAGGCGGTGAAGACCTATGCGGCGGTCGCGGCCGAGCTGGAGGACATCGTCGGGGCCGCGCTGACCGCGCTGGCCGGCCGGGGAGACCGCGAGCTGGTGGCGAACTCCGCGCCGCACGCCCGCGGCGGGGTCGCGGCCGGAGCCGTGGCCCCCTCGGCCGGCGGGGGGCCAAAGGTGGCCGCCGTGCCGCGCGACGGCGGCGGATTCACCCTCACCAACGGTCTGCTGCGGATCGAGATCGACGGCCGCGGCCTGGTGGTCTCCGCCTATGACCGGGCCGCCGCACGCGAGGCCGTCGCGCCCGGCGGGGCGGCGAATCTGCTGCAGATCCACCCGGACTTCCCCAATATGTGGGACGCCTGGGACGTGGACGCCTTCTACCGCAATGTCGTCACCGATCTGACGGATGCGGACGAGGTGGTGCTCGGCGAGGCGTCCGGCGAGGCCGCGACGGTGCGGGTCACCCGTACCTTCGGCGGCTCCCGGGTCGTGCAGTCGCTGACGCTGGCACGCGGGCAGCGGCGTCTGGACCTCGACACCGAGGTCGACTGGCACGAGACCGAGAAGTTCCTCAAGGCCGCGTTCCCTCTCGACCTGCACGCCGGACGCTATGCGGCGGAGACCCAGTTCGGGCATCTGTACCGGCCCACGCACACCAACACCAGCTGGGAGGCGGCCAAGTTCGAGGCCTGTGCGCACCGGTTCGTCCACCTGGAGGAGCCGGGCTGGGGTGTGGCCCTGGTCAATGACGCGACCTACGGTCATGACGTCACCCGTACCGTCCGGGAGGACGGCGACCGTGGCACCACCACGACTGTCCGGCTCTCCCTGCTGCGGGCGCCGCGGTTCCCCGACCCGGAAACCGACCAGGGCCTGCACCGCTTCCGCTATGCGCTGGTCCCCGGCGCCGCCATCGGTGACGCGGTACGCGAGGGCCATCGCATCAATCTGCCCGAGCGCCGGATCACCGGTGCCGGAGCGGTCGCGCCCCTGGTCTCGGTCGACAATGACGCGGCGGTGGTCACCGCGGTCAAGCTCGCCGACGATACGAGCGGCGATGTGATCGTCCGTCTTCACGAGGCACACGGCGGGCGGGCCACCGCCGCCCTGACCACCGCCTTCGAGCCGGCCCACGTCACCGCCACCGATCTGCTGGAGCGCCCGACCGCGGACGGTCCGGTGCTCGACCGGCGGGGGCACACGGTCCGGATGAACCTCCGCCCGTTCCAGATCGTGACCGTACGGCTGACCCGGGCGGGCGGTCGGTAGGGCGGTCGGTAGGGGCCGGACGCAGGGACGGCGGGCGGGCCCGGGGCGCCGCAACGCCCCGGGCCCCCCCCAGCGCGACCGGGCGTCGCGACAGCTGTCCCGTCGCAGCTCCTGCCGCCGCTCACGCCCGGGGCCGCGCCCGGCCGCCTTGCCACGGCCCGGTTCACGGCCGTACGCCGCTTCGCGGTCCGGGTCCAGGCCCAGCATGTCCATCAACAACGACAGGTCGTCCGCGTCGCGCGCACGGCCGGCCAGCGCCTTCCTGGCCAGCCGTCGTTCCTCGTCACACGGCATGGCGCGCGGCGCGGGGGCATCGGCACTGCGGTGTTCATCGCTCACCGCTGCATTCTCGGCCGGGTCGCACCACCGTGCCCGTCGGGCGGGCCGAAGGCCGCCCGACGGAAACCGCCGGGCCCGCACTGCTCCAAAGGCATGAACGGAGCCCCCGGTCCCGCTGCCCGCGCACTGCTCACCGGTTTGGCCGGAGACCGGAAACCCGGTCGGCTCCCACGCCGGCGCCAAGAACGACGGCGCCGCGCGGGCCGGGCCCGTCGACGACGACACCCGCAGGCCGACCGGGCCCAGGAGCGGCTTTGGCATCACTCGGACACCGGACGACGGCACCGTATAGCGCGGGCAACGCTGAAGGGCCCGAAAACCGGTGTCACCGGAAGCCTCCGGGGAGGGCTCCGCAGGAGTACCACGCCCCGGAATACGCCAGATACGCCAGGAGCGGATTTCCGGCCCTGATAGCCCTGCCGGGTGGCCTGGGCATGGCCCCCTGCCGGGTGGCGTGGGCCGCCCGGCAGGGGGCCGGCACCACGCCGGGGACTACCGGAAAGGCATGGCCGCCGGTTCGGTCACGTTCCCCGGCGACCGGATGAAGGCCCCGGTACCGAGCGGTCCCTGAACCGTGCGCCACGGCAGCCAAGGCGCGCCCCGGCGGTGCCCACGGCGCGCGGATGCAGATCACCTGGCAGGGGGTGATGCTGGAGTCGTGGGGGGACCGTGCTGAGGAGGACGACTCATGTCCATGATGGACAAGATCAAGAGCATGCTGAAGGGCCACGAAAGCCAGACGGACAAGGGCATCGACAAGACCGGCGACATGGTCGACGACAAGACCCAGGGCAAGTACAAGGGCCAGGTCGATACGGGCCAGGACAAGATGCGGGACCAGTTCGGCGGCGGCCAGGGCCAGGACCGGCCGCCCCAGCCCTGAGCCGACGGCTCCTCCGGCGAAGGTCCGCCGTCGCGGCCGACGGCCCTTTGCTGCCACCCGCGGCCGACCGGGTGAGACCCACGCCCCGCTCCACACACCGGCGCCCGCTCCCCGGGCCGGGAGCGGGCGCCGACAGCGAGTCCGCCGGACCTACGCCAGCCGGATCTTCTCCGCCTGGGGGCCCTTGTGGCCCTGGGTGACCTCGAAGGTCACCTTCTGGCCCTCCTGCAGCTCGCGGAAGCCCGTGGCGTCGATGTTGGAGTAGTGCGCGAAGACGTCGGCGCCGCCGCCGTCCTGTGCGATAAAGCCGAAGCCCTTCTCCGAGTTGAACCACTTCACCGTGCCGGACGCCATTTCCGTCTCCTTCGTTCAAGGGGCTCGAATCGGGTTCCGCATGCTGCGGAACCCGGAGGTGATCGCCCTGGTCCGGAGACGCGCTACACAGCAAGGACGCCCGTGAATGCGACACGGGCGCCCGGCACTTCGGAACCACGACAGCTGATCAGGACGCTACACCGAGCGACGCCCGGCAGGCCGCACAACCGTGACGGACGCGTCGCCCTTCACCGGGCAAGGCCAGCGTGCGTCCTCCGTATCCCTGACCGATCGGATGGATGTGCGACGGCCGGCGCCGCGGGGTACGGCCTCAGTCGGATTCCCCGCCCTGGCTCTCGGACGGTTTGCGCCGGCGCCACCACAGACCGGTGCCGAGCCCGGCGAGGGCGACGACCCCGACGGCTCCGGCGGCGGAGATGATCCACCAGTACCGTGCACGGGCGTCGACATCTCCTTGCCCCGCGACCGCCGCCTTGCGCAGCGGCATGGCGGGCTGCGGCCGGTGGGCCACGCGCTGCGGCTCATCGCCGCTCTCGCCGGGCACCATGATGGGCAGCACACCGACGGGGGCGGCATGCCCGGCCGCCTCGAACCCCCAGTCCAGCAGGTGCCGCGTCTCCTCGTAGACGGCGTTCCGGCCGCCGGACTGCGGGTTCATGACGGTCACCAGCAGCGTCCGGCCATCGCGCCGGGCGGCGGCGATCAGGGTGTTGCCGGCGTGGGTCGTGTAGCCGTTCTTCACCCCGATGAGTCCGTCGTACGGCCTGACACCGTGTGAGCCGACCAGCAGCCGGTTGGTGTTCTCGATGCCGAACGCGTCCGGGCCGCCCTCCTCCGGCAGCTCCGCCTGCTTCGTCGCGGCGAAGTGGGCGAAGTCCGGGTCGGTCAGCCCGGCCCGCCCGAAGAGCGTCAGGTCGTAGGCGGACGAGAACTGGCCCGGCGTGTCGAATCCGTCGGCGGACTCCACCGTGGTGTCACGGGCACCGAGGCGGTGCGCCGTCTCCCGCATGTCGTCGATGGTCTTGTTCCAGCCGCCGTTCATGCTGGCCAGGGTGTGTACCGCATCGCTCCCCGAGCGGAGGAAGACGCCGTGCCACAGGTCCGCGACGCGATAGGGCAGGTCTTCCTTGAGGCCGGCGAGCGAGCTGCCCGCCTCGATACCGGCCAGGTCCTGGAGGGAGACGGTGTGTACCGCCCCCTGGGAGAACTTCGGCAGTACCGTCACGGCGAAGAGCGCCTTGAGGGTGCTGGCGGGTGGCAGTGGCCGGTGCGCGTCCTTGGCCGCGAGGACCTTGCCGCTCGCCAGGTCCGTCACCATCCAGGACAGGGCGGAGACCTCCGGTGGCTCCGGCACCTCCGGCCGGGGCAGGAACTGCACTCCGCGCCCGTCCAGCCGGCTTTCGGCGTCGACCGGGTCGGCCACGTGCGCGCCGGCCCGCAGGTCGTCGATGCCGTGGGGGCCATCGGCGGCTGCCGGGCCGGGCACGGCCAGCAGGCTCGCGGCACAAACGGTGGCTGCGGTAACGACTCTGACGGAGGCCCAACTCGCGCTCGACATGTGGCCCACGCTAAAAACGACCTCGGCCCGGCGCCGGTTGGCGTACTCCATCCGATGCGCGAGCGCCCGACTGCGGTACGCGCCACGCCGGGGCCGGCGGAAGGACCGCCGGCCCCCGCCCGGCCGGCCGGGCGGTCTACCAGATCGCGTCGACCCACTCCGGGTGGTCGATGAACGGGTTCCGGTTGTGCTGGTACTTGTCGAAGATCACCTGGTTGCGGCGCTGCTCGAAGGCGTCCGGCGGGTCCTGCTTGCTCCACTGCTTCAGGACGGAGATCCGCCCGATGTGCGGCTGGGAGCCGTTGCCGACCTGATCATTGGGCTCCAGGTCGGGGAAGCCGTCGCCGCCGTCATAGCGGACGGCCATATAGAGGATCATGCGGGCGACATCGCCCTTGACCGCGTTACGGGGCTCGAAGGAGTCGCCGTCGGTGTAGTTGCCCGGCGCCTCACCGACCTCGGTACCGCCGTTGTCGAAGTCCTTGTCACCGCGGGTGCTGTTGACGGACACATCCGCCGGGCGCAGATGGTGGAGGTCGGTACCGGGTCCGGTGGCGGTACCGAAGTCGCCGTGGGACTTCGCCCAGACGTGCTCACGATTCCAGTCGTCGGGATTGCTGCCGTGGGAGCTCTTGCTCTGCGAACGGCCGGTGTACAGCAAAATCACATTCGCGCTGTTGGCCGGGTCCTGGTCGGTGTCCTTGAGGGCGTCCCAGACCTGGGAGTACGTCAGCTTTCCGGTCTGGGTGCTGCTGATGATCCGGTGCAGCGAATCCTTGAGCGCCTGGCCGGTCTTACCCACGGCGTCTTTGTAGTACGTGTCGTCATAGGACGTGTCGTCATATGCGCCGACGGATATGGAGGAATGCTGGGTGACGGACGCGGCGGTGGCACGGTGGTGTGCGGCCGGGGTGGCCGTCGCACTGGCCGGGATCTGTGCGACCACCGCCGTCAGTGCCGTTCCGGCGGCGATGGCCAGCGCGGTACGCACGCGACGGGTCACGCGGGTGTTGTCCACGAAGGGTGTCCTCTCCCCGAATTGTGGCGCCGAGTCGCGAAAATGTGGGGCACGACCGGCACCGGCCGTAGGGAATACGGCCGCAGACAGCTTTCCACCGCGTTAATCACCGCCGTGTGAACAACAGGGGAGAGTGATGTGTCCACACCGTGGCAACCACCGAATTCCCCCGAAATTGCCGCACAGTAATCGATCGTCGATGCCTCATCAGAAGTGCTTGACCCACACCGCTTTCGAGGCGGCAGCCCGAGGGAACGGCCGGCCGCGGGTCCCTACGAGCGAGGCGGCGAACCGCTTCCGCCCGGCGCTCGCACACCGATTCCCGTACGCATACGACGGTGCGTCAGGCCGGGACATCCGGGCAACAGCAGCGCGGGCGGCCGGCGCCCCTTGGGCTCATCGGGTGAACCCGTGCCTCACCCGCAACCGGACGGGGGCCGTCCGGCTTCCGAAGAACTGACACAGTCTTCGCCGAATCCCTTGAATCCTTCGGACCGCGAGTTGTGGAGGCCCCATGTCGCCTTACCGCCCCACTCCCCCGCCGTACGGTGCGACGCCCGCTTATGCGCTCGCTCCGCCGCGCCCCGAGGAGCGTCTCGGTGCGCCCGCGTACCCGCAGGAACCGCCGCACCCGTCCGCCTGCCCCGTACACCCCGTTCCCCCGCCGCCCCGCCCGGAGGACCGGCTGCCCTTCGAGCCGCCGCAGCCGTACGGCCTGACCTCTCCCCCGCGCCCCGGGGAGCAGCGGCAAGGGCCGGTGGCGATGCCCGATCACCGGCGGCTGGACCTCCAGGCCGCCTTGACCGCGGCCGGTGTCGCTCCGGCTGACGCGGACCTGGCGGCCCTGGCGGAGATCGCGAGCCTGGGCGACAGCACGGTCGGCGCCGTCATCGGCTGGCTCGCGGCCGCCGCACAGGCATCCTGGCCGCGCTCGCACGCCGTGTGAGGCAACTTCCCCGTCCCCCGCACCGTCACCGTTACCGTCACCGGGGTGCGGAACGCTGCGGGCCCCGGCCCGGCGTCGGGTGTACCGCCGTGCGCCCGCTGGTCCGGCAGGCGTAATGGCAGGCGTAACGGCAGTGTGTCGTGTGGTGTGTGGTGTCCCCTCCTGCATGCCGTCCGTCTACGTCGCACCTCGTGGGGAACCGGGCCGGTCGGGTGCCGCCGGCGCGCTGGAGGACGCGGCGCCGGGCAGCGGGCGGGCGCGGCCGGGGTCGAGGAGCGGGGCGAGCAAGTCGCCGTGGCGGGCGCAGCGGGGGGCGATCTCGCTGAAGAGGAAGGTGAGTTGAGACGGGTCGGTGCACTCGGCGATCTCGTCCCAGGTGACCGGTGCGGAGACGGTGGGGGTGGGGCGGGCGCGCAGGGTGTAGGCGACGGCGGTGGTCTTGGCGGCGGCGTTCTGGGAGAAGTCGATGAAGACCTTGCCGGGGCGCAGGGCCTTGGTCATCTTGTGCACGACGAGGTCCGGGAGGGCCGCCGCGGCCTCGACGGCGAGGGTCCTGGCGTAGGCGGTGGTCCGTTCGGAGGGGGTGGGCTCGATGGGCACGATGAGGTGCAGCCCCTTGGCGCCGCTGGTCTTGGCGTAGACGTCCAGACCGTCGGCGGCCAGCCGGCCGTGCAGCCACTGTGCCGCGGCGCAGCACTCCACGAGGGTGGCCGGGGCGCCGGGGTCGAGGTCGAAAACGAGGCGGTCGGCGATGCCCGGGGCCTGGCGCTTCCATTGCGGGGTGTGCAGCTCGACGACCAGGTTCGCGGCCCAGACCAGCGAGGGCAGGTCCTGCAGCAGGACCTGCCGGGCGGGCCCGGACGTCGAATGGGGGACCTCGCAGGTCTTCACCCAGGAGGGTGTGCCCGGCGGCACGTTCTTGGTGAAGAAGCGCTGGCCGTCCGGCCCGTCGGGGTAGCGCAGAAAGGAGAGCGGCCGGTCGTGGAGGTGGGCGAGGAGCGGGCCCGCGACGGTGGTGCAGTAGTGCAGCACCTCGCCCTTGGTGGTGCCGGTCCGGGGATAGAGGACCTTGTCCAGGTTGGTCAGCGAGAGGCGTCGCCCCTCCACATCGGTGATCGGCGACATACCATGAGAATCCCACACAAGGGATGAAAGATGCGTTCTATCTGGAATGGGTCTATATCGTTCGGCCTGGTCACCATCCCCGTGAAGACCTACAGCGCCACCGACCGCACCTCGTCGGTCTCTTTCGTGCGCATTCACGAGAAGGACGGCGCACAGGTCCGGTACCGCAAGATCTGTGAGCTGGACGGCGAGGAGGTCCCGAACGAGGAGGTCGGCAAGGGCTATCAGGCGCCGGGCGACGAAACCGTCGTGCCGATCACCGATGAGGATCTGTCCCAGCTGCCGATGCCGGCCGCCAAGACGCTGTCCATCCTCTCGTTCGCCGATCCCGCCGAGGTCGACCCGCTCCAGATGGACAAGGCCTACTACCTGGGACCCAACGGGGCGTCCGCCACCAAGCCGTACACGCTGCTGCGGGAGGCGCTGGAGCACCATCGGAAAGTCGCGGTCGGCAAGGTCGCGATGCGGGGGCGGGAGTCGCTGGCGATGTTGCGGGCGCACGACGGGGCGATCGTGATGCACACGCTGCTGTGGCCGGATCAGATCCGGCCCGCCACCGGTGTGGTGCCCGACGATGTCGAGATCCGCGAGAACGAGATGACGCTGGCCGAGACGCTGATGGACTCCCTGGGCGAGCTGGACCCCGCCGAGCTCCACGACGACTACCGCGAGGCCGTCGAGGAGCTGGTGGCCGCCAAACTGGAGGGCGAGGAGCCGGCCGCCCCCACCGCGTCGGGGACCTCCGGCGCCCAGGTCATCGATCTGACGGCGGCCCTGGAGAAGAGTGTGCGGGCGGCGCGGGGCGGCGGGGAGAGCGCAGCCCAGGAGGAGTCGGCGTCCGTGACGCCCATACGGGGGCGGAAGGCCGCGAAGGGGAGCGAGGCGGAACCGGCCGCCGGCAAGCGGAGCGGCACCGCGACGAAGAAGGCGGCGAAGAAGACCGCCCCGGCCGGTGCGAAGAAGGCGGCGGCCGCACCGAAGGCCACCGGCGGACGGGCGAAGGCCGCTTCGACGGCCAAGAAGAGCACGAGCGGCCGCGGCACCTCCGGGGGCACGTCCGCGAAGACCGCGTCGAAGACCCCCGCCAAGAAGACCACGGGCAGGAGGACGGGCAGCCAGTCGTCCGCGTAGGCGGGTCCGGTGGACCGGGGCAGGACGGGCCCCGGGTCCGTCGGGCCACCGCGTACCGGGGCGCCCGTTCTAGAGTCTTGGTATGGCTTCAGACGAGGGGACCACCCGCATCGACAGCTGGATCTGGTCCGTGCGGCTCACGAAGACGCGTTCGCTGGCCGCGACGGCCTGCCGCGCAGGGCACGTACGGGTCAACGGCGAACGGGTGAAGCCGGCCCACGCCGTGCGCAACGGCGACGAGGTGCGGCTGCGGCACGCGGGCCGCGAGCGGATCGTGGTCGTCTCGCGGCTGGTGCGCAAGCGGGTGGGCGCGGCCATCGCCGCCGAGTGCTTCATCGACAACAGCCCGCCGGCCCCGCCGCGCGAGGCGGCTCCGGTGATCGCACTGCGCGATCGCGGCACCGGACGCCCCACCAAGCGCGACCGCCGCGAGATCGACCAGTTGCGCGGCCTCTGACCGCTCCCGAGGAGCCGGTCGCCGGGCGGGCCGGACCCTGCCCGGCCTTGGTCCGCCAGGTGCGCCGGGTCCGCTCCGTGCGCCCCGTGCGCCCCGTGGACCCCGCAGGCAGCGCCTACACCGACGGCAGCGCGTCGAGGTAGACCCACTGGCCGTCCTCGCGGACGAAGCGGCTGTTCTCGTGCTGGCTGTCGGTGTGACCGTGCAAGCTGAAGTGCGCGCGGAATTCCACCGTTCCTTCGGTGTGGAAGGCGCTCCCGCCGGTGGTGGCGAGGATGTCCAGGCCGGTCCAGCGCTGCGCCGGTTCGAGGCCGAGGCTGCCGGGGCGGGTCGTCGGGTGCCAAGTGCGCAGCAGATAGCCGGTGTCACCGACGGCGAAGGCGCTGTAGCGCGAGCGCATCAGGCGCTCCGCGGTCGGAGCCGCGGCACGGCCCTCGTGAAAGGCGGCACAGCAGTCGCGGTAGGCCTCGGCGCGCCCGCAGGGGCACGGTGAGGCAGGGGTGACGGCGGCGGCCGGGCGGCGCGGCGCGTTCTTGGACTTGTTCGGCTTGTTCGGCTTGTTCGGCTTCGACACCCCACGATTGTGCCGGGTCGGCGGGCCCGGACCGCGACACGCCGAGGCACACGCAGAAGCGGCACGCCCTGGAGCTACGCCCATTTGGGGAATTCCCACGATAAATCACCCATTTGCAGCTTTTCGTGGCTTGATACGTGCTGTGAGGCTGGAAGAACTCATGGTGACCGTCCCCACCACCCAGGAGAGAACCCCCCATGATTCTGTCCATTTCCGGCGTCGTCCTGCTCGGTGTCATCGTCTTCCTCTTCTTCCGCAAAGACGGCCTGAAGTTGTCGCATGCACTGGTCTCCGCGCTCTTCGGGTTCTATCTCGCCAGCTCCGCCATCGCGCCCAGCATCAAGGCCGGCGGGGCGAGCCTGGCGAGCCTCCTCGGGGGGATCAAGATCTAGGGGTGTGCGGAGTCGCATCCGGCGCCACTCCACCGGTCCCGCCCGAACGGGCCGTACCACCTCCCGTCCGGGCGGCTCCGCGTGCCGCACGTCCCGGCTCGCCGCACGCACCGAGCCCGCCCCCACGACCACCGCACGAGCAACAGGAGACGATGTGGCCCGGCGCCCCCTGCCCCGCATCCTGACCGACAGCGCACCGCTCGCCCGCATGGCCAACAGCCCCTCCCTCGCCCGCAGCCGCGAACTCGCGCGCACCGCGGCCGACAGCGCCTCCGATGTGTTCCATCCGCTGATCATCATCGGCCGGGGGCTGCGCCGGCTGGGTGCGGCGGGGCGGGGGCGCTGGGCCGAGACGCCCCGGGAGCAGCGCGGTCCGCTGGCCTTCTTCGTCGGCGCCTGTGTGCTGGTCGTATGTCTGGTGCCGTACGGGCCGCTGCTCGCCCTGATCACCGTGATGGGCGCGGGGGCCTGGGCCGGACGGGTGCGTACGCCCGTGGAGACCGGGCCCGGTGAGGCCGAGCGGGAGCGGCTGCGGGCACTCTACGAGGCGCTGGTGCCGTACTTCTCCGTCGACGGCGACCCCAGCCCGCTCTATGCGCACGACGGTGGCTGGGAGCGGGTCTTCCCCGAGTACGCCTTCGACGACAGCGGGCGGATCGAACGGTTGCAGCTGAAGTATCCGGCGTACTTCACCGACGGTGAGGACCAGTCCCGGGTCCGCATCGAGCAGGTGCTGTATGCCAAGGCCGGCCGCGGCCGGGAGTATCACTTCGGGTGGGACGAGCTGGCCAATCAGCTCACCCTCACGGTGCTCGGCGCGCTGCCCACCGATATCGTCGCGCAGCGCTTCGTCACCTCGCCGGGCGAGACGGTACTCGGCTTCACCGACCCGGATGCCGTCCAGCGGACCCTGCCGGTCACCGCCGGGGAGGAGCGGCGGGACGCACCGCCGGTGGTCTGGCGTACCGGGCAGCGCTCCACCGAACCCCATCTGCTCGTCCTGGGGCAGCCGGGGACGGGCGCCACGACCCTGCTGCGCTCGATCGCGCTGCAGGCGCTGCAGCACGGGGATGCGCTGATCATCGACGGCAGCGGCACCGGCGAGTACGGCTGTCTGACCGGGCGGCGTGGCGTGCTGGGAGTGGAGAGCGGTCTTGCAGGAGCGCTGGCGGCCCTGGAGTGGGCGTCCCACGAGACCGAGCGGCGGCTGATCGCGGCGAACCGGGCACGGCAGGCCGGCCGGCCCGCGCCGGAGGACACCCGGCGGCCGTTGTGGATCATTGCGGACCGTCCGACGGCGCTGGCCCATATCGCCGTCGCGGAGGGCCGGGACGATCCGCAGCGGTGGCTTCAGGTGCCGTTGCGGCACGGCCGGGCCGCCCATGTGACGGTGGTCGTGGCCGACCAGTTCGAGAGCGCCGAGCTGCTGAGCGATCCGGTGCGGGCGCACACCAAGGCGCGGGTGGTACTCGGTCCCGCCACGTCGGAAGAGGTACGCGCGGTGCTCGGGGCGCCGCCGCACACCACGCCGACCGCGAGCGTGCCGCCGGGGCGGGGCTATGCGCGCCTGGGGTCGGCTCCCGTACTGCGGCTCCAGGTGCCGGCCACGCCCGACCCGCTCGACGGTGCCACCGGCCGGGCACACCGGCAGGCCGTCCTCGCGCTGCTGCCGGAGCGCACGGTCCCGGCCGACGGGGCGGGACCGGCCCAGCCGGTGTCCGGCCACGAGTCCACGGACGGCGGCACGCCGGTGGACATGAGCAAGCCGGTTGACGGCAAGCCGGTCGGCATGCGGAAGTCCGCCGACGCCGGTGAGCCCGTGCGCACCGGCACGTCCACGGGCGCCGCCGCGGCGGAGCCGGACAGCACAACCGCGGCAGCCGATGCGGACGGCGTGGACGAGGTGAAGGACGAGGTGACAGAGGAGGTGAAGGACGCGAACGGTGCGAACGGTGCGGCGCAGGACGCGGCGAGGACCGGCCCCGCGGCCGAGCCGGTGGGCGCGGCCGCGCGGGTGCGGACCGTCAGGGGCGGCGAAGCGCGAGCGGTCAACGGGTCGGCGGAGGCCGTCCGTGCCGAGGGGTGAGCCTCGCCCCGGCGGGCCGCTGCCGGCCGGCGGTCAGGCCACGAACGTGTGCCGCATCTCCGTATCCACCGGCGCACCCGTCGCGACCAGCCGCGCGGCGCCGGCCAGCCGGACCGCGGCCTCGTCGGCCACGGCCCCGCTGACCGTGAACGGCAGCCGTACGAAGCCCTCGAAGGCGCCGTCGACACCGAACCGCGGGCCGGAGGGCACCCGCACCCCGAGCCGCTCCCCCGCCTCGGCGATCCGGGACCCGGAGAGTCCGCCCGTACGCGCCCACAGGGTGAGACCGCCGCGGGGGACGCTGAACTCCCAGTCGGGGAGGTGCCGGTGCAGCGCCTCGACGATCGCCTCGCGGTTCTCGCGGGCCTGCTCACGGCGGATGCCGACGGCCTGTTCCCAGCCGCCGGTCTCCAGGAGCGAGGCGATGGCGAGCTGTTCGAGGACCGGTGAGCCCAGGTCGGAGTAGGCACGGGCGGCGACCAGGCTGCGGATGATGTCGGGGGCGGCGCGGACCCAGCCGATCCGCATCCCGGCCCAGAAGGCCTTGCTCACCGAGCCGACGGTGATCACCGCGCTGCCGGCGGGGTCGAAGGCACAGACCGGGCGCGGCGGCTCCGGATCGTGGTCCAGCTGGAGTTCGGTCATGGTCTCGTCGACGACGAGCAGGGTGCCGGCGGACCGGGCGGCATCGACGAGGCGACGGCGCTGGTCCTCGGTGGCGAGGGTGCCAGTGGGATTGTGGAAGTCGGCGACGACATACGCCATACGGGGCGCGGCGTCGCGCATCACCTGGCGCCAGACCGGGATGTCCCAGCCGGCCAGCTTGTCCGCGAGCGCGACCGGGACGAGCCGGGCCCCGGCGTCCCGCATCAGCTGAAGGATATTGGCGTACGACGGGGAGTCGACGGCCACCCGCTCGCCGGGGCTCGTGCACAGCCGGCAGATCGCGGCCACCGCACCCATTGCGCCCGTGGTCACCATGATCTGTTCGGGCATGGTGGGGATACCGCGGGCGGTGTAGCGGTCCGCGAGGGCCTGGCGCAGGACGGGCAGACCGGCCGGGTAGTCGCCGTGGGTGTGGGCGTAGAGCGGAAGGTCGGCCATCGCGCCCTGGACGGCGCGGGTGAGCCAGGGTTCGGGAGCCGGCAGGGCGGCGCAGCCCAGGTCGATCATGGAGCCGGCGGCCTCCGGCGGCAGCGGTTCCAGGCCGCGGGTGGGCAGCGGATTGCCGGCCGGGACGGCGGTCCAACTGCCCGAGCCGCGCCGGGACTCCAGGAATCCCTCGGCGCGCAGCGCTTCGTAGGCGGCGGCGACGGTGGTGCGGCTGACACCGAAGGCCGCAGCCAGCTCGCGCTCGGCGGGCAGGCGCGCGGCGACCGGCACCCGTCCCTCCAGGACGAGGAGGCGGATGCCGTCGGCGAGGCTGCGGTAGGCGGGCAACCGGCGGCCGGCGGCGGTGAGTTGGGCATCGCGCGGGTCCTGCGACCGGAGCAGCCGGGCGAGTTGGGGCGCACCCACCGCTGAAGTCCACTGAGCCATGAAGATCAGTCCACCTTCCCCGAATTGGCTCTACTTGCCGAGCCCGGACATGCCACATGGTGTCATGCGTCGGTCCAATCCTGCCAGGAGGGGGAACAGTGTCCATGATCAAGAAATCCGGCCCGGTGCGGGGGCTGCCGGTGCGCCGGCTGGTCCAGCTCTACACGGGGCTCACGCTGTACGGCGTGAGCATGGCGCTGATGCTGCGGGCCGGGCTGGGGCTGGAGCCATGGAGCGTGCTGAACCAGGGCATATCCCGCCACACAGGACTGTCGATCGGCACGGTGACCATCGTGTCCGGCGCCTTGATCCTGCTGCTGTGGATCCCGCTGCGCCAGCGCCCCGGCCTGGGCACGGTGTCCAATGTGGTGATCCTCGGGCTGGTGATGGACGCGACGCTGGCCTGGACGCCGCAACTGCACTCACTGGGCTCCCGCATCCCGCTGCTGGCGGGCGCCGTCCTCCTCAACGGCGCCGCGACCGGTCTGTACCTCTCCACGGATTACGGCCCGGGGCCGCGCGACGGGCTGATGACCGGGCTGCATCTGCGGACCGGCCGCCCGGTGCGCCTGGTGCGGACCTGCATCGAGGTGGCGGTGCTCGCGGCCGGCTTCCTGCTCGGCGGGTCCGTCGGGGCCGGCACGGTGGTCTATGCCCTGGCCATCGGTCCGCTGGCGCAGTTCTTCCTCCGCCGCTTCGCGCTCAAGGACCGGCCTGTGCAGGCGTCCCCGGTGGTGGCCCGCGGAGGGACTTCACCCGAGCACGCGATACTGCCCGAGTGACCTCAGCGATACGCATCCGCCACGCCTATCTCGACCACCCCGTGCCGCTGCCCTTCGCCCACCGGGGCGGGGCCGCGGAGGGCCTGGAGAACACCGCCGCCGCCTTCCGCCGCGCGATCGGCCTCGGCTACCGCTATCTGGAAACCGATGTGCATGCCACATCGGACGGAAAGCTCGTCGCCTTCCACGACGCGACGCTCGACCGCGTCACCGACGCCCGCGGCGCGATCGGCCGGCTGCCCTGGCGCGCGGTGGCCCGAGCCCGGGTCGGCGGCCGGGAACCGCTGCCGCTCTTCGAGGAGCTGCTGGAGGAGTTCCCCGAGGCCCGCTGGAACGTCGACCTCAAGGCGGAGGCCGCGCTGTCACCGCTGCTGGACCTGCTGCGGCGCACGGACACCTGGGACCGGGTGTGCGTCGGCTCGTTCTCGGAGGCCCGGGTGGCCCGCGCCCAGCGGCTGGCCGGACAGCGGATGGCCAGCTCGCTCGGCACCCGCGGCGTGGCCGGCCTGCGGCTCCGGTCGTACGGCCGCGGGGTGCTGCCGCTCGACCGGCTGCTGGGTGCGGCGGTCCGGCGCAGCGCGGTCTGCGTACAGGTCCCCGAGCGGCAGTCCGGCATCCCCGTCGTCGATCCGCTCTTCCTGCGCACCGCGCACGGCCTGGGCATGCAGGTCCATGTCTGGACGGTCAATGACGCGGATCGGATGGCGGCACTCCTGGACCTCGGTGTGGATGGCATCATGACCGATCACATCGAGACGCTGCGGACGGTGCTGACCGAGCGAGGGTGCTGGGTCTGAGGGGGTCGCGAGCCGGACGAGGCCTCGCGGACACGCCCCCGGGCCAAGACCGCCGGCCGTCGTCCGCCGCCGTGCACGGGGACAGGAAGACGGGGGTGGGCGTGGAGAGCGCACAAGCCATGGCCGAGGGCGTGGACGAGACGGCCGCCCGGCGCCGCGAACAGCGCGGCTGGTATTGGTACGACTGGGCCAACAGCGTCTATTCGACGACCGTCCTGACGGTGTTCCTGGGGCCGTATCTGACCTCGGTGGCAAAGGCCGCGGCGGACGCGGACGGCTTTGTACACCCGCTGGGCATTCCGGTGCGCGCGGGCTCCTTCTACGCGTATGCGGTGTCCGCCTCGCTGCTGCTGTCGGTGCTGGCGATGCCGCTCGCCGGGGCACTGGCCGACCGGAGCGGCCGGAAGAAGCCGCTGCTGGGCGGCTGCGCCTACACGGGCGCCGCGGCGACGACGGGGATGTTCTTCCTGGGCGGCGAACGCTATCTGCTGGGCGGGGCGCTGCTGGTTCTCGCGAACGTCTCGTTCGTGGTGTCGATGATGCTCTACAACTCCTTCCTGCCGCAGATCGCCCGGCCCGACGAACGCGACGCGGTCTCTTCCCGCGGCTGGGCCTTCGGGTACGCGGCCGGGGCCCTGGTCCTGATCGCCAATCTGGTGCTCTACGGCGCGCACGACTCCTTCGGCCTCTCCGCGGGCACCGCGGTGCGCATCTGCCTGGCGTCGGCAGGGCTGTGGTGGGGCGCTTTCTCGGTGATTCCGCTGCGCCGGCTGCGCGACCGGCGGGCGGCCGTCACCAGGGAGCCCGCCGGGGCCGGCGGCGCCGCGCTCGGCCAGGGATGGCGGCAGCTGCGGGAGACGCTGCGCGAGATGCGCCGCCACCCCCTCACGCTCTCCTTCCTGCTGGCCTATCTCGTCTACAACGACGGGGTGCAGACGGTGATCACCCAGGCGTCCGTATACGGGTCCGAGGAACTCGGCCTGGACCAGACGACGCTGATCGTGGCGGTCCTGCTGGTCCAGGTGCTGGCCGCGGCGGGCGCCCTGCTGATGGGGCGCCTCGCCGGGAGCTACGGCGCGCAGCGGACGATTCTGGGCTCACTGGTGGCCTGGGTGCTGACGATCTCGGCCGGCTACTTCCTGCCCGCGAAGGCGCCCGGGTGGTTCTTCGGGCTGGCCGTCGGCATCGGCCTGGTCCTGGGCGGAAGCCAGGCGTTGTCACGTTCGTTGTTCTCGCATCTGGTGCCGCACGGCAAAGAAGCGGAATACTTTTCCGCGTACGAGATGAGTGACCGGGGTGTGAGCTGGCTGGGACCACTGGTGTTCGGGGTGGCCTATCAGCTCACCGGGAGCTACCGGGATGCGATCGTGTCCCTCGTGGCGTTCTTTGTGATCGGATTTGTCCTGTTGGCGAGGGTGCCGGTGGGGCGGGCGATCGCGGCGGCGGGAAATCCTGTACCTGACCGGATTTAGTCCCAGAGCGTGCGGGCCGGTAGTGTACGCCTTTGGCTCACCAGGCGGACCGTTACTGCGCGCTCAACTAAGGATGGCGCTGGGTGACATCTGCTGCCAGATGTGACAAACCGGGCGCTGGTGGGTACAACAAGGGGCGGCACGAAGGAAGGCAGCGGCGCACAGCGCCTCCATCATGGGCGGTGGTGGGCGACGGGTGGGCGTATGTCCCGAATCACGATTACGGGAATCTTCACCGCCGACCGGACGTTGACCGGATGACGACGACAGCGACACCTGTCCTGTGGGCGACAAGCCCGGGAGGCACGATTCATGAGTGAGCGAGCTCTCCGCGGCACGCGACTCGTGGTGACCAGCTACGAGACCGACCGCGGCATCGACCTGGCCCCGCGCCAGGCGGTGGAGTACGCATGCGAGAACGGACATCGATTCGAGATGCCGTTCTCGGTTGAGGCCGAGATTCCGCCGGAGTGGGAGTGCAAGGTATGTGGTGCACCCTCGCTTCTGGTGGATGGCGATGGCCCTGAGGAAAAGAAGGGTAAGCCCGCGCGTACGCATTGGGACATGCTCATGGAGCGGCGCACCCGCGAGGAGCTCGAGGAGGTGCTGGCCGAACGGCTGGCCGTCCTGCGCTCCGGCACCATGAACATTGCCGTGCATCCGCGCGACAGCAACCGCAAGTCCGCCTGACGACGGACCTGCGCCAAGCAGTACGAAGGGCCGGGGCCACTGCACTGTGCGGTGGTCCCGGCCCTTGCTGTGTCCGCGGCTGCCCCGTCCGCGGCGCGCACGCCCCGGACGCCTGAGTCCTCAGCCGGCTGAGGACTCAGCCTGGTCAGCGCTCAGCCGGTCAGCGGTGGGTCCTGGCGGCGCGGCGCGGAAGGCTCGTCCTCGCGGATGACCTCGCCCTGGACGACCTTGCCGTCGGGCCGGTGCATCCGGGCCTGCTGAAAGGCGCCACCGAACGAGCCCGGGGCGTAACCCGCCCGCCGGGTCAGCAGCTTCTCGGCGCGGCGCCGGATCAGCTTCCCGGTCGGCGGGAACAGGCAGAGCAGCCCCAGGGCGTCGGACACCAGCCCGGGGATCATCAGCAGCAGCCCGCCGGCCATCGGGAGGGTGTTGCCACTGCCCGACTTGTCACTTCCGTACTTGCCGCTGCCGGACCTATCGCCGCCGGACTTGGCGTCGGCGGATGCGCTGTCGCCGGACGGAGCGCGGCTGCCGGGAGCCGCCGGGTCGCCGGTGGTCTGAAAGCTCTCGGTGAGGTTGCGCCAGGCGCGACGGCCGGCCCGCTTGACCACACAGCCACCGACGATCACCCCGGCGACCAGCAGAAGGAAGACCGTCAGGCCGTTGGTGGCCCCGGCGACCACGGTCAGCAGCCAGATCTCCAGCACCATCCAGGCGGCGATGCCCAAGGGGACGAACCTGCGGGTGCGCGAGCGCTGGGGCGGGCGGGGACTCGGCGAAGGCGTGGCTCCGAACGTCATGCCTCAAGTGTGCCTGGCCCGTCCCCCTGCACCCCCTGAGGGTCGCACGGGAAGGACCATCTCCGGAGGGGCCGGCTGCGCCGGATCCGGGGTCAGCGGCGGCGGATCTTGTCCATCCGGGAGCCGATCCCCCAGGCCGTGACCCGCCACAGTGCCTCGACGACGATGTCGCGGCTCATCTTGCTGTCGCCCAGCTCCCGCTCGACGAAGGTGATCGGGACCTCGACGACGTGATAGCCGGCCTGCACGGCACGGCGGGCGAGGTCGACCTGGAAGCAGTAGCCCTGGGAGGACACGTCGTCCAGGCCCAGCCCCTTGAGGGTCCGCGCGCGAAAGGCCCGGAAGCCGCCGGTGATGTCGCGCAACGGCAGGTCCAGCACCAGCCGGGAGTACGTACTGCCCCCGCGGGAGATGAGCTGGCGGTACTTGGGCCAGTTCACGGTGCGGCCACCGGGCACCCAGCGCGAACCGAGGACGAGATCGGCGCTCTTGAGGGCGGTGAGCAGCCGCGGCAGTTCCTCGGGCTGGTGCGAGCCGTCGGCGTCCATCTCGACCAGCACGTCGTAGCCGTGGTCGATGCCCCACCGGAAGCCCGCGAGGTAGGCGGCACCGAGGCCCTCCTTGCCCTTGCGGTGCAGGACATGGACCTGCTCGTCGTCGGCGGCCAGTTCATCGGCGAACTTGCCCGTGCCGTCAGGACTGTTGTCGTCCGCGACGAGCACATGCGCCTCGGGGACGGCGGACCGCACCCGCGAGACGACCGGCTTGATGTTCTCCGCCTCGTTGTACGTCGGAATGATCACCAACGTGGTGCCGAGCGGGTCGTACTGCCGCTGACCGTCTGTCACTGCTGTCCCTTCTCGTCCTTCGTACGCCCGCGCCGTCCGACGACTACCGCGGCGGCACAGGACAGAAGTCCCACGATAGCGAGCACCCACTCAGGAGCGGCTCCCACGCGGTCGGCGAGCGTCGTTTCGTCTCGCAGCGGGATCCGCGCGGAGACCACGCCCTGGGTGAACTCGGGGATCTGGTGGGTGATCCGGCCGTCCGGGGCGACCACCGCGCTGATTCCGCTGGTGGCCGCGGTGACCACGGAGCGGCCGTGTTCGACGGCGCGCAGCTTGGACATCGCGAGCTGCTGCTCGGGCTGGCCGGAGCGCCCGTAGGTGGCGTTGTTGGTCTGGATGACCAGGGCACGGGCACCGGCATCGACGGTGTCGTGGACGATCTGGTCGTAGGCGACCTCGAAGCAGATGACATCGCCGAGCCGCGCGGGGCCCACGTGGAGCACGCCGGTGTGGTCACCGGGGTAGAAGTCGCGGGGCACCCGCTGGAACCGCGTGATGATCTTGCTGAGCTGCTCCCGGAACGGCACATACTCGCCGAACGGCACCGGGTGCTGCTTGGTGTAGGAAGCACCCGGCCCCTTCTTCGGGTCCCACACGATGCCCTCGTTGAAGACGTACCCCTTCTTGGTGGGGTGGTTGATCAGGGCGCCGACGAGGACGGGCACGCCGATGGCCTTCACCGCCTCGTCGATCCGGTCGTAGGCCTGCGGGTACTGGTACGGGTCGAGGTCGGAGGAATTCTCCGGCCAGATGACCAGGTCCGGCTTCTTGACCCGGCCGGCCTTGACGTCGGCGGCCAGCTTCTCGGTGGCGGTGGCGTGGTTGTCAGTGATCATCATGGGGCGGCCGAGGAAGTCCATGCCGGGCTGCTGGACATTGCCCTGCACGACGGCGATATCGACGGTGTCGTCGGCCTTCGTGGGGACGGGTACGGCAAGGCCGGCCAGGGTGACCGCGGCGGCGAGCCCGAACGCTTCCAGGGCCGGGACGGCCCGGCGCAGCGATCCGTTGCCGCGCAGCCCCCAGAGGGCGACGGCGCATACGGCGCACAGCCCGCCGGCCAGTGCGACCGCGAAGGTCACCAGCGGGGCGCCGCCGAGCGCGGCGAGCGGGGTGAACGGCGAGCCGGTGTTGGCGAAGGCGAGCCGGCCCCACGGGAAGCCACCGAACGGCAGCCGGTCACGGGCCCATTCCTCGGCGACCCAGAGGCAGGCGGCCCACAACGGACCGCCCGGCAGCCGGGAGGTGACGGCGAGCGCCGCGCCCAGCAGCGTCACGAAGAGCGCCTCGGCGACCGAGAGGCCGAACACCGCGTCCCAGCCGACGACATGCAGCCACTTCAGCAGGACCAGGAAGAACGGCAGCCCGAACGCGAAGCCCGTCCAGGCGCCCTGCCGGGCGGTGCGGCCACGGGTCAGCAGCGACAGCGCGGCGACGCTCACCAGGGACAGCGGCCACAGGTCGTACGGCGGGAAGGCCAGGGCCAGCGCGATGCCGGAGACAGCCGCAAGGCCGGTGCGCAGCGCCTCGCGGCGGGCCAGGGCGGCGAGCCGCCGGATGCGCCCGGGGCGCGCCGGCGCGGACGTGGGGTCCGTCTCGGCGCGGGTCACCTGGCCGTCGGGCGAGGTGCCGCTGACGGCTGCTTCGGTGGTATCGGAACCCGATGGCACGGTCGCGGGCCTTCCTGCAGGTCGTGCGGTGGTGAGCTGACCGTACATCGGGAGGCCGGGATTGCGGATATGGGGTGCACAAAAGGCGAAAGGGCCCGCCGGAGAGTACGGGCGGGCCGCGGTGCGGTGCGGTTAGGGGCCCGGCGCCCTTCGGGCCGACCTGGGACCCGCTGGCTGCGGGTCGACCGAAAGCCGTTGTCTACTGAGCGTCCGGGCCCCACCCGGGTCGCACCTTCCCCCAGGCTCCTGAGGAGCAGGGAGGGACCCCCATCCGGCCGAAACGCTCCGTTGTCCCGTGCCGCTGGTGCTGGGCCTGGCTCCCAGTGGCGGTGTGCCCAAGTGGCGCACCGCCCCATGGCCCAGCTGCGTTCGACGACTGCGCGGAGGTCTCCCGGTCGGACGTCCTGTGGTGGACTCGGCCGAACCTACCGGCCGTCGACCGCCTGCTGTCAACAGGTGCTCCGCCTGCGTCGTTTTCGCGTCGCCCCAGGTCAGCCGCGAGCGCCCCCAAGCAGGGCAAGGAGCGGCAAGCGCAGCCCGCGCCGGCACCTGCCCGCGCGATGTCACTCGTTCGGCGGCCCGAAGACCGTTCGCCCGCCGACGACCGTGCTCAGGCATACCGGGAGGTCGTTGCCGGGGGTGAGATCGGGCAGGCCGGGGGTGCCGGAGCGGGGGTCGGTGGACCAGCGCTCGACCCGCTCGTCGGGTGCCTGGACGATCAGGTCGCCGGTGCGCCAGACCGCGTAGTCGGCGGGAGCACCGGGCACCAGGACGCCCGCGTCGTCCCGGCCGATGGCGCGCCAGCCGCCGCGGGTGTGGGCGGTGAACGCGGCGCGGGCGGAGATGCCGTGGGCGCGGGTGCGGTGGAAGACGGCGGCGCGCACGGTGCCCCAGGGGTCGAGCGGGGTGACCGGGCTGTCGGAGCCGAGCGCGAGCGGGACACCGGCCTTGAGCAGCGCGGCGTACGGGTTGAGGGTGCGGGCGCGGCCGGCGCCCAGGCGGGCGGCGTACATGCCCTCCTCGCCGCCCCAGGCGGCGTCGAAGGCGGGCTGGACGGAGGCGGTCAGGGCCAGGTCGGCGAAGCCGGCGATGGTGTCCTCGGTGAGCATCTCGGCGTGCTCGACACGATGCCGTGCGGCGCGGATCCGGTCGAGGCCCAGCCGGTCGGCGGCAGCGCGTACGCCGGTGACGACGCCGGTGAGGGCGGCGTCGCCGATGGCGTGGAAGCCCGCCTGGAGCCCGGCCTCGGTGCAGGCGGCGACATGGGCGGCGACGGCCTCGGCGTCGAGCTGGGCGGCGCCGCTGTGGCCGGCGTCCGCATACGGGGCGTGCAGATGGGCGGTGTGCGATCCGAGCGATCCGTCGGCGAACAGATCGCCCGCGGCGCCGATGGCCCCGAGCTCCCGGATGCGCTCCGCGTCCTTTGCGGAGGCGATCGCCTCGGCCCAGTAGCCGACGACGCGAGGACCGTCGCCCTCCCGGGCCAGGGCGAGCAGCCCCGTGAAGTCGTCCTCGCCGGAGATGTCCGGGCCCGCGCACTCGTGGATGCTGCCGATGCCGAGCGAGGCGGCGCGGGCGAGCGCGGCGGCCTGGGCCTCGGCGCGCTGAGCGGGGGTGACGGTGGCGTACGCGGCCTCGCGCACCGCGTGGTGGGCGGCGCCGGTCAGCGGGGCACCGGCATGGAAACCGTCCCGCGCGCGGATGCCGGGGACGAGGTCCAGCAGCGCCGTCGTCACGACCGCGGAGTGCACATCGACACGGGTGAGATAGAGCGGGCGGCCGCCGGTGGCCGCGTCCAGCTCCGCGCGGGACGGTGGGCGCCCCTCCGGCCAGGCGCTCGCGTCCCAGCCGTGCCCGAGCAGGATCCGGTCCGACGGGCGGGCGTCCGCGTACGCACGGATCCGGGCCAGCGCATCGGCCAATGTGACGGCGCTGACCAGGTCGAGGCCGGTGAGCGCGAGGCCGGTCGCGGTGGTGTGCACATGTGCGTCCGTGAACGCCGGAGTGACGAGCGCACCGTCGAGCTGGATCACCTGGTCCACGCCCTCAGCGAAGGAGTCGGCCGCGCCCTCCTCACCGACCCAGGCGATGCGGTCACCTTCCACGACCATGGCGGTGGCGAAGGGGTCCGCGGGGCTGTGCACCTCACCGCCGCGCAGCAGGACGGTGCGGGGCTGGGCCCGGTGGGAAAGGTGCTGCCGGGCCGGGCCGGGGATGCGCTCGCTCATACCGGACAGTTTGCCCCCTGCGCACGGACGGACCGCGCGCAGGGGCCCGTTGCCGGTCAGATGCGCGGCGGGCGTGCCTCGTAAGGGGTGGAGAGCACGACCGTGGTGCGGGTCGAGACGCCCGCGAGGGTGCGGATGCGGGTGAGCAGGTGCTCCAGCTCCAGCGGGGTGGCGACCCGGACCTTGAGGATGTAGTTCTCGTCGCCGGCGACGCTGTGGCAGGCCTCCAGCTCGGGGACCTCGGCGAGGCGGTCGGCGATGTCGTCCGGCGCACTGGGGTCGAAGGGTTTGACCGAGATGAAGGCGGTGAGCGGCAGGCCCACGGCTTCGGGGTCAACGATGGCGGCATAGCCCCGGATGACACCGCGCTGCTCCAGGCGGCGCACCCGTTGGTGCACCGCCGAGGTGGACAGGCCGGTGGCCTTGCCCAGGTCGGTGTAGCTCATCCGCCCGTCCTTGACGAGCAGATCCACGATTTGTCGGTCCAACTCCTCCACCCGCTCAACTTACTGCGCGCGGGGGCGTATGCGCACCGCGCGCCGGATCGTGGACCCCCTCACGCCGGTTCATGTGACCAATGCCACACATGTGATCCGGTGTCGGCGGGGTGCCGGCGATTATGCGTGCGGCATGAAGGGAATTGCTGCTGGTGGCCAGGACCGCCCGTCACAGGAAGTCAGCGGTACGACCGGCCCACCCGAGGGGGATGGACATCATGCGACGCCTTGAGCAGGACTCCGCTGCCGCACACATCGGCGCCCAGGAGGGCGACAGTCCCGGCGGCTTCGGCGACGACGGTGCGGACGACTCTTTCGACACCTACGAGATCTACCGCGTGACCTGCCCCGACTGCCTGCAGCCGATCGCGCTGCTGGCGGACGAGGACACGCTTCCCGAGCACGCACTGTGCGCCTCGCCGTGGAACCCGTTCGGCCTGACGGTGTGCCAGGGCTCCGGACGGACGGCGTCCGAGGCCCCGGAGACCGCCGACACCCTGGACGCCCAGGAGCAGGACGCGGCCATGCTGCTGACGCTCCCGGAGACCCTGGACTGGCGCCGTCAGCCGTTCTCGCACCTGGGCGGGCCCGGCGCCCGGCCGCTCCCGGTGCCGCGGATGCGCCCGCTCGCCTGAGAGCCCTGCCGGGCCCGGACGACCGGCGCCCGGCCTCACCAGTAGCGGCCCTCGATCATCGCCTCCAGGGTGTCCCGGTGCAGGATCAGCGCATCGGCGTCGGCCGGCACCGGCACCTCCCCGAAATGCACCCGGCGGTAGGCCACGCGCAGCATGACGATGGCGTGCCGCAGGGCCGCGTAGAGAGTGTGGAACTCCATATCGCGGGGCCGGTGTCCGGTGAGCCGGGCATAGCGGCTCTCGATCCGGTCGCGGCGCAGGAAGCCGGGCAGCCCCGGTCGGCCGCTGCCCTCGGCGAGGTCCTGGAAGAAGCGGTGGAGATAGACCATCCAGCCCAGGTCGAGTTCCCGGGGCCCGAGGGCGGCCATTTCCCAGTCGAGTACGGCGGCCGGCTCGAAGCCGTCGTAGACGATATTGCCGATACGGGCGTCGCCCCAGGTCAGTACGGTCTCGCCGGGGTCCGGCGGCCAGTGGTCGGCCAGCCGGGAAAAGCCTCGCTCGATGAGCGGGGAGCGGGGGCGGCCCGCAACGACCCATTCGTAGTAGGCCTGTTGGGCCTGGACATGACGTCGCAGTGCAGTGCCCGTTCCCGGGGTGGCGAGGAAGTCGGCGGCACCGGGCGGGACTTGGTCGTGCAGCCGGGCGAGGACCGAGACGCTGGCGGCTTCCAGCTGGTCGCGCTCGGCGTCGGTGGCGTCGTGCAGCCAATTCCCCTCGTACGTATAGGGCATGACGTCCGGTGGGACGCGCCCGGCGGCACGGGCCATGACGAAGAACGGCGCGCCGAGCGGCGCCGGGTCCTCTTCGAGCCAGAGCGTGCGGGGCACGGGAAGGTCGGTGTGTGCGGCGACCAGGCGCATGGTGCGGTACTGCCGGGCCATGTCGTACCGCGGGAAGACGGTGTACGCGGCCGGGTCGGCGGCGAGGCGCAGTGCGCAGGGGATGGGGGTCGTTTCCTGCTCGTGCGGGTCTCCGGCGCCCGAGGGGAGTCGAGAGCTCGGGAGCGGGGCCGAGAGTCCGGGGGACGGCGGCCGGGGGTGGTCGATGTCGAAGAGCAGTGTCTCGCTGGACATGCCGTTGGAGTCCGGCACCGCAGCGGCGACGGCACGGGCGCCGGGGATCCGGGTGCCGAGCCAGGCGGTGAGCCGACGGGTGAGCGCTTCGGGGTCACGGGTGGTGGTGCGGGGACGGGGTCCGGTGGTCACTTTCCGGCCTCCTGCGCGACGGAGTCATAGCCGGTGAAGCCGCTCGGGTCGTGCCGGCCGAAGCTGCCGTGCTCGAAGATGCCATAGCCGGTCCGGCCGTTGAGGGTGAAGCGGGCGGCGTGGTCGGTGACTCCGTAGGCGGTGTGCGGGTGGGCCGCCGGGTCGGAGAGGTCGTAGCTGCGGCGGTCGGTCCAGCCCCGGCCGCGCCAGGTGCCGTGCTGCCAGTCGTCGGCGTCGGGGCCCCCGCTGCTCGAACCGAGCGGGGAGCTTGCGGGAGGGTAGCCGGCGCCCAGGGCCAGGGGCGACGAGGTGAGGATCTCAGCGGTGAGGTCGAGGGGTTTGCGGGCGATGTCGGTGAGGTGGATGACGGCACGTTCGGGGTGGCGGGTGCCGGGGCGGTAGCCGATGTCGGTGTGCGGCCAGCCGAGTTGGGCGTCGCGGGCGCCGTTGCGGACCATGGTGGCCTCGTTCAGGGTGCGATGGCCGTCGGCGTCCTCCTGGACGATGACCATCACAAAGCGGTCGTCGAAACGCACCGGGCACCAGATCCAGTGGAAGCCCTCGGGCCGCAGCTCCTCCGCGGCCCGTCCGCCGTCCTCACCCGGGATCGGGCGTACGCCCCAGCTGCGGTCGCGGGTTCCGGTCCACTCCCCCGCCGTGACAGCCAGTTCCTGGCCCGCGACGCGGATACGGCCGGTGCAGGTGCCTGCCTGGACGAACCGCCGGCCTTCGAGCGTCAGCCGGTCGCCGCGGTACTGGGTGTGGTGCGGCTCCCAGGTGGCCGGGAACGCGGCAGTCCAGGTCAGGTCGTACGCCAGGCCGTCCGGGTCCCCGGGGTCCGCGGCACAGGTCAGCCGCAGCCGGGCGAGCGGCTCCTCGACGGTGATGGTGAGCGGGCCGACGGTCAGGGCGAGGCGGTCGTCGCCGAGCGCGTCGGAGGCCCGTACGGCGTGCAGCCGGTCGCCGAGGCGGAGGGTGGCATAGGCGTCGATGACACCGGTGTTGGGGTAGACGCCGAGGCCGGCGATCAGCAGGGCGCGGCCGGAGTGGTCCATGACGTGGAAGATGCACCGGTCGTAGGCGTTGCGGTCGCCGGTGGCGACATGCCGCATGGACAGCGGGACCTGGTGGATCGGGTACTCGTCGAGCGCGATCGGGCGGTCGGGCACGGTCTCCTCCTGGGCGCGCGAGGGTGCACGGCGGTCGCCCGGGACAGGGCCCCTGGGCGGGAATTGACGGTACGTCAGCTCAGGACGGGCGGCCAGACCCAGGGCCGGGGGGTAGGGGGTCAAGTGGATGGGCACCTGTTACCTTCTCGGGGTCGATGCCGAACTGACCCCGGAGCCACGGTGACCTCACTCCCTCCTCTGCACTGTCTGCGCTGCGCCCGCCCGTCGGAGGGTTTCGACGGCTGCCCGGTCTGCGCCGCCGAGGGCATCGGCGTCAATACGATGCCGCCGCTCGCGAATCTGGCCGGTGTCGCCCTCGCCGCGTACCCGGGCGGGCCGTGGGGCCTGCCGACGGCGCTGCCGGTGCCCGGTCCGCCGCTGACGCTGGGTGAGGGCAACACCCCGTGCATCCGGCTGCGGAGGGAGCCGGACCGGCCCCAAGAGGGCGGGCCTGTCGGGGAATTGTGGCTGAAATACGAGGGTGCGAACCCGACCGGTTCGCACAAGGACCGGGCGATGGCCGTCGGGGTGGCCGCGGCGGTGGCGGCCGGTGCGGACACCGTGGTCGCCGCCTCCTCCGGCAACGCCGGGGCGTCGGCCGCGGCGTATGCGGGGCGGGCCGGGCTGCGCTGTGTGGTGTTCACCAACGAGGCGGTGCCGGCGGGGCTGCGGGCCCAGATCGATGCGCTGGGCGCCGAGCGGGTGGTCCACCCGGGCACCGCCGGCGAACGGAACGCGGCGATGGCCCGAGCCGTCGCGAAGCACCGCTGGTACCCGCTGACCAGCTACTCCTCGCCCTCGCCTGGTGGGAATCCGTATGCCAACGAGGGCTACAAGTCGGTCGCCTACGAGCTGGCGCGGGACTTCTCCGGGCAGTGGCTCGACGCGGTGGTGGTCCCCACCAGCCGGGCGGATCTGCTGTCCGGAATCGGCCGTGGTTTCCGGGAGTTGGCGGCCGCGGGGCTGATCGCACACGAGCCCCGGCTGGTGGCCGCCGAGCCGACCGCCGCGGCACCGTTCACCGCCGCGCTGCGCCGGGCGGACCGTGCGGACCAGGAACGTACGCGCATGGCGCGCGGGCCGACGGTGGCGTTCTCCCTCGGGGAGGAGCGGCCCTGCTGGCAGGGGCTCGATGCGCTGTGGCGCAGCGCGGGCACGGCCGTCGCACTGGACGACGACGCGATCGTGGCGGAGCACCGGAGGCTGGCGGCGGAGGGTCTGGTCCTGGAGCCCTCCTCCGCCGTCGGGTCCGCCGTGGCACGGGATCTGGCCCGGACGCCCGGCGTGCGGGTGGTCGCGATCGGCACGGCAACAGGGCTCAAGGGGCTGGCAAACTGAGCCGGGAGAGACGTGGGGGCGGGCGCCGGGGGGCACCGGGCCCCCCCCCACCCCGAAGCCGGGGAACGGCCGCCCGCCCGGGGAGGGCGTGGACCCAACCCGCGGAGT
>NZ_JBSHBP010000063.1:0-6680 GCF_053612065.1 Streptomyces sp. NPDC054765 | reverse complement strand
CACCGCCCCCCAACCGGGGCCCAGGGGCTCCCAAAACGCCGCGGGTACACCGGTGGGGGGCCCACGGGTTTCCCCCGCCCCCCCCCGCCCCCGTTCAGCGTGTCTCGGGACCCGCGAGATGGCGGGCGATGACCATCCGCTGGATCTGGTTGGTGCCCTCGACGATCTGCAGCACCTTCGCCTCCCGCATATAGCGCTCGGCCGGGAAATCGAGGGTGTAGCCGTAGCCGCCGAGGAGCTGGACGGCGTCGGTGGTCACCCGCATCGCGGTGTCCGTGCAGAACAGCTTGGCCATCGCCGCTTCCTTGGAGAACGACAGACCGGCGTCGCGCAGCCGGGCGGCGGTGAGGTAGAGGGCGCGGCCCGCCTCGATCTGGGTGGCCATGTCGGCGAGCATGAAGCGCAGGCCCTGGAAGTCGACGATCGGGCGGCCGAACTGCCGTCGTTCGGCGGTGTACGAGAGCGCCTCGTCCAGGGCCGCCTGGGCGACGCCGATGGCGCAGGCCGCGATGCCCAGGCGCCCGGAGTCCAGGGCGGACAGGGCGATGGCGAAGCCCTGGCCCTCGTCCCCGAGGCGGCGGGAGTCGGGGATGCGGACGGCGTCGAAATGCAGCTGGGCCGTCGGGGAGCCCTTCATGCCCATCTTGCGCTCGGGTGCCGCGGCGCTGAGGCCCTCGGCGTCACCGGGCACCAGGAAGGCGGTGATGCCACGGGCGCCACTGCCGCCGGTGCGGGCCAGCACGGTATAGAAGTCGGCCACGCCGCCGTGGGTGGTCCAGGCCTTGGTGCCCTCCAGCTTCCAGGTGTCGCCCTCCCGGGTCGCGCGGGTGGTCAGGGAGGCGGCATCGGAGCCCGAGGAGGGCTCGGAGAGGCAGTACGCGCCGACGAGTCCGCCGCCGAGCATGTCCGGCAGGTGTTCGGCACGCTGCTCCTTGGTGCCGTATCCGGCGAGCGCGTGGCAGGCGAGGGTGTGCACACTGACGCCGAGGCCGACGGTGAGCCGGGCGGCGGCGAGTTCCTCCACGACCTGGAGGTAGACCTCGTAGGGCTGGCCGCCCCCGCCGAATTCGTCGTCGTAGGGCAGCGAAAGCAGTCCGGATTCCGACAGCAGGGTGAAGGTCTCGCGCGGGAAGTGGCCGGCATCCTCCTCCTCGGAGGCCGTTGGCCTGATCTCGCGCTCGGCGAGCTCACGTACGAGGGTCAACAGGTCGCGGGCTTCCTCCGTGGGCAGCCTGCGGTCCACCGGCCGGGGGCCGTACTCGGTCATGGCGGCGCTCTCCTCCCTGTCGGGCGCTGCGGCGACACTCGCAGGGTGGGCGGCGGCGCCGGTTTCGTGGTGCCAGGCCGATGATCGCGTTCCGGGTCGCGGATGCCGATGACCTGCGGCGGTGGCGCTAGGAGTATGCCCGATCGGAGGCCTCGCGTCACGGGTTGATCTTCACGGACTGCAGCAATCCGGCCCCGTACCGACCGGTCATGAAAGTGGTCCGAACCATTGACTCGCTGGTCTAGTCCTTCTAGCTTCTCCTCCAACGTTCCACGCGTTCATGCGCATTCAGAACGCAGGTCAGCCCCCCTCGCCCCCCTCCGAGGAGATGACATGCTCAGACCCCACCGGATGCGATCGCCCCGCAGAGCGATCGCCGCCGCCACCGCGCTGTGTACGGCGGCGCTGGCCGGCACCCTGCTCGCCGGCCCGGCCTCCGCCCACCCGGCCGGCGCCCCCACTGCCCGGCACACCGCCACGGCCGCCACCACGGCGACGCCGGCCGCGGCGGGCGACAAGGTGGTCGGATACTTCACCAACTGGGGTGTCTACGACCGCAATTACCACGTCAAGAACATCGAGACATCGGGCTCGGCGGCCAAGCTGACGCACATCAACTACGCCTTCGGCAACGTCCAGGGCGGCAAGTGCGCCATCGGTGACTCCTACGCCGACTACGACAAGGCCTACCCCGCCGACCAGAGCGTCGACGGCACGGCGGACACCTGGGACAACGGCGCGCTGCGCGGCAACTTCCACCAGCTGCGCGAGCTCAAGAAGCTGCACCCGGGCCTCAAGGTGATCTGGTCGTTCGGCGGCTGGACCTGGTCGGGCGGCTTCGGTGAGGCCGCCAAGAACCCCGACGCCTTCGCCCAGTCCTGCCTCGACCTGGTCGAGGACAAACGCTGGGCGGATGTCTTCGACGGCATCGACATCGACTGGGAGTACCCCAACGCCTGCGGCCTGACCTGCGACACCAGCGGTAAGGACGCCTTCACCGGAGTGATGAAGGCGCTGCGGTCGAAGTTCGGCCGGAACAATCTGGTGACCGCGGCGATCACCGCGGACGCCTCGGCCGGCGGCAAGCTCGACGTGGCCGACTATGCGGGCGCGGCACAGTACGTCGACTGGTACAACCCGATGACCTACGACTACTTCGGGGCGTGGGATGCCAAGGGCCCGACGGCGCCGCATTCCCCGCTCACGTCGTACAACGGCATCCCGAAGGCCGGCTTCAACACCACCGACACCATCGCCAAGCTGAAGGGCCTCGGTGTTCCGGCGAGCAAGCTGCTGCTGGGCATCGGCTTCTACGGCCGTGGCTGGTCGGGCGTCACCCAGGACGCGCCGGGCGGTACCGCGACCGGGGCCGCACCGGGCAAGTACGAGGCCGGGATCGACGACTACAAGGTGCTCAAGGACCGCTGCCCGGCCACCGGCAAGGTGGGCGGCACCGCCTACGCCAGGTGCGGCGACCAGTGGTGGAGCTATGACACCCCGGAGACCATCGGCACGAAGATGGCCTTCAAGAACGCGCAGGGTCTGGGCGGCACGTTCTTCTGGGAACTGAGCGGTGACACCGCCAACGGGGAGCTGATCAAGGCCATCACCTAGCCGCAGAAGCAGCGAACGGGAGGGGCGGGAGGCGGCGGTCTCCCGCTCCTTCGTCCTGCCGAACGGCGGCGTCCGATGCCGCCTCAGGCCGGCGGGCGCGGGGGCGCCGGACAGCTCGGCTCGTACTCCTCGATCAGCCGGAGGGTGTCCCCCAGGCCGCGCACCAGCAGCGCGACGACCGTCTCGCGGGGCACCTCCTGCTCCGTGATCCAGTCGAGGGTGACGCCCTCGACGCTGGACAGCCAGCCGGTCAGCGCCATACGGGCGAGCGGGGGGATGTCGGCCCGGCCCCAGGCGCCGAGGGCGAGGGTGCCGAGCAGCCGGGCGCGGACGCTGTCGCGGATCGCCAGCACCTCGGTGTCGAAGCCGACCCCGCCGGTGACGATGGTGCGATAGGCCGCCTGATGATGCTGGGCGTAGCGCAGATAGCCGTCGACGGTGCGCTGGACGCGTTCGACGGGCGGGAGGTCCTGGGCGCTGCCGGCCCGCTCGACCAGTTCGGCGACCGCGTCCTCGATGATCGCGAGGTAATAGCCGCGCTTGTTGGTGAAGTAGTAATAGATCAAGCCCTTGGCGACCCCGGCCTGGCGTGCGATGTCGTCCATGGACAGCGCGTCATAGGAGGTGTCGGCGAACAACTTCCGTCCGGTGGCTATCAGTTCGGCCCGGCGCGCCCGGGAGCGCGCGGTGCCGCCGGCAGCCGCAGAGCCGCCCGTTCCCCGCTCTTGTCCATCATTCAAAATGAGCCCTATTTTCCAACTTCCACAAATTTTCAGCAGTATGGCAGAACGTCATGGCGTGCAGACTGACCTCCGCCGGGCGCAGTCCGAGGTCCGCGGGCTGCAGTCCGGGGCCCATGGCCCGCAGTCCGTGCTCCGTGCTCCGTGCTCTGTGCTTCGTGCTTCGTGCTCCGTGCTTCGTGCTTCGTGGTCCGCAGGGCGCGTCTGAAGCACCTTGGCCGCTCCGGCGGGCGACGCGGCCCGCCCGGCCCGGTTGCGGCTGTGCGCGAGGGGGCCACCGTGACGCCCGTGGGTGACCCTGCACGCCCGTGGGTGCTCTTGCCCGCCCGTGGGGTTTACGGCCCCGCCCGGTACGAGCACCATCGGCCGTACGGGGGCAGAAGCCGCATCGAAGAGGTGACACGTGGTCAACCCTTGGCTGGCGATGGAGACCGGTGCCGATCCGATGGAGCGCACCCGCACGGTGCGCCGGGCCCATGCGGCCTTCCTGGCCGACGGGACCGTTGCGCCACCGGTCCGCCGGGTGGTCGCCGACTCCTGGCGCCGCTCCGCGGACGCCCGTGCAGCGGCGGACGGCGCCGCGCCCATCGATCTGGACGAGGCCGCGCTCGGCGTCTACCGGGACGGGCACCCGCTGGCCCGTGCGATGCCCGTCTTCCGGGAGCTGCTGGGCAGCTTCGCGCAGGACGGTGCGCATCTGCTGGCCGTCTGCGATCCGCAGGGGCGGCTGCTGTGGGTGGAGGGGCACCGCGGGGTGCGGCGCAGCGCCGAGCGGATGAACTTCGTGGTCGGGGCCCGCTGGGACGAACGGCACGCCGGCACCAACGCCCCGGGCACCGCGCTGGCCGCCGATCACGCCGTACAGATCTTCGCCGCCGAGCACTACAACCGACAGGTGCAGCGCTGGACCTGCGCCGCCGCCCCGCTGCACGATCCGCGGACCGGGCGGCTGCTCGGCGCGGTCGACATCACCGGCGGCGGCCATTTGGCGAGCCCGCACAGCCTGGCGCTGGTACAGGCAACGGCCCGCGCTGCGGAAGCCCATCTCGCCGCGGACGTACCGGAGTTGGGCGTATGCCTGACGGCACTCGGCCGGGACGAGGCGCTGCTGGTGGTGGACGGGGAGCGGCTGCGGCTCGGCCGCCGGCACAGCGAGATCATGGCGCTGCTGGCCCGGCACCCCGAAGGGCTGACGGGCGACCAGCTCTCGGTGCTGCTCTACGGCGAACGCGACATGCGCCCGGTCACGCTGCGGGCCGAGCTGTCCCGGCTGCGCCACCTCATCGGCACGCTGCTGCATTCGCGCCCGTACCGGCTGAGCCGGCCCGTGGAGACCGATCTGTGTGCGGTCGAGGAGGCGTTGGCGGCCGGCGAGGTACGGTCCGCGCTCGGTGCCTACCGCGGTCCGCTGCTGCCCCTGTCGGAGGCGCCCGGTGTGCAGCGGCTGCGCGGTGCCCTGGAGGACCGGCTGAGGCGGGCACTGCTCGACGCGCGCGACCCCGGCCTGCTGCGGGAGTGGTCGCGCACCCCCTGGGGCGAGGACGACCTGGAGATCTGGGAAGCCCTGGTGGACACCCTGCCGGAGCGCTCCCCGGCGCGCGGCGCACCGATGGCCACCGCGGACCGGTTGCGCGCGGCGTACGGCCTGACCGGCGGTTCCCCCGGTGGCGTGAGCGGGCCGGCCGCCACGTACGTCGCAACGTTCGCGCAACCTCCCCAGCCCTAGCCTGCGCACAATGCCCGTCACACGGGAGTGGCGGGCACCGCGCCGAGAGCGATTGGGAGGCCGCACCATGGCCCGTTACGCCAGCCCGGGTTCCGCCGATGCCGTCATGAGCTATCTGCCCCGCTACGACCACTGGATCGGCGGGGAGTTCGTGGCGCCCGCACTGGGCCGGTACTTCGAGAACCCGACCCCGGTCAACGGGCAGCCGTTCACCGAGGTCGCGCGGGGCACCGCCGAGGACGTGGAACGTGCCCTGGACGCCGCGCACGCGGCCGCGCCCGGCTGGGCCCGCACGGCCGCCGCCGAACGCGCCGCCGTCCTCAACAAGATCGCCGACCGGATGGAACAGAATCTGGAGGCCCTGGCGGTCGCCGAGAGCTGGGAGAACGGCAAGCCCGTACGGGAGTCCCTGGCTGCCGACATCCCACTCGCCATCGACCACTTCCGCTACTTCGCGGGCGCCATCCGCGCCCAGGAGGGCTCCCTGTCGGAGATCGACGAGGACACGGTCGCCTACCACTTCCACGAGCCGCTCGGGGTGATCGCCCAGATCATTCCGTGGAACTTCCCCATCCTGATGGCGACGTGGAAGCTCGCCCCGGCACTGGCCGCCGGCAACGCCGTGGTCCTCAAGCCCGCCGAACAGACCCCCGTTTCGGTGCACTTCTGGATGAGCCTGATCGCGGATCTGCTGCCGCCCGGCGTCGTCAACATCGTCAACGGCTTCGGCGCGGAGGCCGGCAAACCGCTGGCCTCCAGCCCGCGGGTCGCCAAGGTCGCCTTCACCGGGGAGACCACGACCGGCCGTCTGATCATGCAGTACGCGTCCGAGAACCTGCGGCCGGTGACGCTCGAACTGGGCGGCAAGAGCCCCAACATCTTCTTCGACGACGTCTCGTCCGCGGCGGACGACTTCCACGACAAGGCCCTGGAAGGCTTCACCATGTTCGCCCTCAACCAGGGCGAGGTCTGCACCTGCCCGTCCCGGGCGCTGATCCAGCGCGGGCACTACCAGGACTTCCTGGAGGCCGGGGTGGCCCGCACGGAGAAGATCGTCCAGGGCCACCCGCTGGACACCGACACAATGATCGGTGCACAGGCCTCCAACGACCAGCTGGAGAAGATCCTCTCCTACCTGGACATCGGCCAGAAGGAGGGCGCCCGCATCCTGACCGGCGGCTCCCGGGCCGAACTCGGCGGCGAACTGGAGGGCGGCTACTACGTCCGTCCGACGATCTTCGAGGGCAACAACGAGATGCGGGTCTTCCAGGAGGAGATCTTCGGCCCGGTGGTCGCCGTGGCCCCCTTCAGCGACTTCGACGACGCCATCGGC
>NZ_JBSHBP010000062.1:0-46911 GCF_053612065.1 Streptomyces sp. NPDC054765 | reverse complement strand
TCGTGCCCCGGTGATCCGGTCGTTCGCATTGGCACGCTTGCCGACCGGAAGGTCTTTGGTCCACCGGAAGCGGACCCGGCCCACCTTGGGAATGTCCGGTTCGGCGCTGCGGGCTTCGAGGTCGGCGCCGCGCCGGTCCTGGAAGCGCAGGTTCGAGCGGGCGGCCTTGGGTCGCTCGTCGAGGGCGCGTTCGCGCCGCGTCGCTTCGCGTTCGTCGTCCTGTTCAGCGAGCGTGCGGGATGGGTGTTCGCCGGCCTGAGCCATCACTGCGGCGACCACGGCTCTGGCCTCGACCCACTTGGCGCACTCGACAAGAACCCATGCTGCCCACCGCCGGTAGGAGGGGCGAGGAGAGGGGGAGGAGGGGGCGAGGAGGGGTCCACGGCGTCATGATGTCGCGCGGGGCTTCGGAGCAACTGCTTCCGGCCGGCGCAAAGCGCGGAAGAATCGCCATGGCCCGCCTCGGCACCGGCACCGTGGGGGCAACGGGGCGGGGCGGCCTCACGCTTCCCGCGGAAACGGAACCGCCCCGGACGGCGGGGTGCCGGCCGGGGCGGAAGGATCTTCCGTGGCTGTCGCGTCAGCTGAGGGTCGCGAGGGCCTGGTTGAGGGTCGTCGACGGGCGCATGACCGCCGAGGCCTTCGCCACGGACGGCTGGAAGTAGCCGCCGATGTCGGCCGGCGAGCCCTGCACCGCGGTCAGCTCGTCGACGATGGTGCGCTCCTGCTCGGCCAGCGTCTTGGCGAGTGCCGCGAACGCCCCCGCGAGCTGTGCGTCGTCGGTCTGCTTCGCCAGCTCCTGGGCCCAGTAGAGCGCGAGGTAGAAGTGGCTGCCGCGGTTGTCGATGCCGCCGAGCTTGCGGCTGGGCGACTTGTTCTCGTTGAGGAAGGTGCCGGTGGCACGGTCGAGGGTGTCCGCGAGCACCTGGGCGCGCGCGTTGTCCGTCGTCTGGGCAAGGTGCTCGAAGCTGACCGCGAGCGCGAGGAACTCGCCCAGGCTGTCCCAGCGCAGGTAGTTCTCCTTGACCAGCTGCTGGACGTGCTTGGGCGCGGAGCCGCCGGCACCGGTCTCGAACAGCCCGCCGCCGTTCATGAGCGGGACGACCGAGAGCATCTTCGCGCTCGTGCCGAGTTCGAGGATCGGGAAGAGGTCGGTGAGGTAGTCACGCAGCACGTTGCCGGTGACGGAGATCGTGTCCTCACCGCGGCGGATGCGGTCGAGGGAGAACGTGATCGCGTCGACCGGCGCCAGGATCTCGATCTGCAGGCCCTCGGTGTCGTGCTCGGGGAGGTAGGCCTTGACCTTCTCGATCAGCTGCGCGTCGTGCGCACGGCCCTCGTCGAGCCAGAACACGGCCGGGTCGCCGGTCGCGCGGGCGCGGGTGACGGCGAGCTTGACCCAGTCGCGGATCGGCGCGTCCTTGGTCTGGCACATCCGGAAGATGTCACCGGCGCCGACGACCTGCTCGAGCACGGCGTTGCCGCTCTCGTCGAGGACCCGCACGGTGCCCGTGACCGGGATCTCGAAGGTCTTGTCGTGGCTGCCGTACTCCTCGGCCTTCTGCGCCATCAGGCCGACGTTCGGCACCGAACCCATGGTCGACGGGTCGTAGGCGCCGTTGGCGCGGCAGTCGTCGAGGACGGCCTGGTAGATGCCGGCGTAGCTGCTGTCGGGGAGGACCGCGAGGGTGTCGGCCTCCGCGCCGTCCGGGCCCCACATGTGACCGGAGGTGCGGATCATGGCCGGCATGGAGGCGTCGACGATGACATCGCTCGGCACGTGCAGGTTGCTGATGCCGCGGTCGGAGTCGACCATGGCGAGCGCCGGGCCCTCGGCCAGCTCGGCGTCGAAGGACGCCTTGATCTCGGCGCCGTCGGCCAGCGACTCCAGGCCCTTGTAGATGCCGCCGAGGCCGTCGTTCGGGGTCAGGCCGGCGGCGGCGAGCGACTCGCCGTACTGGGCGAAGGTCTTCGGGAAGAAGGCGCGGACCACATGGCCGAAGATGATCGGGTCGGAGACCTTCATCATCGTGGCCTTCAGGTGCACCGAGAACAGCACGCCCTCGGCCTTGGCACGGGCGACCTGCGCGGTGAGGAACTCCCGCAGCGCGGCCACCCGCATCACGGAGGCGTCGACGACCTCGCCGGCGAGGACCGGTACCGACTCGCGCAGGACGGTGGTGGAGCCGTCGTCGCCCGACAGCTCGATGCGCAGCGAGCCGTCCCAGCCGATGACCGCGGACTTCTCGGTGGAGCGGAAGTCGTCGACGCCCATGGTGGCGACGTTCGTCTTCGAGTCGCCCGTCCAGGCGCCCATGCGGTGCGGGTGCGCCTTGGCGTAGTTCTTCACCGACGCCGGTGCGCGGCGGTCGGAGTTGCCCTCGCGCAGGACCGGGTTGACGGCGCTGCCCTTGACCTTGTCGTAACGGGCGCGGATGTCCCGCTCCTCGTCGGTCTTCGGGTCGTCCGGGTAGTCGGGCAGCGCGTAGCCCTGCTCCTGCAGCTCGGCGACCGCGGCCTTGAGCTGCGGGATCGAGGCCGAGATGTTCGGCAGCTTGATGATGTTCGCGCCGGGAGTCTTGGCCAGCCGGCCGAGCTCGGCGAGGGCGTCCTCGATGCGCTGCCCCTCCTCCAGGCGCTCGGGGAAGCTTGCGATGATGCGCCCGGCCAGGGAGATGTCACGGGTCTCCACGCTGACGCCGGCCTTCGACGCGTATGCCTGGATCACAGGCAAGAACGAATACGTCGCCAGGGCCGGGGCCTCGTCAGTGTGGGTGTAGATGATGGTCGAGTCAGTCACCGGGTGCTCCGCTCCACGTCTGCAACATTGCTCGACATCAAGATATCTCGTGACCGGCCCCCACTCGACAGGACCCCACCCCGGGCAAAAGCGGAGGAATGGGTTCCGATCGGATTCGATGGGGGGAACCGGTGGCCGTCCAGCGGGGCGGCCGCTCCGCTCCCGGCACCTTTGGGACCCGGCCGGGCGGGCGGGAGCGGTGCGCGCGGGCGGGGCCGCGGACCGGGCGGCGCGGGCTGCTGCGAGTACGACATGAGCACTCCCCCAAGAATCCGTGACGGCGTGGCGAAGACCACCCCATGCCGTTGAATGTTGTACGGCCATGCCCGCCGGTGCCACGCACTCCGCCGCCCCGGAACAGCGCACCCGCCCACGGCCTCCACCGGGAGAGCACGTCATTCGCCCCAGATCTTGCGGTAGGCCTGGCGGAAGCCGTCGGAGTCCCAGGACAGCGCGCCGCCGCTGTTGGCGGCGGTGGCGATGTGAACGGGGGCGACGTACCCGCTGTCCCGGGCGCCGGTGAAGGCGCGGTTGAACTCGTCGATGATCTGCCAGCCCTGTTCGGAGAGGGGCTCGGGCACGGTGGCGGCCTGGAACTCCTTGCCGTTGACGCGCTCGAAGGCCGACGGGTCGCCGTCACCGGCGCCGATGTTGAAGGGGGCGCCGGCGCCGTCCTTGCCCGCGGCACGCAGGGCGGGGGCCGCATGCTGGAAGTACAGGTCGTTGATGGCGGCGGAATAGGTCCACTTGCCGCCGAAACGGGACAGCAGGGAGCGGACTTCCCCGATGGAGCGGCGATTGACCTGGGGAATGGGGATGTTGGTGTAGCTCAGCAGCCTGGTGCCGGCGCAGGTGGCGAGTTCCTTCTTGATCAGATCGGACTTGTGCTTCGCGAAGGGTACCGAGGCGTCGGTGAACAGGACCACGCCCGCATGGCCGTTGGACCGGGCGATGATCCAGTCGGCGCTGATCTTCGCGACGTCTTCGACCCGGGAGGTGATGTTGCTGAAGAGCTGCGGATCTTTACTGGGGCCGGGAGCTGCGGTGGCGTGCCAGCCGATCAGCGAAATTCCCGCCGCATGGGCCTTTTTGACGTCCTCCGCGGCCGTCCCGGGATCGAAACCGCTGATGACGATGCCATCCGGCTTGAGGCTGACGGCCTGCTTGAAGGCGGCCCGGAGGCCGCCGGGCGTGTCCTGGCCGTTGATGGTGCGGGCGTGCCATCCGACGATCTTGGCGGCTTCCTGGACACCTTGGGCGACGCCGGCGACGCCGGGATTCGTCAGGGTCTCGGCGACGTAGACGATGGTCTTGCCGTGGACGGCCCCGGGTCCGGTGGTGGGGCCCCTCCAGGGGGCGTTGGCCTCCTCGGCCTTCTTGACGGCCTGTTTGGCTCCGGAGAGGACGGTGGGACATCCGGGCTTCGAAGAGCTCTTGTGGGATGCGGTGGTGCCGCCGCCGGATTCGCAGCCGGCGACGGCCATGACCAGGAGTGCGGTGGCTGTCACAACCGCCTTGCGGGTGGGGTGCACGGGTCTCCTCGCACGGCAGGATGAGGATACGGGTTGGGGTGGGGGAGACAGGTTACGGGTGGCGATGCTCCGAGGGGCAGCCACCTTCGGGAGGGACGCCTACGCCGCCGGCGCCGCGCCCCGATGAGGAACGAGCCGCCCGCGCGCCGCTCCCCCGTGGGGGAGCCGCCCGCGCGCCGCTCCCCCACGGACACCGGACCGTCGGCCGGCCTGGCACACCGCAAGAGGGTAACGAACCAAATGTGACAAAGAGTTGAATACCGTTGGGCCATTGATGGGTCACCTCTTGCATGCGTGTGCACAAGCGGTAATGTTCGCGACCGGTTGGTCATGTGGCGCAATCTTTTCGCTCGCATGTAGGAGCAAACTTCGCAAACGCCACAGTCCCCCCGTCGTCGGCGGTCCGCAACAACACCACCTCGGTCACCGCTCAGGAGCACGTCGTAAGGAGGCCTGGGTGTCTGTGGACACAGTGGACCCGCCACACGAACTGGACCCGTCCAGGCGTTCACTGTTGCGGCCACGGTTCCGTCAGCAGGCGGGCGCCCTCCTGGCCCGATGGCCGTTCCGGCGGAAACTCAACGTTCTGGTGATCACGCCCGTCGCCGTCGTCGGCGTGCTTTTGGCCATCGGCGTCAACACTCAGGTGGAGAAGGCCCTGGACGCCGGCCGGACCGCGGAGCTGGTGCGCCACAGCGAGCAGGTCGCGAGGCTGATCAACGACGTACAGGCCGAAAACCGGCAGGCGATCCTGCTGTCCGTGGAGCAGGAGGCGATCCGGCCCGGCGCCGCCCTGCCGTCAACCGCCGCCTACCATCAGACGCAGCGCGACACCAATGCGCAGGTCACCGCCGTGCATTCGGCGTTCGGGGCGGGCCTGCCGAAGAAGGAGTCGCAGGCCCTTGACTACATCCGAGACCTGGCCGTACTGCGCGACAAGGTCGAACGGGGACCGGTTCCGGCCGCCGACATCGATCCCGCGTACGCTGCCGCGGTCGGCTACCTGATCGACGGCATCGGCCTCGACCGTTTCGCCGGTACCTCGTCGTCCTCGGTCACCCATCTCCTCGACACGGTGCTGCGTGCCGACGCCGCCCACGCGGCCTTCGAGAGCGGGGTGTTCTCCGCCCAGACCCGGGATGCCAACGCGCTCACCGAGTACACCCGTGCGGTCGGCGCCCACAAGCTCTACGAGGAACAGTCGGAACGTTTTGGCAGGCTCGCCGACCCGGACCAGGTCCTGCGCCTGGGCGGGATCGAGCGAGATGCCGAGGAGAACGGCATCGAGGCCCAGTTCGCGGAGCTCCAGATCGATCCGGGCTCCCTGCAGGGCCAGAGCCCGCATCAGCTGCGCAAGGCAATCACCGCCGGGACCCGGCAGGCCGAGGCCCGCCTCAACATCACCCGGTCGCTGACCGACCAGATCGCCGTCCAGGCCGACAGCCTCTCCCGCAGCGCCCTGGACAACGCGCTGGCGATGCTCGGCCTCGCCCTGCTCGGCTTCGCCTCCTGGCTGGCCTTCTCCGTCCTGGTCCGGCGCTCGGTCGTGCAGCCCCTGGCGGCCCTGACCGGCGCCGCCCAGCAGGTGGTCGACGTGGCCGGCGAGGAGCTCGCCAGGGTCGAGGACGACGAGTCGGCACAGCGCACCCCGCTGCAGCCGCAACCGATCCCCGTCCCGGTCCACGACGAGATCGGCCACCTGGCCGAGGCATTCAACCAGGTGCAGCTCACCGCCGCGGCACTGCTGGAACGGCAGGTGCTCAGCCGCCGCAACGTCGCCGAGATGTTCGGCAACGTGGGACGCCGTGTCAGCAACCTGACCTCACGCCAGCTCATGCTGATCGACGCCGTGGAGCGCGAGGAGACCGACCCCGACGTCCTGGAGCGGATGTATCGCATCGACCACCTCGCCGTACGCCTCCAGCGCAACGCCGACAGCCTGTTGCTGCTCGCCGGAGTCCGGGACCCCGAGGTGGAGGCCCGGCCCAGCACCCTGGCCAACGTCATACGGGCCGGGCTCGGCCGGATCGAGGGATACCAGCGGGTGTCCCTGCGGTCCGAGACGGAGGTCACCGTCGCGCCCGACGTCGTCGACGATCTGACGCTGATGCTCGCCGAACTGCTGGAGAACGCGGTCTCGTTCTCCCCGTCCGACACACCGGTCGAGGTCGTCGTCCGGCCCGGCACCGACGTCACCTCGGACGGTGGTGCCCTGATCGAGGTCATCGACCACGGTCTCGGGATGAGCGCGGAACGGCTCGGCGAGGAGAACTCCCGGCTGGTCCGCCGGGAACGGCTCGACCTCGTACCGACCAAGGTCCTCGGCCTGTTCGTGGTCGGAAACCTCGCCCGGCGCTCGGGCATACGGGTCGCCCTGAGCCGTACTCCGGGCGGCGGGGTCACCGGCACCGTCTGGCTCCCCTCCGCGCTGCTGCTGGCCGTGAACCCCGCCGCCTCACCGTCCCCGGCCGCGGACGTGGCCGGGGACGGGGACGGTGGGGCGGACAAGGCCGAGGGCAAGGCCGCCTCTGACGTGGCCGAGGCCGCGTCAGAGCACCCGGCAACGCCCAAGCGGGAGTCCACCGCGCCCGCACCCGGGCCCGCACCGGCCTCCGCCACGCCCCTGCCGGTGCGGACCCCCGCCGCCACGCCCGAACGGCGGCCGGCCGCCCCCTCACCCCGAAGCGAGCTCCCCCGGCGCCTCCCGCTCCGCCCGGAGGCGGAGCAGACCACCCCCGCGGTCGAGCCGCACCCGGAACAGTCCGGTCGGCCGCTGCGACGGCGGGTACGGGGTGCGACGCTCAACATGACCACCCCAACGGCTGACCGTACGGCCCAGGCCGTGCGCCGGCCTGTCGACGCCGACGCGGTCCGATCGGAACTCGACGCATTCGAGGCCGCCGTACGCAGGGCGGAGCAAGAGAGTGCCGCTGCCCCCAGGGATCCAGCGCCCTCGCCACACCAGCAACCCCGGAAGGAGTCGGGCAGTGACCACGCCGACAGGTAAGAGCAGTTCCGAGCGGGAGAAAGTCACCGATCTGACAGCCGCCGCGGCCGACTTCACCTGGCTGCTCGACCGGTTCGCCACCGAGACCGCCGGCGTCGTCGACGCCATCGCGGTGTCCTCCGACGGCCTGCTGATCGCCGTCTCCCAACTGCGCGAGCAGGCCGACTCCGAGCGGCTCGCAGCGATCGTGTCGGGCATCACGAGTCTGGCCGCCGGTGCGTCCGGCAACTACGGCCTCGGCGCCCTCAACAAGGTCATCATCGACTTGGCGGGCGGCCATGTGCTGGTGTCGGCCATCGGCTGCGGTGCCGTCCTCGGCGTGGTGACCTCAAGGGAGGCGAAACTCGGCAACATCGCCTACGAGATGACCCTCTTCGCCAACCGGGCCGGGAGCGCGCTCACCCCCCAACTGGTGCTGGAGCTGAAGAAGAGCGCCGGCGCCGCACCGGCCCGCTGACCCGTCCCCCACCGCGGAGACAGGGGGGCAGGCGCGAAGAAGAGGAGCATGATGGCCGCCGGTGAACCAGGACCGGACGAGGGTGGGGGTCCCCCCTGCTCTTGGGGGTCCCCCCGCTCGGGCGAAGCCGAGAGTGGCGGAGGAGCCGAGAGCTTGGAGGAGGGCAGCGCCCGGGGCCCGTCGGAGCCGGCCGGCCGCGCTCCCGCGATCCGGCCTTTCCTGCTGACCGCCGGCCGGGTGGCGGGGGGCGGGGCCGGCCCGCCGCTCCCGGTCGAGAGCCAGGTCGTGGCGACGTCGTCCGGGCTCGGTGTCCTGGGCTCGCTCGCCTTCGAACAACACGACATCGTCGCCGCCTCCCGACGGCCGCAGTCGGTGGCGGAACTGGCCGCCCGGCTGCGCCTCCACCTCAACGTGGTCCGGGTGCTGGCGGAGGACCTGTGCACCGCCGGACATCTGGCGGTCCACGTCCCGAACGCCACGACAGCCCAGGACATCTCCGTACTGCGAAGGGTTATTGATGGTCTGCGCACCGTCCCCGACTCACGGGACACACTCCGTGACAGCGGTTGAACAGCCGCCGGTACCGGTCAAGTTGGTCATCGCCGGCGGCTTCGGCGTCGGCAAGACCACGGCCGTGGGTTCGATCTCCGAGATCCGGCCACTGACCACGGAGGCCGCCATCACGGAGGTCGCGGCAGGCGTGGACGACCTCTCTCACACCCCCGGCAAGACCACCACCACCGTCGCCATGGACTTCGGCTGCCTCACCATCGACCCGACGCTGAAGCTCTACGTGTTCGGCACGCCGGGCCAGGACCGGTTCGGGTTCATGTGGGACGACGTGGTCGAGGGCGCTCTCGGCGGTCTGGTGATCGTGGACACCCGCCGCCTGGACGACTGTTACGCCGCAGTGGACTACTTCGAGCACAGGGACGTGCCGTTCGCCGTCGCCGTCAACGCGTTCGACGGTGAGGTCCACCACGACCTCGACGAGGTGCGGTGGGCACTGGACGTCTCCGACCATGTACCGCTGATCGTCTTCGACGCACGCAGGACGGGCTCGGTCCGGGATGCACTGCTGGTCGTACTCGAAGTGGCCCTGTCCCGCGCGGAAAGCACCACAGCGGGCTGACTCCGGGGCTCCTTCCCCGACTGCCGGCATACCCGCGGCCGGTACTCGTGCTGCTGCCGCTCCCGGTATTGCAGGGGGCCCACCCCGGTCCCGCTCGGGTTCCATGCCGGCGCAGCGGCCGATGCCGCACGGTCACGAGGAGCGCCGGGAGTTACCGGCAGAGGGCGGTGCCGAGGAGGGCCTGGACATCGGCGGGGCCCTGCTTGGTGGGCGGTTGGTCGGCGGTGACCGCGAGGGTGACGGCGCGGCCGTCGTCGGTGACACCGGCAAGCGTATGGTAGCCGGGGATGTCACCGCCGTGCCCCCATATCAGACCGCCACAGCTCAGCGGGGTGCTGGTCACGCCCAGCCCGTATCGGGTACCAGCCGGCCACACAGGAGTGTTGACCTTGACGGTGGTGCGCATCTGGGCGAGCTGCGCGGGCCCCAGCAGCTTGCCGCCCATCAGGGCGGAGAAGAAGCGGTTCAGGTCGCTGGGGGTGGAGATCAGCTGCCCGGCGGCCCAACCCGGTGAGGGGTCGAACTCGGTGATGTTCTCCAACCGCGCGCCGGGCTTTGTCGCGAAGTAGCCCTGGGGGTGGGCTTCGCGGATGCGCTCGTCGCCGACGCCGGGGAAGTAGGTATGGCGCAGCCCGATGCGGTCGATGACCCGCTTCGTGATCTGCTCGGACAGTGGGCGGCCGGTGACCTTCTCGACGAGCAGGCCGGCCACGACGTAGTTGGTGTTGCTGTACGACCAGCTGGTCCCGGGAACGAACAGCGCCTTGCGTGCCAGCGCCGCGTCGAGCAGCGTGCGGGGCTGGAGGTAGGTGTGGCGCTCCTTCTTGCCGGTGAAGTCGCCGAGGGCGTCGCTGTACTCGGGCAGTCCGCTGGTGTGCTGGAGCAGCTGACGTACCGTGATGCGGCGGCCGTCGATGCCCTTGCCCCGCACCAGATGCGGCAGGTACCGCTCGATCGGGGCATCGAGAGCGACCTTGCCCTCACCGACGAGTTGCAGGACAACCGTGGCGGTGAACGCCTTGGTGTTGCTCCCCACCCGCACCTGCCCGTCGACCGGCACCTTCGCCCCGGTCCTCAAGTCCGCCACCCCGGCCGTGTAGTGGTGGGTGCGCCCGTCACGGCCGACGACGGAGGCCAGGGCGGCGGGGTAGCGGTCCTGGTGCACCAGACGGTCCAGACCCTGCCGTACGACATCACCAGAGCCGTGAGCCTGCGCCGCGGACGAGGGCAAAGTGCCGCCCACGGCCAGGGCGGAAGCCATCACCGCCGCCATCACGATCACCCGCCGCCGCCCGGACGAGGTGCGAACACGCGGAACCTGAGGAGAACGATCGAGCATGGGGAAACCCTCCAGGTGCACCCTGCCGGGTGCCTCGGAAATCCTGACCCGCTCAGCCTGCGCGTTCAAGATCTGCTCAACCATCCGGACAGCGGGCCCCTGCACAGTAGGGATAACCCCCTGACCCCGGAGCGGCTGTTCCCCCTCATGTGCCGCGGCCCTGCGCCGACGTCGGCCGGCGGCGCGGTCCGGCCATGGGCACGTCCCCGGTCGTCGAGGGCCCCGGCCCGTTGTCATCGCAACGTACCGTGGCAGCCCTTCCGCCAAGACCGGCTCCGGGAAGTCCACCATGACCGAACAGCTCCGGGACGTGGCAGCCCGCTCCGCGTTCCTCGGACATCGAGTGCTGAGTGCACGCCTTGCGGACCGGTGGGGAAGGGGTCAATCTCTTGTGGGCTGAAGGACGCCTTCTCCGCTCACGCCATCTCTGCCGAAGCCGGCCGTCCCGGCTGGGGCGGAGGCCCGGTGGCGGTGCTTGGATCGTTTTGCCAGGACGTAGTACACCGGGCTGATGACGACGAGGCCCGCGACCCAGGAGATGTCCACTCCCCCCATGGCCTTGGCGGCCGGTCCGGTGTAGAGGGTGCTGACGACGAACGGCAGTTGGACGAGAGCACCCAGCAGGTAACAGCCCACGGCAGTCCAGTTGACGCGGCCGTAGATCCCGCCGTCGGCACGGAAGAAGGAGTCGACGTCGTATGAGCCGTGCTGGAGCAGGTAGTAGTCGACCAGGTTGATCGCGGTCCACGGCACCAGTACGTACATCAGCAACAGGATGAAGTTCTGGTATTTGACGAGGAAGTCTTCCTTGCCGGCGAGTGCGGTCGCCGTCGACGCCAGGAATATCGTGGTGGCGGTCACCGCACGGGTGACCCCGCCCGGGGACCAGCGCGGGAAGAAGGTCTGCCCGACGGTGATGACGGACAGCACGCCGCAGTACAGGTTCATCGCGTTGGTCGCGGCGATGCCGACCGAGAAGACCACGATCACCAGCGGGCTGACTTCTCCGGTGAGCGTGGTCAGTCCCTCGACCACGTTCTCGCCCGCCGCCGCCCCGACCATCGCACCGAGGATCATTGGCAGGATCGATCCCAGCGAACTTCCTGCATAGCTCGACCAGAAGGCGGGCCGGGCCCCGGTGTCGGCCGGCATGTAGCGCGAATAGTCCGACACATAGGGTGCGTAGGCCAATTGCCAGAGCGCTGATGCGCTGACCGTGCCGAAGAATCCGGCCATGCTTGCGCTTCCGTGGGACAAGAAGCCGTGCGGCAGCCCATGCGCGAAGATGATCCAGCCGAAGGCGAGCAGCAGGGCCCCGCCGGACAGATAGGTCATGACACGGTTGTAGGCATGGATGAGGTCGTAGCCGAAGCACGTGGCGGCCACCGCGATCACGCCAACGAGCACGATGCCGGCGTTCTCGCTGATGTGCACGCCGACGGTGGCCAGCGATTGTCCGGCCAGCACCAGGTTCGCGGCGAAGAACCCGATGTACATGACGATGACCAGTACGATCACCAGCAGAGCACCGTACGAGCCGAACTGGCCGCGGGTTTGCACCATCTGCGGCACTCCGAGCCGCGGGCCCTGTGCCGAGTGCAGCGCCATCAACACCGCGCCCAGCAGATTGCCGATGAGGATGCCCGCCACGGCCAGCCAGAAAGGCTGGCCGTACAGGGTGGTGGCCAGCGCGCCCGTCGCGACCGCGAGCACCATGATGTTCGAACCGAACCAGATGGTGAACAGATCGCGCGCCTTCCCGTGCCGCTCGGACGGCGGGATCGGCTGGATCGTCTTGTCCTCGATGTGTTGAGGCGCCTCGGCGGATACTTCGTCGGCGGTCTTCGTTTCCGTCGGGCGCCTGCTCATTCCTCGGCCCCGCGCGCAGCAGGGTCGTGCTGCAGGGCAGCAGTATCAGGCGGGCCGTCGGCCCGACGAGGATGGAGGTAGTCACGTTCCGTAAGGCCCAGCTTCCGCATGGCCGTCCCGGTCAAGGCCTCCATCACACACCGATGCGCGAGGAGGGCGGTGATGTTGTTCCCGACGTCGTACGGCGGCGACACCTCTACCATGTCCATACCGACAATGCCGACTTCAGCGCAGATCCGCCGAATCGCTTTGAGGAGGTCTCGGCTGGTGATGCCACCGGGCTCCGGTGTCCCCGTCCCCGGGGCGTGCGCCGGGTCGGCAACGTCGATGTCGATGGACAAGAAGAGGTGCTCAGGGCCGTCCAGCGCCTCATCGATGGCACGCTCAAGCACACTGTCGAATCCATGCCGCTCGATCTCGGCCATGAAGTGCGTCTTCATGCGTTGCTCCGCCATCCAGGCCAGCACATCCGGACCCGGCCAGAAGCCCCGCAGTCCCACCTGGACGAAATTCCGTCCGAGCACCGCGCCGCTGTCGATGAGTCGCCGCATGGGCGTTCCATGGCCTGCGAGGTTGCCTTGCTGATCCGGCGCGGCGTCGGCATGCGCGTCGAAGTGGACGATGCCGACGTTGCCGTATCCGTAGGCCTCGGCGATCGCGGTCGCATTCGGCCATGTGATGCCGTGGTCTCCGCCCAGGAGAATCGGCTTGGCACCTCCGGCAATGATTTCTCCGACGAACCGCTTCACATTGGCGAAGGTCCGTTCCGTATCGCCGACAATGATGTCCGCGTCGCCGTAATCGCAGATCGACAAGTGCTCAAAGGGGTCCACGTCGACATGCAGATGTCCGCCTCCTCCTGCCGAGGTGTACAGGCTGTCGGCGGAACGGATTGCTTGAGGGCCCATATGAGTGCCGGTTTTTCCGAAGGCGGTGCCGTCCCAAGGGATTCCGCCAATGGCAACGTCGACTCCGCCTGCTCGCAGGTCCTCCGGTGTGGTCGCGTAGGGCGACTTCTTGAACGTCTGAATCCCGGCCCAGGCGGGCTCCTCGGCGTATCGCGCCACCGGAATGGGGCCGGGGCGTCGGTGGTCGGCAAAGGGCGTATCCATGATGGGCTCCTCCTGAGGCGTCGACCAGCCCATGATCAAGGGCATGGCCTGGTCCAGAGTGAATGGTCTGGTTGGTGGTTGGCGGTCGAAAGAATCGCCTGACGCGCACCGGTTGGAGCAAGAACAAAGGTCTCTCTTCAAACCTTTGGCCGGGATGCTAGGCATGTCGCTGAGGGCTGTCAACAGGTTCTGCTGACCGACGCGTCCTTCCTCCTGAGCCTGGACATCCTGAGCGTGGGGCTGTGAGGATCAGCAGGACAGGGGCATCTCGTCAAGGCCCGGGGAGCCGGGCTCGGGCGGCTTCGTCCCGTCGTCACCCACGAAGCGACCGGTCAGCCACGACGGAGGGATGCTGAGGCCGACTGCCAGGGTTGCCGCCCGGCGCGCGGCCACATACACAGCGACTCTTCGCCCGGCGCCCGGGTTCGAAAGGCCGGCAGGACGGCCACGAGGCAAGGAAGGTACGGACGAAGGGCAGCACGTCCGCCGGCGCCCGTCGCGGCATGCCGACGGCCTGCCGGGCGTTGATGCCGGTGCGCTGGAGGAAGGCCCACTGGTCGAGCTGAGCGCACGCCCGGTCAGGGTCGTATGCCGCGGTGGGCAGCTGCGGGATGGGCGTGCGACCCGTCTCGTCCAGTCGGTATGGCTCCTCGAAAGCCGGGTTCCCTTCTCCTTTGACAGTGACGTTGGTCGTGCGCAGTGAGCTGACCTGGCCCGACCGGCTTGGATGCCAACGGGAGGCCGGTCTGCCGGTGTCGCGCCGAGCGCGATGTTCTGTGGCCGGTTTGCCGATCGGACGGGGAGCGTGGCCGATCGGCCGACGCGATGGCGCGGTGGGTGCGCTTAGCGTCGTTCGGACCAGGCCACCACTCTTTGAAAGGAACGTTGATGGGGCAGCGAGGGACGACCGTTGCAGCCGACGGCACGGCCGTGATCGGGGCGACCACGGAGTTCGAGCCGGACGTCATGGACCTGTTCGTGGAGACACTGCGCCGTGCGGTCAGGCGCGAGTTGCCGGCCGTCGGGACGGACACACTGCTGGGGGAGCTTGTGTCGGGGGACGCGGACGCCGGTGCGGCGATTGCCCCGGGCATGCGGAAGGCCGGTTCGCTCAGCGGGTTGATCACCGGCAGGGCGGGCCGCGGTTGGGTGAGCGACGACGAGGCACCCAGTGCGCCGGTCGGGGCCGGCACCGGTGAGGAAGCTGATCAGGATGCCGACGGGAAAGAGGTGGATGCCGCCTGGCGTGAGGCACGGTGGCGCGTCGGCTTCGGTGCGCGCGGATCGGCCGTGGACAGCGGCCGGGTGCTGCCCGGGATGAGCGGGGCGATCCGCGCGTGCCTGTTGCTCGCGCTCAGGTCGGCCCGCGCCGAGGGGACGATCTCCGTGCGCTGCAGGCATGTGGCCCGTGCCCTGCTGGAGCTGCCGGACACCCGGGCACGGGAAGCCCTGCTGTTGCAGCGGCTGGACGTGGCTGCCGCGTTGAGCGCGCTCGATCGACTGGACGCGAGCGCCCCGACGGAGACCGAGGGACCGGAATCCCGCGGCGTCACCCTTCTTCGCCGGGCCGGAACGCTGGGCAAGAGCGGTAACCGCTTGACCCGCGCGCTGACTTCATGGACCGCTGGGAGCACCGTGAACGGCTCACCGGTTCTGTTCGCGGTGTCCATCGAGGCCGTGCGGCAAGCCGTACGGCGCGGGCACGCCGCGGTGGAGCCGGTAGATCTTCTGCTGGGGACGCTGGCGCTGGACCGGGCACTGTTCGTCGCCGGGCGCTCGCTTCCCGGGAGCATGGAGGACGCCAACTCCGCTCCTGCCCTGATGCGCCGACACGGCGTACGGCAGGTCTCCCTGGTCTCCTCGGCTTCGGCAAGCTTGTCCGCCGCCGTCCCCGACAGCGACGGTGTGCGGCGGTCCGCCGCCGCCGAGCGGGTCATGGCGATGGCGCGGCTGTCCGCCGCCGAGCACGGGTCGCCCACGGTCGGTACGGTCCACCTGCTGTCCGCGCTGCTCGACGAGTCGGCGACGGATGCGGATGCCGGGGCCGGGGCCGGGGCCGGGGCCGGGGGCATGGTCGTCGCGCTGCTGGCTGCCGACCAGGTGGAGGTGACCGCGTTGCGGGCAGAGCTGAGCCTCCGGCTGGGCGCATGACACCCGGGCCCGCCGGGCGGCGACCGCCGCGGCTACCGTTCCTCCCGGGAGACCCAGCGGCGGGGCAAGGGAGATCATGAGTCAGGCGCCCGAATACACGCAGCTGTCGCGCCGGTCCGTAGGGCTGAAGCACACGCTGGCCGGTGTGCCGCGGTGGTTGCACCGTGAGGCGGTGGAGAGCTGGTCCGCGGTGCGTGCCGCTGAACGCCGTACGGTCGTTACCGAGACGCTCCTCTGTGCCCTGGTGGCAGCCGTCGGTCTGATGCCGCTGCTGCCGGCGCCCCCGCATCGGCTGGCGTCGGCCGTATGGGGGGCGTTGTGGGCGACGGTGCTCGTCCCCGCCCGGCGCGGCCGGCCGGTCGCCGCGGTCCTGGGTTCCTCTGCGCTGGTCGTGGGTGACAACGTGTGGACCCTGGCGGTGGCGCCGCTGGTCGTGCTGTCCGCCACCCGTCGTATCGCACCGCCGCGGCGTGTGTGGCAGCTCATCGGGGTGGCCTGCGCCGCTGTCGGTGTCCTGACCGTCGCTCGTGCCCTGGTTCGGCCGGAGGCTCTGCTGTCGGAACTGGCCGAGAACGCGGTCTCGGCGGTGCTGCTTCTTCTGCTTCCGGCTCTGGCCGGCACCCTGCTGGGGCGACGGCGGCCCCTGGTCAGCTTGCTGCGGGAACGCAACGCCTATCTGGAGCAGGCCCGTGTGCTGACCGCCGCGGCGGCCCGGCTGGAGGAACGGACCCGGATCGCCGGAGAGATGCACGATCTCCTGGGCCACCGGCTGAGCCTGATCTCGATGCACGCCGGGGCGCTTGAACTCGGCGCCGCGCGGCAGGCACCCGCCTTCGCCGCACAGGCCGAGTTGCTCCGCACGACAACCGGTACGGCCATGGAGGAACTACGCGAGATCCTCGGTGTCCTGCGGCACGAGAACATGACCGACCCGACGGACCGGACCGGAGACGAGAGGGGAACGCGTGCGGACATCACCGCTCTCGTGAGGGCATCCCAACAGACAGGCAGCACCGTCGAGTTGGAATGGTCCGTTCCCGACACGGCCGCGCTGGGTCTGCGTACGCGTCAGGCGATCCACCGGGTGGTCCGCGAAGGGCTGACGAACGTGCTGAAACACGCGTCCGGCGCGCCCACCAGGGTGGTGGTGAGAAGCACGGACAGAGGTGTCGAAGTGTCCGTCACCAACGAGGAGCCCCCCGCATCCGGCCACTCCCACGGGGGAAGTCACAGCGGGCTGGCCGGCTGCCAGGAGCGCCTCTCGTTGCTCGGCGGCACGTTCCAGGCAGGCACCTTGCCGAATGGTGGATTCCGCATGGTGGCTTGGCTGCCCACGCCCGGGAACGAGCCCCTGGGATTCGCCGCGCTACAGGGGGCCTTTGCCGAACCCCTTCCAGACCCGGCCCGCCTTCCATCCGACGGCATCGGACAAAGAGGGGCCCGAGCCCCGCTGCGGGACGAGATCCTGACCTGGCCGCGACTCCTGGGATCGGGCTGCGTGGCGCTGCTCGTGACCCTGCCCACGGCCGCCTTCCTCATCATCCTGCTGGTCCACGCGGCCCTAAGATGAGCTGATGATCCGAGTCCTGGTCGCCGACGACGAGGCGCTGATGCGCGTGGGAATCCGGCTGATTCTGGAGAACGCCGAAGACATCGAGGTGGTCGCCGAGGCGGGCGACGGTCGGGAGGCCGCCGCAGCATGCCGCGTCCAGGACATCGATGTCGCCCTGCTCGACATCAACATGCCGGACAGCGACGGAATCACCGCTGCCGAGGACATCGCCCGCCTCTCGCCCCGCACCTGTGTCATGATGCTGACGGCGTTCAGCGAGGAAGCGGGTGTGACGCGCGCCCTGCGGGCCGGTGCGAGCGGATTCCTCCTCAAGGACACCGGTCCCGCCGAACTGATCCGCGCCGTGCAACTCGCCGCCAGAGGTGAACCGGTACTCGCACCCCGGATCACCCGGCAGCTGCTGGAACGGCACGTGAAGTCCGGCCGGGACACCGAGGCCGCGCTACGCCGGACCGGAGAGCTGACCCCGGCCGAACAGGATGTCCTGCGGCTGCTGGGCACCGGCCTGTCCAACGCGGAGATCGCCGGTCAGCTGTATCTGAGTGCCGGCACGGTCAAGGCACACATCAGCCGGATTCTCACCCGCACCGGCTGCGCCAACCGCGTACAGGCCGCCGTCCTCGCCCACGACGCCGGGCTGCTCACCGATCGTTGAACTGGTTCTCCACGGTCCCGCACCAATCGACGACCTTCGCCGAGCCGTCCGCGCGGCGCACGAAGCGGTCCGGCTGGGTTCGCTGTCAAACACCTCGAAAGGATGGCAGCGGTCATCCGTGCCTTGGCTCCGTACACGAGAAGGGGCTCTGGCTCAACTTGTGTGGTGGCACCACTGTGCGTGATGACTGAGATTCCGTGTAGCAGGCCAGGGACTTGGCTCACCGCGCTATAGGGCGATCAGTCCGGCTGCCGTCTCCTTGAAGCCACAGGAATTGAAATAGAAGGGACGCAGGTGCTCCTCGAAGTCGACGTGAAGCCACTCGCACTTCGCGGCACGGGCTTCTTTAGCCGCAGTTGCGACGAGCGCGGCTCCGACTCCCCTCGACCGTCGGTGCTGCGCGACCACCGTGTCCAGGATGAAGGCATGAGCTCCGCCGTCCCAGCCAACGTTGACGAAGCCGATCAGAGAGCCGTCTTCCCATGCACAGATCCAGCCGAGGCTGTGGCGCTCAAGTCATTCTCGCCAGTCGGTCTGAGCGACCGGGTGACCGAAGCCGTCGGCATGTAGAGCGTTGAGGGAGGCGTTGTTGAAGTCGCTCCGCCATTCGTACTTGATCGTCACGCCCCGATCGTATGTCCGTGCCGGGCCTGGTACTGACCGGATTATGGAGCGAGGAGAACCCGCTTGCAGTTGAAACCCGGCGCGGCCGAACATCTGGCGCTTGAGCATCTTGATCCGGTTGACATGGCGTTCGACCGCGCCTGAGCTCCAGGGCAAGGTGAGTCCGGCGATGACGGCGTCGAGATCGCGGCTGCGGCTGACTGACACCCCGAGAACGCGAGCGATGCGGGCCCCGGCCTGGCCCGCGAGGGCCAAACCGACCGCGGCCAGGGTCGAGCGCAGCCGCTCGGTTCTTTGACCGTGCCGGCGTGTCAGGCCAGGTAGCTGCTCGACGAAGGTACGGCGTGCGCAGCCCGAGTTCCCGCAGGCGAACCGACGGACTCTCAGCCGGAGAACAACGCTTCGTCCACCGCTCGGAACATCAGTGGGAAAGTGCAGGTAGGAGCCATGAACGTGGTTCGACCAGATTCCGCAGGCTGGGCAGACAGCGCCGTCCGCGGTGCATTGGGCGTCAACGCGTACTTCTCGACGTTCACGTCCACCGACAGCAACACAACGTCCGCGATCGACGGGAACAGCAACTCCTTCAGTTGGAGTACGACCTCCTCCACGGGCCCGAACTGTCAGCCCAACAACCGTGCCCATGGGCCGTTTTCGGGCGACTTCACGCGCGGCTCAGAGGAGCCCGGCAGTCACTCGGAGTGGCCGCGTCACAGAAGTTGAGCCAGAGCCCGAGAAGGGACAGCAGATGTTCACCCTTCAGGAGGCAGTTCCGAGGGTCGCGGCGTTCGAATTGTTCACGAGCTGTGGCAGCACTGATTGCCGGCGCTCAGTCTCGGTACGCGGCGGTCGCGGTCTCGATGAAGGATCGGATCAACGGGTTGGTGTCACCTTTGTTCCACACCGCCACCACTCGGCTCGGCGCCATGTCGGTCAGCGGCACCGCGGCCAGCTCCGCATGCAGGTCGTGTCCGAGCGGGGCCAGGCCGACCGTGCCGTTCCACAGCACGGCCTGCAGGCATTCCTGGACGGCGCGCACCACTGGGCCCTCGCGCGAACTGCCGCCGTTCCAGTACGACTGCCAGACGGGGTCGGTCCCCTGCGGGAACTGGAACCAGCGGCGGTCGTTCAGGTCGGCCAGCCGTAGTCGGTCGTGGTGGGCCAGCGGATCGTCGGCGCGCAGGACCACGCCGACCGGATCTGCCCGCAGCTCACGCACTGTCAGGGCAGTCTCGTCGAACGGCGCCCGGGTCAGGGCGACATCGACCAGCCCGGTGCGCAGCCCGCAGGTCGGGTCGGTCAGGTCGGTGTCGCGGATGCGGATGTCGATGCCGGGGTGGCGTCGGCGGTATGCGGCCGCCAGCCTTGCCGCTGCCGGGTCGGTGCCGTCACCCAGGATGCCAACGGTGATGGTGGCGACGCCGGCCGCCGCGCTCACGCGTAGGCGGACGCGGTCGGCATGGTCGAGCAGTGCCCGCGCCTCGTCGAGCAGCACCGTACCGACCGGGGTGAGCGTGACGCCGGCGGCCGAGCGGGCGAACAGCAGGGCCCCGACGGTGGCCTCCAACTGTTTGATCGCCCGGCTCAATGGCGGCTGGCTGATATGCAGTCGGGTGGCGGCCCGGCCGAAGTGGAGTTCCTCGGCGACGGCCACGAAGTAGCGCAAGGTCCGTAGCTCCACGCTGCAACGATACCCACGAGATATCGGCGTTGCGGAATGGGTCTTGGACAGCCGTGGGGCCTTGGCCGTGCACTTGTGGGCATGACCGAAGAAGCAAAGACCATCGAGCCGCAGGCCGGTCCCGCCGTATCGGTGGTCGGTCCCGGCGACGGCGAGACCATCCTCCTGGGCCCCACGCGCATGCGCATCCTTGAGGACGGCAGCCGCACCGGGCACCGCCTCGCGATCGCCGAGTCCGTCCTCGCCCCGCACACCCAGGGACCGCCGCAGCACCGCCATGCCGGACACGACGAGGGCTTCTACATCCTCTCCGGCACCGTGCGGTTCACCGTCGGGGACGAGGACCACGACGCTTCCGTGGGCACGCTCGTGATGGTTCCGCCCGGCACCCCGCACACTTTCGCCAACCCGACCGACCAACCCGCCGTCATGCTCAGCACCTTCACCCCCGATCTGTACGTGCAGTACTTCCGAGACCTCCAGGACATGCTCGCCGCCGGCCGGCCGCTGACGCCACAGGCCGGCATCGAGGCGATGAGCCGCTACGCGACCAAGCCCGCCGCCGACTCCGCCTGAGGCCGGCGGGAAGTCCCGGCCACGCTCCTCCCGACCGGCAGGCCGGGGGCGCTCCCGTCTTTCGGCGGCCGGGCCCCTCCGGTCACGGACCGGGCCTTCGCCCGGGGCTTTTCCGGCAACCGACGCAACCGACGGGTCCCCGAGAACCGGGTGACCCATGAACGGGAATCATGAACATCGCCTATTGGATCGTCGCGGGACTGCTCGCCCTCTTCTACCTCTACGCGGGCGCGATGAAGGTGATCCGCAGCCGTGACCAACTCCGGTCGATGATGGCCTGGGTCGACCGCATGCCCCTGGCTGCCATCAGGACGCTGGGGGCGGTCGAAATACTCGGTGCGTCCGGGCTGATCCTGCCGCCGCTGACCGGCATCGCTCCCTGGTCGGCGTCGGCCGCGGCCATCGGGTTCGTACTCCTGCAGACCGGTGCGGTCGCCGTCCATCTGACCGGCGAAGACCACTCGATCACACTCAACGTCGGGCTCATCGCCACCGCGGCGGTGACCATCTGGCTGGCCACCGGGCTGTGAGCGGGCACTGCCCTCGATACGGAGCGCAGCCTCAGGACGAGCGGCGACTGAACGCCGGCCCCGCGTCCACCGCGAGGGTCCTCCCATAAGGGCGGTCCCTGGCTCAGGCCAGGGGCCGCCCTCATCTTCCTGTGCTCCGCAGTGACCACCATCAGGCTGCGAGGGCATGACGCTCGGCTCTGTCGCCCGTCACGTCGTCCCCGCCGTCCGCCTGCGGGCTCTCCAAGCCGAACCCGCCGGCCCGACGCCTTGCTACGCAGGTGGCGGCGAGCCGGGCCCATCACTCGGCCGGCTGAGGTCTGGTGGGTTTCCCAGGGGCTGCTGCGATTGCTGGCCGACTGCGGTGGTCGCGTCCTCCGTCCGCGCAGACCAGGACACAGGCGTCCACCAACGCACGGAGTCACCGCATTGGGGCGCAGAGGCACGTGGTCACGGTGATGGCACGCGTAGGCGGCGTTCGAGGTAGATCGCCGTGAAGACCGCGACCTTGGCTCGCAGGGCCCAAGGGTCGAAGGGTTTGCTGATGTAGTCGACTGCGCCGGCGGCGTAGCCTCGTGCGGTGTGCTCAGGGTCGGTGCCCATGGCGGTGAGGAAAATGATGGGGACGTCGCGGTTGCGGGCACGGCGCTTGATCTGGGCGGCGGTCTCGTAGCCGTCCATCTCAGGCATCTGCACGTCCAAGATGATGACCGCGAAGTCGTCGTGATCCAGCAGGGCTTTGAGTGCATCCCGGCCAGATCTCACCGTAACGAGTTCCTGGTCGAGCGTTTCCAGCACCGCGGTCATCGCAAGGAGGTTGTCGGACTGATCGTCCACCACGAGAATCTTGGGCATCCTCGTGTCCGTCGCAGTCGGAAGCGCGACGGTCGGCAACTCGACAGCTTCAAGCTGCCGCTCCAGCAGCTCGCACCGGGCTTCGGCGGCCGCGCGCTGCTCCCTCACAGTCTGGAGCTCCTCCCCCAGCTGGAACACCTGCTGTTGCAGAGCGTCGCGCTCTTCCAACAGCTGAGAAAGGTCGGGGTGGGCCGCCGCAAGCTGGTCAGCGCGTGCGCGCTCGGCCTTCCAATCCGCCTCCAGCTGCCCTAACCGCACCTCCAAATCGGCGATGCGGTGAGTCCGGTCCAGCAGAGCATCACCCACAACGTCTCCACGCACCCTGGAGCGCCGAGAGACCCGGTCCGCATCGGCAAGCTGCTCCTCCAAGACCTCCACCGCGTGCTTCGGCATCGAACAAGCATCGACCGCAGACCTGTAGAGCTCGCGCACGAGTTCCACAGCATCACTCGTCACCGCAGTGCCTCGATGCTCGGCGAGGTCGGCCAGCAGATCGGTGACGACTCTCCACGGAGGTAACCGTGTGCCGTTGAGGTAGCGCGAGAGCGTACCGGGGTCACGGCGGCGCCGGGCAGCGTAGCGACGTACCGACACCTCCAGGCCCTCGAACAGCTCCCGGAGCGCCTGGGCAAGAGCCCGCGATTCCTCCGGAAGATCACTCCCCAGCGGCCGCAGTTCACCCACGGTCCGCCCCCTCCCCGCGCCGGCCCGCCTCAGCCTTGCCTCGTTCGGACTCGGCGACGATAAGCCGGTTGAAGAACGACACCGCCGCGCCTACTGCAGCGAGCCCGACGAGCACGCTCTGCGGGACGCCTTCACCGGCCATCCAGGACAGCAACGCCGCGACCGCCCCACCGAGCACAGCCAGCAAGAACACCAACGTCGTTCTGAGCGACAGCAGGGGCCGATCCACGGCATCTCCATCCATCCGCCCCGCGCAGGGCGGGCGTTTCTCACCCGGGCGGCCGAATGCCGAACGGTTGGCACACAGCATGGAGGGCGACAGCACCGTTGCATGCCGGGAACTCCGGGGCAGAGCATCGAAGTTGCGCGCTGCCCACGGTCACCCACGCCTGCCACCCGTCCTTCATGCAGCTCACAGCCCCGAGGCTCCATGCCGTTGGCTCTGTGTTGCCGCGCAACGTGGGCGACACGAACATCTGCGCGAACCCGATTCCTCCGCGGCAGTCGATAGGGGCCTTCCCTCCCTGTTACGCGGGAGATGGTCGCGCGATCGCTGAGGGGCTGTCCGCGTCGATACAGCTTCGAGCGACCCCCGTCGGCAGCAGCCCGGAGAACCATCCGACTCGCGTTGGGGCCGTCCTTCGCAGCGCTGTTGCTGGATGCGCACAGCTACCTCAGCGGCCGCAGACTGCGTCCGGCGAAGATCGATGCTTTCACCTCGCGCTTTCACGAGGTGTGCTGTCCGAGGCTTGATCGCGAACGCGAGAAACGCTCCTGACCTGCAACGAGGACTTGTCGAGGGTCCTGATCGTCGTAGTTCAAGGAGCACTTCTCAGGTGAAGAAACGTATCGGGTCCTATCCGCGCGTGCGTGTCGAGGGCGGCGGTCGCGGAGTCGTCTCGCAGGCGGGGGCCGCGCTGCTCTTGGAGACAGCCCACAAGTCCGGTCTGGATCAGGCGATATCGGCGGCACTCGCGCCGTGGCGGCGGCCCCGTGCGGTGCACGATCCGGGCAAGATCCTGCTGGATCTCGCCGTTGCGATCGCGTTGGGCGGGGACGCGGCCGAGCCGGTCCACCGCTGCGGCGACGAGGCCGTCATACGACCCCCGCTCGTCACGAAGCCACGGGCCGAGCTTGGGCCGGGTGACCGGGGCTGTGGCTCCCGGTACCTCCCGGTCGTCGGCCCAGCCGATGACGGGCCCGCCGACAGATGCCGCGGCTGTCAGCACGTCCTCCCGTTGACGCTCCGGGGACGACGTGGCCAGCTTCATACGGGACAGCCGCCGCACGCCGAGCAGGCACTTTCCGCATCCGTCACAGGGGCGTTCGATCATTTCCAGGTCCGTACCGCGCAAGGTCTCTCCGTTTCGGGCACGCAGGGTACGGAGAATTCGCGGCCACCCCCAGGACGATCTTGTTCAGCCCAGGAAGCTCAGTCGAACCTGACGGTTGACATGGGAGATGTTGGTGTCCGCCAAACTCCGTTAAAACAACCACTACATGTACCTCACACACGTATGCTGAGCAACGCCGGGTTGAGTGGCGGCGGCCCGCGCCCGGGATGCGACTTGCGGCAGGCTCATCGTTGCGTTAGATACGGCGCGAGGTGGTGCAGGCGCGTGTGGTAGTCGGGGTGCGAGGACAGGAGCTGTCCCAAGACGCCCTGTCCGCGGCCGCGAACTGGGGTTCTGGTGCCCATCGCAGCCGTTTTACCGCACCCGGACAGGGCGGAAGCCGTCACGGATCCACTCTCCCGATCCGCCGCCTGCATCATGTGCAACACCTCGGCGAGCATCGGCCCGAAGCCGGCCGCTGCTGCATGGTGATCCGCCCGTACTTCGGCCCTGCGGGTCACGACGGCGAGCAGATACGGGGCAGCGGCCAGCGTCAGAATGACGTACCAGTACTCCAGCGCCACCAGCAGGACGGCAGCACCCGCCGCCAGAAGCAGCGCTGCCGCCCAGAAGCCCATGCGCCCATGCCCGATGTCGGTGACAAGCCGGATCAGCCTCCGCACAACAGCCCACGCAAGACGTCCCGGAACCGCATACCACTGTCCCAGGAGAGAGGCCCATGCATGGCCGCGGACGTGGTGCCCCAGTTCATGAGCGAGTACCGCGGCCAGCTGGCCATCGGACAGACGCTCCAGCGAAAACCGGGTAACGCCTACGATGTGGCCTGCCGCGGCCAGCGCGTTCAAATGATCGCTGTCCTCGATCCACAGCTCGTATGCGCGGCCCTCGACACCCGTCCGTGCGGTCACTGCCCGCCACAGTGGTTCCAGCCGGCTCAGTTCCCGTGGGGTGGGGTGACGAAGGTTCAGCAGATGGCGGGCGAGGCCTCTCTCCGTGGGGCGGTGAAACGCCATGGCCCCCGAAGCGAGCCAGAGCAAGCCCCCCAGCCAGCCCATGTCAGGGAGCAGGAGCTGAGAGAGCACTGCAACGATCACCAGGCTTGCGAGGAACAAGGGCAACTGCAGAAGCAGTTGGACTATGGCCGTAGCATCGATACTCCGCTGCCGTTTGGCGAGATGCACACGCCCACGGTGGCCGAAGTCCTCGTGCGGCTCACGCTTCCCGGGGTCTGGGCCGGATTGGCCCTCCGGCCCGCCGCCATGGCGGGCGGCATCGTACTGCGTCGTGCTGCCCGGGTACGGCGGCGGAGGCGGGATCGTCTCGTTCGGACAGTGCGGGGACGGAAGGGCTACAGCAGCCGGGTAGGCCGGATGATCGGGCAGGAAAGTGCGGCCAGGATGGGCGGGATCGGGAGGAGCGGTCATGGTAGCTACCTGTCTAGGCGTACGGCCCGGTTCGTGACGACGCAGTAAGTGGCATGCCGGTGACGTGCGTTCAGCCGATGAGTTGTGCGATGGCCAGAAGCACCACTCCCGTGCAATAAGCGGCCAGGCCTGTCCGGATCCACCAGTGCTTGGCACCGACGATGCGGCTGTTCTGGGCCAGCGCCTCGAGTACCCCATCGGCCTGGTTTGCCTCGGTGACGGCGAGGGCCTCTGCGAGCCGACCGCCCTCCGCGGCCCGGCGGATGTCGTCGAAGTACGTCAACGGCCGCTCCGGAGACCACCGGCTGGTGCCGTACCGGGGCAGGACGGCGAGGAGCAAGCACCCCAGTGCCCCGGCCAGAGCGGCCATGGCTACCCACAACAGCATGCTCCCGGGGACGGAGAGCCCCGATAAAGACCAACCGTGGGCCGCGACCAGGCCACCGAGCAGACTCACGGTCATGCTCATGACCCCAAGAAGCAGAGACGCCTTACTGTCCGCACGGGCCGTCTCGGAGCGCAGCTCCGCAAGCAGACGGGCCCCCACGGACGGGATCTCCGTCCCGCTGCTGCTCATCGCTCCTCCTCGGCGCTGTTGGCGGACGCCTCGTCCCTCTGCTTGTGGAAGTGCACCGGGGTGCCGGTGGGCCCTGCCCAGGGCAGGGAGTCCGGTGCGGGAGGAGCAGAAGCGATACCGGGCAGGTTGCGGGCGAGGAGCCCCTCCAGGATCTCCACGGCCTGTTTGTTCAGTCCCGCACGCTGGTAGTCCTCCGGATTCCCTTCCTTCAACACCTGAAGGGCGACCTCGGACTGACTTCGGATCAGGGCCAGTTGGTCCCTCTGCAGGTTTTCCATCACCAGCCGGGAATCCTCCGGATGCTGCGCCAGGTGCAGGGCCCACATCGCCACGCCGCCGTGCTGGAGGTAGTACTCGTAGTAGCGGACCTTCTCTGCTTCCAACTGCCGTGCTTCCTCATCCTGGCGACCCTGCAGCATGACCAGTTCGTGATCGTGCTGGGCCCGCTCCACATCCCGCTCCGCCCTGAGCCGATCCTCCCGCATTGCCAAGTCGTGTGACATGTCCAGCTGTTCGTCGGTGTACCGGATTCGGCGTAGCTCCCGCTGGTGGGCAATGGCCGCGTCGTCCGGCCTGAGCCGTACGGCACACGACGTGCGCAGCCCGGCTTCGTCTCCCAACTCGCCCACCCTGGCGAGCACCTGGCACACGGCGCGTTCGGCATCCGCACTCCGGTCGATCGGAAAGCCACGGCTGACCGGGTACATCAGCTGCTCCAGCCGGCGCTTCAGGAGAGCGGGCACGTTCCGCTCTCCGCTGGCCACGAACTTTTGCGGCCGGAAGACTTGCCAGGTCAGCTCTACCTCGGCGGTGAAGTCAAAGGCGTCGTTGCCGCTGGGCAGCAACAGCGACACGGTGCAGGTGTGCACCCCCATGTCGACTTCGTAGACCGCGGTGTACCGCCTGGTGGCGAACAGAGGGCGCGTCGGCCGATGAGGTGGCAGGTAAACATCGAACTCCCCTTTGTCCGTGGTGAAGACCAGCGCATTGTCGATTCGGCTGTACCCCTTGCGGTGGTCGAACCGGGACAACTGGCGCACGGTCAACACCGGGTCGACCAGCTCACTGTGCCGGTTCGCTCCCTGGTCCCAGTCGGGCTCGCGGCGGATGTCCACCATGGTTCTTCTCTCCTCACTCAGTGGTGATCCGGAATTTCGCGGCCCGTGGCCGCAGACGAGAGGCGGCGCCTTACAGCACGGCCATCAGACGATGGGCTACCGCGGGCGGGCCGCCCCCTCGCCGGTCGGGCAGTGTCCCGAGCATGTGATCGAGGCGCTTTCGGTCCTCATCGGAGCCGACAAGCGTCGGAAGCAGCATCGCCAGTTCCCGCTCGGCCTGCGGATCGCCGTCCGCCTCAAGGACCCATCCGGCCAGGGCCTTCAACGCATCGGCTGTGTACCTCAGGTCACCAAGGGCTGTCTGCCAGAGCAGGGACAGCCACCGTGCCTTCTCGGTAAGGCCGCTTGCGGCGGCCTCCGCGTGCCACCGCAGCAACAACCGGCTGTCGGCGCGCGCGCAGGCCAGGACAAACGCGTGCAGCGTCAGGCAACGGCCGGCAGGCCCGTCCCGGAGGAGTTCGACCAGGCCCCGCAGCACCCGGCTGCGCACCGATGCCGATTCGTCGCTCAGCAGCAGCGCGGCGGACTCGGCGATGTGCTGCGCCTCCTGCTCGTCATCCCCGGTGCGAGCGGCTTTCGCCAACGCCTGCAGCGCTTCGTCGGGCATCCTTGGGCCCACCAGGGCGTAGGCCCGGATGGCTGTCCAGCGAAGCCGTGGTCCGGCCTCCTCCTCGCACCAGGAACGCAGGATCGGCGGGATGTTCGGGGCACCGACGGCGTGCGCCGTCGCGAGGGCGTTGGCGGCGACGAGGCAGTCGCGGTAGAGCTTCGACTTCGCCCAGTCCTCGATGAGCAGGGCCATCGCCGACGGCAAGTCGGTCTGGGCGAGCACCGCGGCGGTCACTGCCGCGCGGGTACGCACCAGCGGCCGGCCGTCCTGTGCGAGCTTCCGGAGCCACGCGAGCAGAGCAGGCCGCGCGGAGGGGTGGCTCGTCCAGACCTCGCGGAGGACCTCGACCGAGGCTCTGGGCTCCTGGAAGCGGGCCACGCGCTGGCGCACGGGGCCCCACTCGGTGTGCTCCTCTTTCCAGTAGTCGACAGCTCGGGCCAGGCGCAGGCGTTTGGTGATGGACGTCCCGAAGATGCCGACCCTGGGCTCTCTCCCTGCGTCCTCCGTTCTCTGGAACTCCGCGTACAGGGTGTCGCTGAGCTCCGCGGTCAGGGCGTAGGCGGCCTCGTCGAACGCTGCCAGGGAGATGAGGAACGCCTTGTCCCGGAGCTGGGTTTCGTCGCCCCCGAACCATTCCCGGACCTGCTCCCGGACCAGTCTCGGGCCGACGATCGCCAGCTCCTCCCGAGTAGTCGTCCCGTCCGCGTGTCCGGCCAGTGCCTTCGCGAACGCCGCCGCTTCCCGCAGCTGGTGGTCGTCCCGGTCGAGGAACTCCTGGGAGAGTTCCAAAGCCAGCAGCTCGCGCTCCCTCCGTGGCTCGTCCACCAGGGCGTGCAGGTGTGACCGGAGCACAGCCTGGGGCGACGGCGGCACCCATGGGACGGGGTCGACGCCCCGCAGGGTCGCGAACAGGTCGACGGTGATAACCAGATAGGCGTCCTTCTCCCGGAGGGCGTCCCGCAGGGCCCACAGGTCGATGTCGCGCAGTGGGTTCTCCCTGCCCGTCACCAGGTCGCTCACGAGGTAGCCGTGCGAATCGCTGTTCACCTCGTCCTTCAGCGCGGTCGGCGGGGTGTTGGGGTCGACGGCGCGTACGGGCACGGCGTCCAGGGAGCGCAGCAGCATCAGGGCAGCGCTGCGGCGGCCGGTGAAGGGCGCGCCGTACAGCACGAGTACCCGCTTCTCGCGCAGCCGGTCGCGCAGGGGGTGCACGAACTCCTCGTACCCGGCGAACTCCATGGCGAGTTCGTCGAGTTCGGACGAGGGGATGTCTCCGGAGGTGTGGGTGGCGGCGCCGAAACGGTAGTGGTGCTCCACCTTCGTGCCGAGAACGACGTCGCCTCCGACGTTGCCCCCGCTGACCCCGGTCTGGTCGCCGCCGACCAGGCTGCCGCTGACCGCGGCCGGTACGTGCTCGTACAGCTCACGCCGCGCTGCCCAGGGATCCTGCGGGCGGTCGTCCTCCGCCTCAGTGTGCTCGTCGTTGGTCTGCTCCTGTTGGTCGGCCGCCGGGCCGGTGTCGTCCTGGGAGCGATCCGCCTGCTTGTCACCAGGCTGCTCGCTCATGCCTGCTCGCTCCGGCCCTCGTGCCGGACAGAGCCCATGACGACGTCCCCGGTGACGTGGCCGCCGCTGACCCCGGTCTGATCGCCGTTGACCTGGCTGCCGCCGACCGACACGGTCCCGCCGTTGAACGCGAATGCTGCCCCGGTGCTCGCAGGCACTGAGCCAGGCGCCACGGGAGCCTGCCCGCCGGCGTCCTTGGGCGCACCCCCGCCGCCGCGCCCGGCGGGCGCGGGTCCCGGGGCAGGGACGGTGGTGACGCGCGGGATCGGACCGTGCAGCCACAGGTCGAGCCGGTCCTTCTTCACGGACACCGCGGCATGGTGGAACTCCTCCGGGCGCAGTCCGCGGTGTCCGTGGCGGACCACTCCTTCGTAGACGGGGGACGACACTCCCAACACACAGTCCGCGTCCCGCTGCGCGAGCCCTTCGCGCAGGGCGTCGGCATCGAGCAGCCGGCAGGACTGGTTGAGGTCGTGGCCGACGAGCCCGCCAACCGTGCCCTGCTTCGGGTCGAAGGCGACCTCCCCTGCGGCCAGTACCATCCGCAGCCGCATCTGGGCACTGCTCGATGCCAGCCGGTTGTACTGGCACAACGCATCCGGGGTGGTCGTCAACAGGGCCCGGAGAAGCATAGTTTTCGGGATGTCGGCGCTGACCAGCACGATCAGGCCGTCCCCGCGGTCCTCGCGGTACTGCATGTTCCTCTCGACACCCGCCTCGGCCAGGGTGTCCTCCACCACGTTGTGCAGTTCCCGGCGCAGGCAGGCCTGCACCACATCGCCCCGTCGGCTGAAGTCCTCGATGTCCAGCAGCAGAATGGTGCGGTTGACGGGTTCTGTCAGGGCCAGAGTCATAGGTGCCTCTCGGACGGTCGGGCTCGGTCCGGAGCACTATCTCGTAGGGGTCTGACAGTGGAGAAGGAACAGCTGCACACAGCGTCTGTAGCCGATGGCACACAACTCACCCCGGCTGCGGAGCCGTCGGCTATTCGCCGCCCCCGATCCGGCGCAGCAGGTCCGGGCGGACGATGACCAGTCCTCTGCGGCTGGTGCGGACGATGTCGCGTTCCCGCAGCTCTTTCAGAAGCCTGGCCACCGCCTCACGGGAGGCTCCGACCGCGCCTGCCAGCTCGTGCTGGCTGAGACCGGTGGTCAGGCGCACCCCCTCCGCATCCTGCACCCCGTGTGTGCGCGACAGCTCCAGGATCAGGAGCGACAACCGCTCACGAACCCCGAGCGCTCCTTGCTCCACGCGTCGCCGGTCGCTGGCCTGTGTCCGGTCCCCAATGAGGCTGAGCAGTTGGAGGGAAGTAGCCGGGAACTCCGCGAGATGGTCCAGGAATCTGCCACGCTCGATCGTGACGGCCTCGACCTTTCCGAGTGCGGCGACCGTCGCTGAGCGCGAGCGGCCGCTGACTGCGGAGGCCTCACCGACGATGTCGCCCGGCCCCCGCAGGGCAAGCAGGGCTTCGTAGCCGTTGGCTGCGGAGTGGATGACCTTGGTCCAGCCGGCGAGGATGACCATCACGTGGGTGGACGGTTCGTCCTGATGCACCAGGACGGACCGCGGGCTGTACTTCATGGGCCGGCCCAGCTCCAGCAGTGCGACCCGCTCCTGGTGCTCCAACCGGGCCAGGAATGGAACTTGGTCGTCGAGCCTGCTGGCTCGTGAGGGCGTCATGGGATCGGACTCCGCGGGGACGGCCGCTAGTCCCGGCTGCCCCGACACAGGGTTGACCACGCCGTCGGTATCCACCCGCACTCCCCCAAAGCCGCGTCACTCCACGGTACTTCAGCGAAGTCTTCCTTTCACACCCTGCGCATCCAGCCTATGGCACACGAACCAGAGCGCCCCATTTGAGCGCGTGCTCCTGGCGCCGACAAAGACCTGCACGTGGGCAGGTAGGACACCGTCGGCGTCGGCCCCACCAAGCAAAACGGCACGGCGAACGACCGGCCCCCAGCCGTGGCTCCCGAGAGCGCACGAGAGCCGCCACCCTGACCAGGCCCTGCAGGGAATGACCTGCCCAAGGTCACCCCAGGAAGCTCAGCCTCACCTTTCGGTTCGGATTGTCGATGTTCGTATCCACCAACATCCGTTAAGACAACCGTCAAGGTAGCTGATCGCGCCCTCGGCGTGGCTGATGACCGAAACCCCATCGTGCTTGTCACAGCCGGGATGGTCGGTCATCCCACCCTCGCCGGTCAGCCACAGACCTTCGCCTTGGCCCGGCCCACCGGTCAACTGGTCGTCCATGGCCTCTACCGACGCAGCCTTCGGAGGCTCAACGGCCTCGGACACGATCTCACTGGTCTTCGATGCATCCTCCATGATCGGGAGTGCATCGAAAGTCCAACCGCCCCGTCCTGGTGCACTTCCCCGAATCAGACATTCTGACCAGGCATGCCGGCCACGCCGAACCCATTGACCCCACCGCCCCGGCCGGCCCGGGGCCGGAGTCGGCGCGCGACCGCGCCCAGGGTCGGCCCGGGGCGCGGTCGCGGAACGCGCGGGAGGAAAGGCGTTCACGTCACGACCCGTGCTGGTCGAGCAGCCGCCGCAGCCACCGGGTCTGCGCCGCTTTCGCGTCACGCGAGAGCGGCGCCTGCGGGATCATGACCGCGAACCCGTGGAAGCCTCCGGGCCACACGTGCAGTTCCGCCTGGCCGCCGGCCTGCCACAGGCGGGAGGCGTACGTGACGCTCTCGTCCCTGAACGTCTCCGCCGAGCCCACATCGATGAAGGCGGGCGGCAGTCCTCCGAGGTCGGCGGCCCGCGCCGGAGCCGCGTACGGTGGTACATCCAGTCCGCCCGCCCGTCCGGCGAGCAGCGCGTTCCACCCCGTCGCATTGGACGTGCGGTCCCACAGTCCCGCGCCGTCCATCTGGTGACCGGACGGGGTGTCGTTGCGGTCGTCCAGCATCGGGCACGACAGCATCTGGCCCAGCAGCGCGGGGCCCCCGCGGTCCCTCGCCATCAGTGCTACGGCCGCGGCGAGGCCGCCACCGGAGCTCGCCCCCTCAATCACGATCCTGGTGGGATCGATGCCTGTCTGAGCCGCGTGGCGCACCAGCCACAGCAGTCCCGCGTAGCAGTCCTCCACCGCCGCGGGATACGGGTGTTCCGGGGCGAGCCGGTACTCCACCGACACGACCGCGAGCCGCAGTTCCCCGGCCAGGTCCAGGACGGCGCTCAGACCGGAGGTGGCGTCGCCCAGGACCATTCCGCCGCCGTGGATGTGGTAGAGCGCCGGCAGTGCGCCGGTGGACCCCGAGGGCCGGCAGATCAGCAGCCGGACACCGGGCCCCTCCCCATGTGTCCCGGCTGCGTGCTCTTCGACATCGAACGCCCCTGATCGGCTCAACTCCGAGCTCGGGACGCTCATTTCCTTCGCGTTCCGCCGCGCCGAGCCGATGCCGTCCGGCAGCAGCGGAGGAAGCATCGCCGTCAGGGGCTCCAGGAACGGAACGAGGTCGGGGTCGAACGGCGGGCGGGGTCCCGGGGGCCGTGCGCCGGGAACGGGGCCGGAGGTCATCGCGAACTTCCCTTACGGCGAGGGGTCACCGTCCGGCACTCCTTGCCGGCGCGGGTCGTTCGGGGTGGGCGCGGCGACTCGGCGGCCGGGGGCGGGGCCGGGACCGGAGGCCGGTGGCCGGTGTCGGCCGACGCGAAGTGCCTCGTCCTCCGGCCTGACGGGCCGCCCGCTCACGCCTCGGCGCCCGTCCTGATCAGCTCCGCCGCGCGCTCGGCGATGGCCAGCACCGTCGCGTTGGTCGGGGCGGACACGAGGGAAGGCATCACGGAGGCGTCGGCGACCCGCAGGCCCGCCGTGGAACGCACGCGCAGCTCGGGGTCGACCACGGCCAGTGGGTCCGTGCCCATCCGGCAGGTCCCCACCGGGTGGAAGTACGTGCTCGCCGTGCTGCGCAGGTAGGCGCGGCACGCCTCGTCGTCCCGGACTCCGGCTCCCGGGAAGAGCTCGGTCGAGCCGAAGGGCGCCAGCGCGTCCGTCCGGCCGAGCTCTCGCGCGAGTCGCAGACCGGCCATGAGGCGGTCGAGGTCACGGTCATCGCTGAGGTAGGCCGGATCGAGCAACGGAGAGGTGGCCGGATCACCGTCGCGTAGCCGGAGCGTGCCCCGGCTCGCCGGGTCCATGAGGGAGAACAGGATCGAGTAGCCGCCCGGGTCCGCGCCGGTCCAGCGGGGCCGAACGGCGGCCCCCACGAAGAGGAGCAGCAGGTCGGGTGCGACATCCGCGGAACTGCGGCAGAGCACCTGCGCCTCGGCCGAAGACCCACCGGGTCCCGGCGTTTCCTGCGAGGCATGCACCACGTAACTGGTCACATGGTCGTGAAGGTTGCCGCCGACCCCCGGCAGGTCGGCAGCCACGGACAGGCCGATGCTCCGGAGATGATCGGCGGGCCCGATCCCGGACAGCATGAGGAGGTGCGGCGAGCCGATCGCCCCTGCCGCCAGTACCGTCTCGCGCTCGGCCACAACGGTACGCACTTGCCCGTCCACGGCGTACTCCACACCGCGGCAACGTGCGTCCTCGACCAGGAGCCGGCGAACGAGGGCGCCGGTCAGGACAGTGAGGTTGGGACGGTCGAGGACCGGGAAAAGGTAGGCGTCGGCCGCGCTCTGCCGGCGCCCCGACACCACGTTCGTCTCACGCCACGAGACCCCTTCGGACTCCCGTCCGTTGCCGTCCTCCAGCGGCTTGTGCCCCGCCTCGACCGCGGCGCGGAAGGCCGCGTCCGCGAGCGGGCCGGGAGCCGGGACGGGCTCGATGCGCATGGGTCCGTCCGTACCGCGCACACCCGGGTCACGCCCTACGGCGGATTCGCTGCGCCGGAAGAACGGCAACAGCGCGCTGTGGTTCCAGCCCCTCGCTCCCTGCGCCTCCCAGGCGTCGTAGCCCGCGGGGTGGCCGCGGTGGTGCACCATGCCGTTGATGGCGCTCGACCCGCCCAGCACCCGGCCGCGCGGCCACGCGTGCACAGCATCCTCGGTTCCGGACTGTGCCGTGGTCGAGTACGCCCAGTCCACGGACGACCCCCACAGGCTGAAAGAGGCCAGCGGGTCCGGATACGCCATCGCCTCGGGCCCGCCCCGTTCGCCGGCCTCCAGGAGCAGCACGCGCGTGTCCGGAGCCTCCGAGAGCCTTGCAGCCAGCACGCACCCCGCGGTGCCGGCTCCGACGACGACGTAGTCGTACGTGATGACGCTCATGGTGCTTCTCCTGATCGTCCAGCGCGCGGGTGTGGGGCATGTCCTCGGCCTGGCCCAAGTAGCCCGGCCGCACGGGACCGTGAGGCGGAGAGCATGAGGACGTCAGGGGCACCCGGTTGCGCGCACGGGAATGGGCTGACACGGATCACCCTATGCAGACCCCGCACGGCACACGCTGTGAGATCTCCACACGCGAGGACGTGGTCGGTGTGGAGCTGCCACCGATTGCGCGGCCGTCCGGGAAGCCCTCGAAGCACAGGCCGGGGTGGCAGTTGCACCGTGCCGCCGAACTCGTGCCGCACAGATGGGCGGAGACGGCTCAGCCGCAGTGGCGAAGAGGCTGCTCCCGAAGCCTCCCGCCGTCTCTGTGACGAAGGTCAGCGCCACAGCGGCGGGCAGCCGGGCGCAGGCCCACACCTGCCGTCGGAGGTTCAGGAGCAGTCGGCGATGATGAGTTCCGCGGCTCGTTCTGCCACCGCGAGGACGGTGGGATGAGGGTTGGCGGCGGGGATGGACGGCATGACGGAGGCGTCCACCACACGTACGCCGTGAAGGCCGTGCACGCGCAGACGGGTGTCTGTGACGCTGCCCATGCGGCACGTGCCGACCGGGTGGAAGTATGTCGATGTCTTTCGGCGCAGCCAGGAGCGGAGTTGGTCCTCCGTCGTGACGGACGGGCCCGGCAGTGCCTCGTGCCCGCGCCAGGCATCCAGCGCGGGGGCGGCGGCGATCGCCCGGACGGTGCGGGCCGCTGCGACCATGGTCGTCAGGTCGCGCTCGTCGCGCAGGAGCCCGGGGTCGATCGCCGGGGCGATGCCGGGATCGCCGGACAGCAGCGACACCGAACCGCGACTGTGCGGTGCAATCGCGCTGAACCCGAAGGCGTAGCCGGGCCGTCCGGGCAGCGCCAGCGCCACGTCCATGAAGAACACCTGCACGTCGGGGACAGCGAGCGAGGCGTCGGTGCGCAGCGCGCCCGCGACCTCGATGTGGTTGTTCGTCTGCGGGGGCATCGCACGCCCCGCGACGTGGAAGGTGAGCGCCAGTGGGTGGTCGCTCAGCTGTGCGCCCACACCGGGCAGGTCCGTCACCACGTCGATGCCGTGAGCGCGCAGTTGGTCGGCCGGACCCACCCCTGAGAGCAGCAGCAGGTGCGGTGTGCCTATGGCGCCGGCCGCGAGGACGACCTCCGTCTTCGCGGCGACGGAATGCTCCTCGCCCCCGCGCACGTAGCGCACGCCTGTGCAGCGGGTGCCCGCGAAGACCAGCCCCGTCACCCGGGCGTCGGTCACTACGGTGAGGGAGAAGTCCTGAGCAGGGTTGCCCCTAACGGCTCCTCCAGCGGTACGTCAGAGTGGGCCCGGCCGGGTGGCCGTGCCGGAGAAGCAGTAAGAACGCCGACGTCTCTCCCGGTCGTCAGCACCGCGTTCACCAGGTGCCGCTCGATCACGGGGCGGGTTCGGTGACCGGCTGGGGCCGACGGCTGAGCCAGCGCCGTATGGGGACGACCAGGATCCACCAGTACTCCGTCAGGCTTGGTGAGACCAGCGCCAGCGGCACCGAGGTGGCGAAGACGGCTGCGACCGTGGCAGACGACATCATCGAACCGGTGACGAGCTCACGCGAGATGTCGTTCTTGCGCAGCTCCGGGCGCCCGCGCAGCAGCAGGGACATGGCTGTGATCAGGCACGCGGCAATGCAGATCGTCATGGCGTAGACCGACGTGGCGATCGCGCTGCCGTGATAGCCGCTGATCAGTTTCGTCGGGAACGGCAGGGCCGCGACGATCCCGAGGAATGCCATGTCGAGGTAGAGGAGCGATCCGTCCAGTACCTTTACCATGCCGAAGAGCCGGTGGTGGGACAACCACAACGCACCGACCACGATGAAGCTGAGGGCGTAGCCGGCGACCGTGGGAAGGGCCTTCTCCAAAGCGTGGCCCAGTTCCCGCGAGGGCAGCCCCTCGGGAACGGTCATCTCCAGCGCGAGGAGAGTGATGGCAATGGCGAAGACGGCATCCGCGAAGGCTCGCATCCGCTCGACGTCGATCCCGTGCAGCTGTCTCACAGTTCAGTCTCCTGATCGGTTTTCACGTTCTCGCGCCGGTCTTCGTCGCGGCCCGCGCCATCGGCGCGCGGGAGGTCCTGGGACGGGGTATCGGACGGTGCGACCGCCGGTGGCCGGCCCGGGGCGCCCTCAGGCCGACACGAGTGCCATCGTCGCTGCCGCGAGCGCCACCCGTGACCAGTGGTTCCGCTTCGCCGTGACGGACCGCGGGCTCGCCACCCACCCAGGCGCCGCGGACGTGGTGGGCCGCTCCGCCCCGTACGAGGCGGGCGGTGGGCTCTTCCGTGCGTCCCGCCCGGCATGATCGGAACGGGCCACGATCACGCGTACGGCCAGCGTAGGCGGCGCGCGGCGCACACTGGATGGCTCCGGCCCACAGGCAGCATCGCCGTGACTGTGGTTCTCCCACTTATCACGGAGATCTCCCGGTCCGGTGCCCGTGCCGATCACGACTCCGGCGTCCCCGGGAGCGTTCGGGGAATCAGCGGGCCTGAGCCCGAACACGGGACCGTAAAGAGGCGAGGCAGCGCCGGCTCGCACCCGATAGGCGGGAGAAACGCGGAACACCCAACCGTATGCCCCTGCCTCCACACCGGAAAGCGCAGTACGACATCGCGGCACTCCACGGACCACACGTGCCACGACGCGAGTCGATCGTTCCGTTCACCTCGCAAAGGTCCCGCACCAGCGACGGCACAGTGTGCACATCCCGTGGAGCGAATGAGGAGTGTTAGCGTCACCAGCATGGAGCAGACCAGCAGGGGGCGAGGCCGTTACCATCACGGGGCACTCAAAGAGACCCTCGTCGAAGGCGCGCAGAAACTCCTCGCCGAGAAGGGCACCGCCGGGTTCAGCCTGCATGAACTCGCGCGCCGTGTGGGTGTGAGCGTGGCGGCGCCGTACCGCCATTTCGAGAACCGGGACGCCCTGCTCGGCGCGGTAGCCGCTCGGGGGTACGAGAAACTGCTGCGAATGCTGGGGGAATCCTTGAGCGACGCCGCAGGGCCGATAGCCCAGCTCCGCCTTTTCGGTGTGTCCTACATGCGGTTCGCGATCGATTATCCGGAACTCTTCGAGATCATGTTCACCGATCGTTATCGGGGCCAGACCGAGGAAGCGCAGCGGGCATCGTTCGAGCCGATGATCGATTTCGTGCAACAGGCACAGCGGGCCGGTGCACTTCCCTCCGCCGCACCCGCCGCCCACATCGCCCGCTTCCTGTGGGCGACGGCGCACGGTCAGACCGTGCTGCATCTCAGTGGCGGCTTCGGGGTGCTCGGCATCGACGACACCCCTGCGGCCCTGAACGCGTCGGCGTGGTCGGCCCTCCTGGGCCCGGCGTTCGGTGCGGATGGGACCGAAGCCTGAAACGCGCGTCGCGGAGCAGCGCGCCGCCCCGCGACGGGACAGTGACCTCCGTACACCGAGAAGAGGGCTCAACGCCCCACTGGTTCCGTCCCGTTCACCCTCCGCGTCCAGACCAGTTCGATACGGGGCCGGCCGGGGCGGTCGGTCGCCAGGACCAACTGGCCGGGCCGCTCATCGAAACGGGCGTAGCGTTCCTGGTCCTCGGTGAAGGGCGGCAGGCCGACGTCCACCACGTGCCGTACCAGTTCACCTTCGGCGATCACTCGTCCCACGTACGCCACCGCGGGGGCCGGACCCCGGCCGACGATGACGACGGCCATGCGTGCGTCCCGCGTATAGATCAGCTGCCCTTGTGGCGCCTCGCCGTAGGGCCTGGAGCGTACGTGCCCCTCGCCGTCGAGGTCGGTGACACTGATAAGAGTCCACACACCGACAAGACGTTCCCACTGCAATTCCACTGCCCTGCCTCCATGACGTGACGTATCGGCTGACGCTCGGCCAGGACCGCGGGAGCCCCGACGCGCGCGGGTCGGCGGCGGCCAACGCCACGGACTGGCGCTGAGCCACAGCCCTCGCCGCAGGAGAGTGCCCGTCGCGATCCCGCACCGCGGCGCTGGGCCCACGGTCCGACCGCCCTTGTCCGTACAGACGCACACCTGGCGGCGGCTCACGACGCCGGAACCGGGCGCCGCATGGACGAAGGGGTGCGGGAGCCCCGGCCGGATGGTACGGCCGGGGCCGGCGCGGGCCGCGGCGTGCCGGGCGCCCCTACGTCGGCCTCACCCAGACGGCCAGGACACAGCGGCGCCCCCGCGACAGATCACATGCCCTTACGACGTGTGGGACTGCGATGCCCAGGGGCATGGCCTGTAGGAGGAGATCCTGTCATTCATCGAGAAATGAGGCAGGTTCGTCACATTGGACGCCTCGAAGCCGGCCGGAATGACAAGGGTGTCCCCCTGGTAGTTCGGGTCCGCGTAGAAACACATGTCCCGGGACGTGAAATTCGCTATCGAGGAGATCGCGTCGTTCATCCCCGTTCCGGAGAGATCGGAGAAGCTGCTGGTGGCGGTCTGTGAAGCCGCCCCCTGGTAATCATTGTCGGTGTAGACACACATGAGGCCCGAGCCCGGTCCCCCGCACGGCTCGGCCGCGGACGCCTGCCCACTGGAAGCCATGCCGAGCGTGGCCGCTGCCATTGCCGTCACGGCCGCCGCGACGATCTTCTTCCGCGTCCGACTGATTCGTACCATCTGGGCACATCTCTTTCTGATCGGGAAATTCTGCAGATTCTTGAGCGGACTCGAAAAACCCCGGAATGCGGACATGACCGATCACGGCCGTCGGCCCACCGGAGCCGGGTTCAGGAAACCCGCCCACCGGTACAACAGATCCACGTAATCCGGTCACGGACCAACGGGTTGGCCGGCCGATCCGGAACAGCCTCTCGAGCCACCATTACTCTAGGGAATACGCACCGGCCACTCGTGTGTGTGAAGTACCGCGAAAAGAAGCACAGTTGTGGGAAAGCGACAGGACGGATCGGACGGACGCGACCCGACCGGGACTCATCGCGCCCAAGGGGTCACCTCCCGCGGGACACACCTGGCACCGCACCGAACTGACCACATGCACACCTCCCGTGGTCACACACAGCCCGGCTGCTCCACCCCGGTTTCGTTACGGTGGCATCCAACGCGGTTTCTCCTCCCTTGCCCACCGAAGTCCTGGCCCGGTGCGCCTGGCCGCCCATTTCACGCCCTTTCGGTCAGGAAACTGTGCACCGACGAGAAGACACCACCGACGGGCCCGGCATAAGGCCTAGGCTTTGACGAGTGGGAACCCTCCGATGAAGCGGGGGCATTCCTCCTGGCGGACACTCACGGCGAGGGAGACACACTCGCTGTCTCTCGGGGGAAACACGCAGGCCTTCTGACGCCGGATGGCACAGAAGACCCGCCGTCCGCCTCGGCTGACCGCGGGTCGACCAGCCGAAGGCGGGACTGGCTCAGGGCGTCGGCGCTTTCTTCGGCAGTGCCGCTCCGGCCACATCGGCCCCCCGCCGCATGAGGTGTTCAGCCGGGCAACACGGCAGCTGAGGGCGATTCCCCAAAGAACTCCACGTCCACACCACCGTGTGCCTTTGTCCCACACGCCGCACACCCAGCACCGGGAAGAAAGAGAAGAGAGAGCAACAACGTGAACGCACAAGCCGAACCGAGCCCCTTCGCCGCCGTCGCCGGAAACAGACGGCACGAGCTGTACACAGCTCTCGCCGCTCAGGGGCCCGTTCACCCGATCACAGCGCCGTCCGGGACTGTGGGCTGGCTCGTGACCGGCTCCGAGGAGACGCGAGCACTGCTGGCCGACCCGCGCATCGTCAAGGGCGGGTGGGGAGCGGCAGCGTACATAAGCACGCTGCCGGAAGAGACGGCGCGCGCAGTGCATTCACACATGCTCAACAGCGACCCGTCCGTCCACACCCGGCTGCGCAAACTGGTGACCTCGGCCTTCACCCGACGCAGAGTCGAGGAACTGGCGCCGCGTATACAGCAGATGACGGACGAGCTGCTGGACGCGGCTCAGGGACCGGAGTACGTGGACCTGATCACCGCACTGGCCTATCCGCTGCCCCTCAACGTCATCTGTGAGCTCATCGGCGTCCCTGAGGAGGACCGCACTGAATTCCGCTCCTGGACGGCTGCTGTGGTGTCACCCGGAATCTACAGCCCTCAGGATTACCTGCGGTCCGTCACCTCGCTGCTCGACTACAGCCGCTGGCTGATCGTCAAGAGACGGCACACACCGCAGGACGACCTGCTCTCCACGTTGATCAGCGCGCGCGACGAGGGGGAAGGTCTCACCGAGGACGAACTGACCTCGATGATCTTCCTTTTGCTGATCGCAGGACACGAGACGACCGTCAATCTGATCGGCAACGGTGTACACGCCCTGCTGGACCATCCCGGCCAGCTCGACCTGCTTCGGGAACGACCGGAGCTCCTTGACGGGGCGATCGAGGAGCTGTTGCGGTACGACAGCCCCGTGCAGACCACCACGCCCTACCGAACGGCGCAGCCCGTCGAAGTGGGCGGGGTAACACTCCCCGAGGGAGCGGTAGTCTACTTCGCACTGCTGGCGGCCAATCGGGACGACAGGCGGTTCCCTTCCGGCACCGGACTGGACATCACCCGCGAAGGCCCCGCCCACGTCGCTTTCGGCCACGGAATCCACCACTGCCTCGGCGCACCCCTCGCCCGGATCGAAGCACGGACCGTACTCCGTACGCTTCTGGACCGCTTCCCCGATCTTCGCCTGGCCGTACCCACGGAAGACCTGTTCAGGACACCATCCATGATCATGAACGGCCTGGCCGCACTTCCCGTACGCCTGAAGTAGTCGGAGCGCGCGCTGAAACGAGCGGAGCGAGATCAGCCTCAGCACGCTGCACTGGGAAGCGGACATCGCGCGGAGCCCCGTCACCGCCCCGCTGGACCGGCGCTCCGCCACAGGCGGTCACACCTGTGAAGCGACGCAGGCGCCGCCGGCAGAACCCCAGCCGGAGGCCCGGATCGCCTCACAGCACGGAACGGCGTCCGGCGAGCGCGGCCTCGACCCGCTCCGCCGCGTCCGGCGCGGCCAGGACAGCGGGGTCGTCCATCATGTTCGTCACGCGAAGGAGCAGGGCACCCAGGTGTGCGTCGTCCTGAGCGGCCCTGCGGAAGCGCGTGAGGTAGTCGGCGAACTGCCGCATCTGCGCGGTGCGCACTCCGTCCACCTCGGGATATCTGAGGTCTCCGGCGACCGCGATGTTCCAAGGGGTGTCGAGCACCCGGGCGGCGGCTCGGAGGAATGCCGGGCCTGGATCGTTGTGGTCGTCGTCCAGGAGGTCCCTCAGAAGCACAGCCTGGAGCGCAGCCACGGTCATCCCTTGCCCGTAGAAGGGGTTGAAGCTGCACAGTGCGTCCCCGGCCACGAGGTATCCACCGGGGAGGCTCGGAAGATCCTCATAACGCTTCCGGATGCCGGCGGGAAAGCGCATCAGCGCCGGTTCGGTCACAGGCTTCCCCGTGCGGATGATCTCGGCGAAGTCGGGCGTGGCAAGGCTCTCCGCGTGAGCGAGGGCGCCGGCGTCGTCGGTCGGCGGCGTCACGCCCAGCCAGCCCCCGAGTGAGAGGGTGAGCAGGCCGCCTTCCTGGGCGATCGCGATGGCGCTTCGCGGTGTGCCCGGGAAGGCGGAGCACGCGGTCAGGCACCGCCCGCCCAGATGATGGGACTCCCGCTGATAGACCCGTGCCACATACGTCGTCCGTACACGCACGGTCTCCTCGTAGGGGCGACCGTATCCGAGGTCTTCAAGCCACGCCGGAGAACGCGACCCCCGTCCCGACATGTCGACGACCAGGTCGGCCACCAGTCCCGAATCGGCGGCTGCGCCGTCGGCGCGGAGCCGGACCCCCGTGACCCGGCTGCCGTCCCGAGACCCGGTCAGGCCCTGTACGACGCACCGGTCCATGAACGTCACACCGGAGATGTCCCGCACACGGGACCGAATGGCGTGCTCGAGGAGTGGACGGCTCACTCCCAGACCGCGCAAGCCGGACGGGGCCGGTTTCATCAGCATGCCGTCCTGGTACCAGTGCATGTCCGACTGCATGTCTGCGAGCGGCGCGCCGGCAGCCACCAACTCATCGGTCAGGCCTGGGAAGAGATCCTCCAGCACCACCCTGCCTCGCGCGAGGAGCGCGTGGACCTGGCGGCTCTGGGGGGTGCCCCGGCGTGTCGACGGATACTCAGGAAACCGGTCCCGCTCGATCACGGTGACACGGTCGTGGAACTCGCTGAGCACACGGGCCATCAGTATGCCCCCGATCGAGCCTCCGACAACAACGGCGTGTGCGCGCCGACCCGGCGATGTGTTCATTCTCGCCACTCCTCCGTGCGGTGTGTGATGACGCGTGCCGCGCTAGACGGGCCGCCGTGGGAAGTGGTTGCTGTTACTGCCTCTCCCGAAAAAAACGACGTGCCGTTGTGAGCGTAGGAGCGCGGCAGCGCCCTCCCTCTGTCCAGCCGGGACAGGCCACTCCCCCCGTCCTGTGGGTCACACACACCCTGTCGCGCACCGCGCCGGGCCGTCGGCGGTGCACGCGGCCTGTGAGCCGGTGATCCAGCGCCCCGAAGCACGGCCGGAGGCGGCGTCACGGCCCGAACGGGTCACAACCGGGCCGGTGTCAGGGCTGCGCGCAGGGCCTTCTTGTCGGTCTTGCCGACGGCCGTACGCGGCAAGACGTCGGCGAAGGAGTAGGAGGAGGGGGCGTACAACTCGCCGAGCGCCTCGGTGATCGCGTCCGTCAGGGCCGGCAGATCCGGTGTGGCGTCCGGGTCCTGGAGCACCAGTACCGCGTGCACCGTCTCCTTGCGTTCGCGGTCCGCCAGGCCGACGGCGGCGCCCTCGCGGATGCCGGGGTACGTAGCGAGGAAGTCGTCGAGGAGGCGGGAGTAGACGTTGCCCGCCGTGCGGCCCGACACGATGACGTCCCGGGCCCTGTCGACCAGGTACAGGTGGCCGTCCTCGTCCTGGTGCGCGATGTCGCCGCTGCGGAACCAGCCGTCGTCGTCCAGCACTTCCGCGGTGCGCTCCGGGTCCTTCCAGTAGCCCTCCATGACGCTGCGGGCACGCAGGTACAGCTCGCCGAGGTCACCCGCCGGGACCCGCTTGCCGTCCTCGTCGCGCACCTCGACCTCCACTCCCCTGGACGGTCGTCCGCAACCGCTGAGGGTCCTCGGCCTGCTCAGGTCGTGCTCCCGCGGGGCGAGTTCGGCGATGCTGCCGGTCTCCGACGCGCCGTAGATCTGGTGCATCACGGGCCCGAAGCGTTCGACCGCCTGGCACAGGCGCTCGGGAGAGGCGGCTGAGCCGCTGTAGTAGATCCTCCGCAGGGCGGGGAAGCGGTGTGGGAGGCAGCTGGGGTGGTCGAGCAGTTCGTACAGCCACGGCGTTACCAGCATCACCCCGGTGACGCGTTCGCTCTCCATCAGGGACAGCACGGTGCCCGCGTCGAACGACCTCGTCAGCACGACGGTCTGCCCGGTCAGCATGCCCACGAGGAGGGTCCGGTGGCCGCTGGCGTGCGTCACCGGTGTGGAGGTGAGCAGGACGGGCTCCGTCGCGGCGGGCAGGTAGCCGTACGCGTCGCGCGCCAGCTCCTCGTAATAGGCGTGGCGGTGCACGACCAGTTTGGGCTCGCCCGTGGTGCCACCCGTGTAGAAGAGGGTGGCCACGTGGCCGGCGCCGGCGGCCTCGCCCGGTGTGAGGCCTTCCCGGCCGGACGCCGCGGCCGGGAAGTCGGATGCCCCGGGGCACGTTCCGATGCTGAAGACGTGGGGAACACCCACTCGCGTGGTGACCGGCAGGGCCCGGTCGGCGAGAGCGGGATCGAACAGCAACGCCTTGACGTCGGCGCGCCTGATCAGGCCTTCGAGTTCGCTCCCGCCGAGTGCGAGCGGCACGAAGACCAGTCGGCAGCCCACGAAGTGCACGGCGAGTTCGAGCAGCACCGCTTCCGGGGAGTTGTGCGTGAACAGTGCCACCCCGTCTCCCGGTTCCAGTCCCGCGGCGCGCAGTGCCGCGGCGAACTCCAGGACCTTCTCGGAGGCTTCGTCGCCACTGAGCCGCCGGGCTCCGAACACGATCGAGTCGCGGTCGCCCTTCGCCCGCAGTCGCTCCAGTACCGCGGTGGTGTAGTTGGCCGGGTCACTGCTCATGTCCTCGGTGTCTTCCTTCGCATGGTGTGTCCGGGCCCGGCTTCGCCGGCGGACTGAGGTTCCGGTCCGCAGGGACCGCGCGGACCGCGGCCGTGCACGGCGTCACGTCCCCGTGCACGGCGTCACGTCCCCGTGCACGGCCCTGACACAGAGGTCCGGCCACCCGGCGCCCCCACGGGCCGGGCAGCCGGACCTCGGCCTCGGAGAACGGGTGCGCTCAGGCGCAGCCTGCGTTCTTGTAGGCGGCGTCGGCCGCCTCGGCCTGCTCCATGAGGGCACGGACCTGGTCCGCGGGCGCGCCCTGCTGCTGGGCCGCCATGGCCGCGTCGTGTGCCTGCTCGTACCTCGCCCGGAGGTCGTCACAGACGCTCTGGGACTGCTGGGGGCTCGCCTGGGCCGTGGTGGCCGTGGCGACCCCGGTTCCGACGAGGGCGAGGGCGACAGCGGCTCCGGCGAGCAGACGTCGAGACTGCATGGGTCTCCTTCGGGGCGGGGTGGTGGGGCCCGGCGGTGTGCGCGGGCCGACGGTGTGTTTCACACTAAGGGCGGCCTGTTGGCCGTGCGCTGTTCCGCGGCGACAGGTCCGGGATCTCGTGGTGTCGCGGGGGCACAGGGGCGAGGGCGCGGTGTGTCCGCGCGGAGCGTCACGGATGCGGTGCGCGCGCATTGCCGCTGCCGAGCAGGGCAGTTCAGGCCGCTTCCGGCTGATCGGGGAACCACGAGCCGTGGAACCCGGCGGGCACACCGCGCGGCAGCGTGACGGCGGCGACGGGCGCGCCGGCCACGTCCGTCGCGTCCAGCACGAGGAGTTGCGACGCCTTCCCGTCGTGTGTGGTCGTGATGGTCAGCAGCCAGCCGTCGGCCTCGTCGCGGCCCGGCGCGGCGCTCGGCACGAAGACGGCCTCGCCCGGATGTACGCCGGCCGGCAGTTCATGGACGGCCGTGGCGCCGGTACGGGTGTCGTAGCGCAGGATGCCCGCGCGTGCGCCGGACGTCACCGGTGAAGCCACCGCGTACAGGTGGCGGTTGGGGCGTCCTGTCCTGTCGTCGTCGATCGTCGGGAACTCCGCGCCCCGGTCCATCAGGGGGCTCTCGGTGACTCGTCCCACGGCCGGGTCGACGGTCCACCGGTGCAGGCGCGCGAAGGCGGCTTCCGTGTCGGCTCCCGGCTTCGCGCCGCGTGGGCCGATGCGGCCCCACATGGCGTCCGCGTGCTCCGCCCCGTACCGGCAGACGTCGATGACGATGCGGCCCTGGGCGTCCTCGTGGGCGTTGCCCACGTGGAACACGTAGCAGGGGTCGATCGCGAACCACCGCACCTCGCAGGGATCGCGCAAGGACATGACACCGAGCTTGGCGCCGTGGCTCTCGTCCCAGGCGAACGGCAGCCGTGCGCCCGGCCGGTGGACCATGGGCAGGTCGAGGAAGACGGCGTGGTGCTCGGTCAGCGCGAAGTCGTGCATCATCGTCGGCGCTCGCACCGCGATCTCCGCGCTGATGACGAGCCGCCCGTCCGCCGAGAGGCGGTGATAGGTGAGGTAGGGGGGCCGGAGTCCGTAGCCGAAGAAGTGGAGTTCGCCGGTGGCCGGGTCGGACTTGGGGTGAGCGGTCATCGCCGTCGTGAGCCGGCCTCCGAAGTCGCACGGCCCGACGGTGGACAAGTCCCGGGTGACCTCATGGGGAAAGCCGTTCTCCACCAGCGCGAGAAGCTTGCCGTGGTGCTCCATCACATGCGTGTTGGCGGTGACCGCGCGACGATCGGGCCGGCCGCTCCCGCCCCCGAGCGGCGGCGTGCCCGCGAGCAGGCTGGTGCGCACCCATCTGTTGCGGTACCACTCGGCACGGCCGCCGCTTAGCCGGATGCCGTGCAGCATGCCGTGCCCACCGAACCAGTGACCGGGGTCCTCGCCGGGCCGTGGGTTGGGTCCGTTGCGGATATAGCGCCCGGTCAGTTCGGGTGGCAGTGTGCCGGTCACGGGCAGATCCCGGGCCTCCGTCTCGTCGGGAACCGGGGCCATGTGTCCGGTGAGGTAGGGCGGGGTGGTGGGTTGGTTCGGATTCACGGCTGCAGCCTCTCGGAATCGGTCGGCGGGGTGACGGCGGCGGCCCCGGCCGGGCGTCCGGGGAGGCGGCCGGCCGGAGCCCTCAACGAGCAAACCGCATGGCGAGTGGGACGAACAGTGAGGCTCCGCCAAGCTCGTTTCCGCAGTTCAGTGGGGCTGGTGTGATGCGTCGGTGAGGTCCTCACTCTGGCAGGTGGCGTGATCGTCGGG